>NZ_JBVVPA010000017.1:0-171100 GCF_055807555.1 Bradyrhizobium sp. Ken64 | reverse complement strand
CCCGTCATCGAATCATAGCAAAGCGGCTACGGCAAATGCCCGTTTAGACGAAAGATTCTCACCCTCTCAGGATGAGGAATTGGTGGCGGCGCCTGGGACTAAAACGGGCTCACCGAGAAATACCGCAACCACAGATCCGTGTAGCGGCCCTTCTCCCAGACGCGGAACATCGCCCAGTTCAGGGCCTGGCGCAGCACGTCGTTGCCCTTGCGCACGGCGATGCCGATGCCTTCGCCGAAGAAGCGGCTTTCGACGAAGGGACCGCCGGAGAACGCGCAGCAATCGCCGGAATCGGTGCCGTTGATCCAGAACGCGAGCGCGATGGCGTCGCCGAAGATGAAGTCGACCTCGCCCTTGCGAAGCGCGGCGCGCATCGCGTCGTCATTCGGATAGGGGTGCAGTTCGGCGTCGGTGAACATGGCCTTGAGATAGGCTTCATGCGCGGAGCCGGCGATGACGCCGACCTTCTTGCCTTCGAGATATTCGGGCCGGATCTCCGGCATCACCGCGTCCCTGCGCGAGGCGAAGCGCGCCGGCACGCGGTAATAGGGATCGGTGAAATCGACCCGGGCGCGGAGCTGCGGGCTCACCGCCATCGAAGCGATGATGGCGTCGCCCCGGTTGGAGGCGAGTGCATCGACCAGCGTCTCGAAGCGGCGCATCTGCACCGTGCAGGTGACCTTGATTTCCTCGCACAGCGCGCGGGCGAAATCGACGTTGAAGCCGGCCGGATTGCCGTCGGCGCCGGTATAGTTGAACGGTGGATAGTCGGTCTCGGTCAGGAAACGGATCACGGTCAGGCGCGACAGGTCCGGCCGCTCCGGCCGCCGCCGCGGGTCCCAGAATCCCGGCACGGCCTGGGGGGCGGCTTGCGGCGCGACCTGAGGTGAGGCTTGCGGCGCCGCTGGGGGCTGCTTGGCCGGAGCCTGCGCCTGCGCGCACGTCGCAGCCACGAGCAGGCAGACGCCGACGACCAGCCCGGTCAGCAAGCCACGGGCGGATTTGGACGATTTCGCCTGTTGCGATGGGGCCATCGGCTGAAAATGAACGAATTTCGTTGAGATCGGAGGGCCTTATAGCCCATCCGGCCGGGAACGCGAGCGCGGATTGCGGCCAGGGTGCGCTCCCTCCCCCGCTTGCGGGGGAGGGTCGGGGAGAGGGTCTTTGCCACAGAGGGATAATCCCCCAGAGGAGAGAACCCTCACCCGGCGCTCCGCGCCGACCTCTCCCGCAAGCGGGAGAGGCTACCGAGTACGCCGCGCGATCAGTCCGCCAAACTTACAGATACCGCTTCAACTCCACTGCGGCCTCTTCCGGCGTGCGCTTCAGGTTGAACGGCGAGACGAAGCGGCCGTCGCGATCCATCAGATAGATCAACGCGGTGTGGTCCATGGTGTAGTCGCCGTCCTTGGTCGGGACCTTCTTGGCATAGACCCGGTAGGAGGTGATCACCTTGGCGGTCTCGGCAGGATCGCCGCTGAGGCCCTCGAGGTGCGGGTCGAAGCTCGATAGATAATCCTTCATCGTCGCCGGCGTATCGCGCTCGGGATCGACCGAGATGAAGACGGCATTGACCTTATCGGCGTCCTTGCCCATCGCGCGCAGCACTTCCGAGATCTCGAACAACGAGGTCGGGCAGACATCGGGGCAATGGGTGTAGCCGAAGAAGATCAGGGTCGGCTTGCCCTTCAGGTTCTTGTCGGTAACGGCCTTGCCGTTCTGGTCGGTGAGCTGGAACGGGCCGCCGATCGCGGCCGGCTGCGCCACCTTGCTGACCCCGCCCATGGCCCAGAATACGATCAGGAGCCCGAGGACGAGGCTTGCGGCGAAGGCGGTCGCGATCACCAGCGGACGGGCGGTAGGGCTCATAAGCGGAAAACTTCCTGTCGCGGGTCAGAAGCAGGCGGCAAGACCGGTCCTGATCATTTCGAAGAAAACCTGGCTGCCGTAGTGGAACCAGAGCGCGAGCGCGCCGAGCACGACCAGGCCGCCGACGCCGGCACCGGCCAACAGCAGCACGAACGGCATCCGGCCGGCAGTGGGCGAATTGTCCGATACAGGATGGGCGGGGTGCAGTGGTTGAGCCATGACAACGATCGGGGTGAAGGCCAGAGTTCCCGAGCGTTCAAATAAGCTTTGCCCCGCCTGCGGGCAAGGCGCCGCTGGCTGGCAAACAATCCCGTCAGGCCGAGGATGTCAGTGCAGGAGCTGGCCCCGGGCGGATTCGAGCCGGTCCGCTTGCGGGAGTGGCCCGCGCGACGGCTTGTTGGCCGAGGCCTGCGCGTCGAGGTAGCAGGGCTTGTACATGGCCTGGAGCTGCCTGCCCTTCAGGAACAGCATATGCGGGGTGAGGCCGCCGCGCTGATTGATCCAGCGCTTCACCTGCGAGGGATACATCGCATAGAGCATCTGGGTCGCTTCGGTATTCGTGACGGCGCGGCCGTTGCTGCCGAAATCCCACGCGGCGTGGAAGCCCAGTGTCGCGTGCGACGTCACGCAGATACGGTCAGGCGGGATGGCGCCGAGGACGATGGTGCAGGCAGAGGCGCAGAGACCGTCGATGATGACGGTGTCGCCCGACTGTCGCAGGTCCTGGTATTTATCGACGTAGGTTCCGATCCGGCCGCCGCGGTCATCCGCGATCCGAACCACTGCCTGAGAAGCGCCCATGCTCGCGATCAGGAGAACCGCCGCAAGCAACCCCGTCAGAAACTTCATTGGCCCCCGCCCCAGTCGAATTCGAATCTGTGTGTCAGGTGGTGATGCCCTGCTAGGGTCTGTCGTAACCGCGGTTTTGTCTAGGCATGCCGGCTCGTTCAAAACAAATTCAAATCCAGTGTTGCGCCGGCGCTGCACTCGGGCGCTCTTTTTCCCGAAGTGGAACAAGTTAACGATGTCTTACGCGCCACAACTCTTGATCTCAGTTGCAACCGCCGGCTTCAATCCGGGCAACTACAGGGGGGAACCTGTGGAGGTGGAACACATGGAGGGGGGAACATATGGCCGAACAGATGGCTGAAGAGACTGACGTCATCGTTGTCGGCGCAGGACTGTCGGGCCTCGTGGCCGCAACCGAGATAGCGGACGCCGGCAAGCGCGTGATCGTGGTCGATCAGGAGGGCGAGCAGTCGCTCGGCGGCCAGGCATTCTGGTCGTTCGGCGGATTGTTCCTGGTCGATTCGCCGGAGCAGCGCCGGCTCGGCATCAAGGACTCCTTCGACCTTGCGATGCAGGACTGGCTCGGCACCGCCGGCTTCGACCGTGACGAGGATTTCTGGCCGCGGCAATGGGCCGAGGCCTATGTGGCGTTCGCGACCGGCGAGAAGCGTGCGTGGCTACGCGCGATGGGCCATCGCATTTTCCCCGTCGTCGGATGGGCCGAGCGCGGCGGCTATGACGCGATGGGCCACGGCAATTCGGTACCGCGCTTTCATGTCACCTGGGGCACCGGGCCCGGCATCGTCGAGCCGTTCGAGCGCCGCGCGCGCGAGGCCGTCAAAAACGGCCGGCTGAGCTTCAGGTTCCGCCATCGCGTCGACGCGCTCTCGATCACCAACGGCACGGTGGATGGCGTCGGCGGTGCCATTCTCGCCCCGGATAATGTCGAGCGCGGCAAGAGCTCATCGCGCAAGGTCGTCGGCGAGTTTGCGTTGAAGGCGCAAGCCGTGATCGTCGCCTCGGGCGGCATCGGCGGCAATCACGAGCTGGTGCGGCAGAACTGGCCGAAGCGGCTCGGCGCGCCGCCGAAATTCATGATCTCCGGCGTGCCCGAGCATGTCGACGGCCGCATGATCGGCATCACCGAGACATCAGGCGCGCGGCTGATCAACCGCGACCGCATGTGGCATTATGTCGAAGGCATCCAGAACTGGTCACCGATCTGGCCGCGCCACGGCATCCGGATCCTGCCCGGACCCTCCTCGATGTGGTTCGACGCCACCGGCACGCGCTTGCCGGCGCCGTTGTTTCCCGGCTCCGACACGCTCGGCCAGCTCCAATACATCATGTCCACCGGCTACGATTATTCCTGGTTCATCCTGACCCAGAGCATCATCAAGAAGGAGTTTGCGCTGTCGGGCTCGGAGCAGAACCCCGACCTCACCGGCAAAAGCTGGCGCATGACGATCAAGCGCGCCACCAACAAGGGCGCGCCGGCGCCGGTGGAGGCGTTCAAAAGCCATGGTGTCGACTTCATCGTGCGCGACAAGATCGAGGATCTCGTTGCGGCCATGAACGAGCTGGCCGGCAGCGACCTCCTCAAGCTCGAGCACATCAGGATGCAGATCGAGGCGCGCGACCGTGAGATCGCCAACCCTTACGTCAAGGACGCGCAGGTGATGAACATCCACAATGCGCGGCGTTATATCGGCGACAGGCTGATCCGCACCGCCTCCCCTCACCGCATCCTCGATCCCGCGCAAGGGCCGCTGATCGCGGTCAAGCTCAACATCCTCACCCGCAAGACGCTGGGCGGTTTCGAGACCGACCTCTCTTCGCGCGTGTTCGGCGAGGAGGGCAGCGTCATCCCCGGCCTCTACGCAGCGGGCGAAGCCGCCGGCTTCGGCGGCGGCGGCGTGCACGGCTATCGTTCGCTGGAAGGCACGTTCCTCGGCGGCTGCCTGTTCTCGGGCCGCAATGCGGGCCGGGCCGCGGCGAAGGCCGTGGGCTAGATGATGCGGCGGCGGCTGCGCATCGCGGCGTTTGTTGCGGCATTGGCCGCTGCCTCGGCTGCGTCCGCCGATACGATCGACATCGACGGCGTGAAGCGGTCCTACACTGTGCAATTGCCGGCGAAGCGGCTCGTGCCGCTCGTCGTCGTGCTGCACGGCAAGACCCAGCGCGGCGCCGACATGATGACGCGGACGGCGTGGCCGCAGGTCGCAAAGCGCGAGGGGGTTGCCGTGGTCTTTCCTGATGGCCTCAACCACGCCTGGGCCGATGCGAGGACCAAGGCAGGACCGGCGCTCCGTGGTCCGCCCGCGGGCACCGACGACGTCGCCTTCATCGCAAAGCTCGTCGAGAAGCTGGTGGCGAACGGCACCGCCGACCCTCGCCGCGTCTATGTCACCGGCATCTCCAATGGCGGCGCCATGGCGATGACGCTGGTCTGCGCCCGCGCCGATCTGTTCGCTGCGGGCGCGAGCGTGAGCATGAATCTCACCGACGAGACCGCAGTCACATGCCATCCGTCGCGGCCGCTGCCGATGCTGCTGATGAACGGCACGGCCGATCCGCTCGTCCCCTACGAGGGCGGCCGCGGATCGAGCTATTATGCCGCCGACGGGTTCTGGTCCACCGAGGAGACGCTTGCGTTCTGGCGCAAGCTCAACGGCTGCGAGAGCGATAATGCCGACACGACCGATTTGCCCGACAGGGCTCCCGCAGACCAGTCCACGGTGACACGGATCTCCTCGCGCTGTCCTGAGGGGCACGACGTCGTGCTTTATCGCATCAATCAAGGCGGTCACCGCATGCCCGGATTTTCTCCGGATGCCCGCTTCCCGAAGGTCGCCGCCAGCTTGCTCGGGACGCAGAACGGCGACATCGACGCAGCCGAGACGATCTGGACGTTCTTCGGCCAATTTCCTTGAAGTGCAACGCATGCATAGCCAGCGACGCATGCGTGCCCGGGGTGGCACAGGGCAGGCGGCTGCGCTAGACAGGGCCGCCATTCAAAGGAGACTCCCAATGAGCATTCAACGTCTTGAAACCGGCCCGCGCATGAGCCAAATCGTCGTGCACGGCAACACCGTCTATCTCGCCGGTGTCGTCGCCAACAACGCCGCCGGCGAAAGCGTGACGAAGCAGACCCAGGACATCCTGGCGACCATCGACAGCCATCTCGCCAAGGCCGGCACCGACAAGTCGAAGCTGCTCTCGGCCACGATCTACATCACCGACATGAAGACCTTTGGCGAGATGAACGCGGTGTGGGACGCCTGGGTCTCGCCCGGCAACACGCCGGCACGCGCCACCGTCGAAGCCAAGCTCGCGGCGGCACAATACACCGTCGAAATCATGGTCACAGCGGCGAAGTAACTGCGGAAAATTCACGCGCGCTGATGACCTCAGAGGTAATCGATCAGCGCGCGTGAACCTTCGATAGTCAGGTCAGCCGAACAACACGGCGCCATCGAAGGAGACGACCATGACCGACCCCATCACCATCGCCCGCCGCTATATCGATCTCTGGAACGAACGTGCAGCCGGCCGCCGGCGCGAACTGCTGAGCCAGAACTGGACGGCGGATGCGAGCTATGTCGATCCCCTGATGAAAGGCGACGGCCATGACGGCGTCGATGCGCTGATCGCAGGCGTGCAGCAGCGCTTTCCCGATTTCAAATTCAAGTTGATCGGCGAGCCCAACGGCTACGGCGACCATGTCCGTTTCAGTTGGGGCCTTGGTCCCGAGGGCATCGACAGCCCGATCAAGGGGACGGATTTCGCCGTGCTGAAGGACGGCCGCATCAGGAGCATCACGGGATTTCTGGACCAGGTCCCAGCGGGCGCGTGAGCGCGCGCTGCTCGATGCAAGGCCCTCTCCCTTGTATGGCAGGGCGATCGCATATGAAGAAGCATATGGCTGCAAGCTCGACTGCGGCCATCCTTCGAGACGCCCGCCTGCGGCGGGCCCTCAGGATGAGGGATGAGTATGCGGCAGCATTTCAAGGCAGATGGATGCAGCTGAGCCTCATCCTGAGGAGACCGCGAAGCGGTCGTCTCGAAGGAGGCGGCGCTCGCTCAGGCGCCGCTGAGACGTCATATGCGATAGCGCTGCCCTTTAAGGAGAGGGCGCAGCGGCGCTCGTCGCACAAGCGCTAGTTATTCGCGCTCGCGGAATCGTCCATCGCCTTGAAGGCTTCCTCCAGCTGCAGCGAGATCGGCACGTTCAGCCGTTCGCCGGTCGGAAGCCGTGCGGTGAACCATTTGTTGTAGAGCGGGACGAGGTCGTGGTTGGAGCCGAGCTTGCGGAAGCTGCGATCGACCACCGCCGCCAGTTGCGGCTCGCCCTTGCGGAACATGATGCCGTAGGGGTCGTAGGACAGGTAATCGCCGGTGACGCGGAACTTGTCCTGTGCCTTGTGGCGCACGATCAAGCTGGACAGCAGGATGTCGTCGGTCGCGAACGCATCGGCCTTGCCGTCGACGAGCGTCTGGTACGACTGTTCGTGATCAGCACCGACAACGATGGTCAGTCCCAACGAGGACTTCTTGTCGGCCGCCTGGATTGCCTGCTCGTTGGTGGTGCCCTTCGTCACCACGATAGTCTTGCCCTTCAGATCAGTCAGTGACTGGACGCTGGAGGCTTTGGGCACCATCAGCTTGGTGCCGGCGACGAACATCAGCGGCGAGAAGGCAACGCGCTTGCCGCGCTCGGCATTCGCCGTGGTCGAGCCGCATTCCAAATCGATCTTGTTCTGGAGCACGGCGTCGATGCGGTCATCGGAGGTGACCTTGACGTAGGCGATCTTCAGATTGGGATCGTCGACTTCGACGCCGATCTCCTCGACGATGGCCTCGCAGAGCTCGAGGCTGTAGCCGATCGGCCGGTTGGCCTGGTCGAGGAAGGAGAACGGCGGCGAGCTCTCGCGATAGCCGAGCCGCACGGTGTGCGCGGTCTTGATCGCTGACAGCGTCGGGCTAAGCCCTTCGCTGCCACCGGTCTGGGCGGAAGCACCCTTTGCCAGCAGGCACGCTGCCAGCAACAGACCGCCCGATATCGCCATTGAAAGGCGCATGATGCACTCCGATCAATGGCCGGCCATCGCAGGCACTTCGCCGGGGATCATATCCCCCGGCACGGCATCGCCCGGTCCAAGCTCATGCTCGGGCCCGAGCTCGCCTTCCCATTTGGCCACGACCGAGGTTGCGAGCGTGTTGCCGATCACGTTGGTGGCGCTGCGGCCCATGTCGAGGAAGGTGTCGATGCCCATGATCATCAACAGCCCCGCCTCGGGGATGCCGAACTGCGACAGCGTCGAGGCGATCACCACGAGGGAGGCGCGCGGCACGCCGGCAACGCCCTTCGAGGTGATCATCAGGGTCGCCAGCATCGCGAGCTGGGTGCCGAGCGGCATGTCGATGTGATAGCTCTGCGCGATGAAGACGCTCGCGAAGGTGCAGTACATCATCGTGCCGTCGAGATTGAAGGAATAGCCGAGCGGCAGCACGAAGCTCGATATCCGCGACGAGGCGCCGAACTTGTTCAACCCCTCCAGCGTTTTCGGATAGGCCGCTTCGGAGCTCGCGGTGGAGAACGCGATCATCAGCGGCTCGCGGATCAGCTTCAGCAGATGGGCGTAGCGCGGCCCGATCACGATGAAACCCACGACCACCAGGATGCCCCACAGGAGCGCGAGCGAGAGATAGAACCCGCCCATGAAGACGATGAGCTTCCAGAGCACCAGCAGGCCGTTCTTGGCAACCGTCGCGGTGATGGCGGCCCAGACGGCGAACGGCGCGAACAGCATCACATAGCCCGTCACCTTGAGCATGATGTGGCCGATGTCGTCGATCAGCGCCAGGATCGGCTTGGAGCGCTCGGGCATCGAGCCCATCGCCACCGAGAAGAACACGGCGAAGATCACGATCTGCAGGATCTCGTTTTGCGCCATCGCATCCGCGATCGAGGTCGGGATCAGATGGGTCAGGAATTTTTCGATCGAGAAGGCGGAAACCGGCAGGCCGGTCGACTGCGCCTTGTCAGGCAGCGTCCCGGGGAAATTCGCGCCGGGCTGGAGCAGATTGACCATCACGAGGCCGAGCATCAGCGAGACGAAAGAGGCGCTGATGAACCAGCCCATGGTCTTGGCGAAGATGCGGCCGAGCTTGGAGCCCGAGCCCATATGAGCAATGCCGCCGACCAAGGTCGCAAACACCAGCGGCGCGATGATCATCTTGATCAGGCGCAGGAAAATCACGGCGATCAGGTTGATGGACGAGGCCCAATCGCCCCGCGTGTCGGGCAGGAAATTGTAGATCGCCGCGCCCATGATGATGCCGAGCACCATCGCCACCAGAATGAATTGCGTAAACCTGTTCGACATTGAACACCCCCGCTACACCGACCGCTTCATGATGTCGCAGATATGACGACCGCGCAACACGCTTGGCGTGCGGTCGTCGGAGCGGATGTTCCCGTTGCGAAACGGGCGCCCGCGATCTAGCCTTCACGCAGCGCACAACGAATGCGGCTTGCACGTTTTTCTTGCGGCAGCTGCATCAATAATCGTCAAACGACCGAGGGAAACATCATGAGCGGCAGCATCAATCGTCAGATTCTTCTGGTGGAAAAGCCCAGCGGCAAGCTCGGCCCCGAGCACTTCAAGATGGTCGAAGGTGCGATGCCTGAGCCGAAGGACGGCGAGGCCTTGCTGCGCGTTCGATACATCTCGCTCGACGCCGCCAACCGGGCCTGGATGCACGGCGCGACCTATCGTTCAGCAGTCGAAGCCAACAGCGTGATGGCCGGCGGCGCCATCGCCGAGGTCATCAGCTCGAAAGCGCCGGAGCTTGCGCCGGGCGACATCGTGTTCGGCGATACCGGCTGGCAGGAGTTGGCGGTAGTGCCCGCCAAGCATCTCACCAAGATGCCGAAGCTCGAGCCGATGACGCATCTGCTCAGCGTATTCGGCATCGCCGGCCTCACCGCCTATTTCGGCCTGCTGGAGATCGGCAAGCCCAAAGAGGGCGAGACGGTCGTGGTCTCTGCGGCCGCAGGCTCGGTCGGCTCGATCGTCGGGCAGATCGCGAAGATCAAGGGATGCCGCGTTATCGGCATCGCCGGCGGCGCCGACAAGTGCAGCTGGCTGACCTCCGAGCTCGGCTTCGATGCCGCCGTCGACTACAAGGACGGCGCGGTGTTCAAGGCGTTGCGCGCGGCGGCTCCGAAGGGCATCGACGTCTATTTCGACAATGTCGGCGGCGACATTCTCGAAGCCTGCCTGCCGCAGATGAACAATTACGGCCGCATCGCCTGCTGCGGCGCGATCTCGCAATATGACGGCGCGCCCTCGGCGCACGGCCCGCGCGGCGTGCCCGGCCTGATCGTGGTGAAGCGGCTCGTCATGCAGGGCTTCATCGTGATGGACTACATGAAGGAGAGCCAGCGTGCGCTCGCCGACCTCCAGGCCTGGGTCACGTCCGGCAGGTTGAAGGTGCAGGAGGACATCATCGACGGCCTCGAGAACACGCCGAAGGCGCTGATCGGATTGCTGGCGGGCGAGAACCGCGGCAAGCGCATGGTCAAGCTCTGACGACGTAGTTAGGTCGCAATTGCAAAGCCAATATCTACTTGCGGTAGAGGTCGCGGCGGCCAATGATGCCGCGCGCGGCATCACCCGCGATGATTGTTTGCATCACATTTGAAAAATCGGCGGCGTTACAGACAGGGCAGGAATTCACTCAGATGTTCAACACGTTGAAACATGCGTCTGCACGCGGGGCGTTGCTGGCGGCGGCTCTGTTCGCAACTGCAGCAGGCGCATTCGCACAAGCACCGACCGAAGCGCAGAAGAGCGCGATCCGCTCCGCATGCCGCTCGGACTTCATGGCGCACTGTTCGAGCGTCACGCCGGGCGGTGTGGAAGCGTATCAATGTTTGCAGAAGAGCATGTCCAGCTTGTCCTCGGGATGCCAAACCGCAGTTCGCGCCGTCGAGCCTGCGGCGGCGCCGAAGACCGAAGCCGCGCCGAAGACCGAGGCTGCACCCAAGGACGCTGCACCCAAAGAGGCTGCACCCAAGGCGGAGGCCGCGCCTGCCGCGCCGAAGGCTGAATCCGCTCCCGCCGCAAAGCCGGCTGCCGCGGCCGCGCCCAAGGCCGCTGCAACCACCGCTGCAGCCAAACAGCCGAGCAGCGCCCAGGTTGCCGCCGTCAAGAGCGCGTGCCGCGCCGATTATCCCAAGGTGTGCGCCAGCGTGCCGCCGGGCGGCGCGCCTGCGCTCGAATGCCTGGAGAAGAACAAGGCAAAGGTTTCGCCGGCCTGCGAGAAAGCGGTGAGCGCCGCGGCCGGCGGCGGTGGCGCGGCAGCAACGGCGGCACCTGCGGGCGCCGCACCTCCGGCGGCGGCCGCGCCTGCCGTGATCGTGCTGCGCCCGTTGCGGCCGCGCGAAGAGCTGTTCATCGTCCAGTCCGCATGTCGCGAGGATGTCCGCACGCTGTGCGGCAGCGTGACGCCAGGTGGCGGTCGGATCATCCAATGCGTTGCCAACAATGCCGCTTCGCTGTCGCCCGCCTGCAAGGACGTGCTGGCGCCGTTCGCTGCACGCTAGAGAAGCGTGCTATCCGGTGGTCCGCTGTGCCAGGGTGCTGGTGGACGGGGTCTATCTGAAGCGCTGCGTCTGACGGGGCGGATGGCCAAGCCGCCACGGTTTGGCTATGCTTCGCAAGGTCACCGCTTCGGACACGCGCCAAACGTGCGTCCGGACGTGAGCTTTGATGCGCTGCGCGCCTTGCCGATAATTCCGCTGGCGCGGGCGACCGGAGCACATTAGTCTACCCCTAGATAGTAAGTATACTGTCAATTAGGGAGGCAGACGTTGCGGATCGCCGTGATTGGCGGGGGGCCCGGTGGGCTCTACTTCGCCTATCTCTGGAAGAAGCGTCACCCCGAGGATCAAGTCGACCTGTTCGAACAGAACCCGGCCGACGCGACCTGGGGCTTTGGCGTGGTGTTTTCCGACCAGGCCCTGGAATTCTTGCGCGCCGACGACCCCGAGACGGTCGACGCAATCGCGCCGCACATGGAGAGCTGGGAGAACATCACGCTGAACCTGAGCGGCGACAGCGTGGCCATCGACGGCGTCGGCTTCTCCTCGATCGGCCGGCTCGAGCTGTTGCGCTTCCTGCAGCAGCGCGCGCTCGATGCCGGCGTCACCCCGCGCTTCGATACGCCAATTCATGGGATCGATCAGCTCAACGGCCACGATCTGATCGTCGCCGCCGACGGGCTGAACTCGCTGGTGCGCCGCGCCTTCGAGGGCGATTTCGGCACCTCGCTGTCCTACTCCTCCAACAAGTTCGTCTGGTACGGCACCTCGAAGCGCTTCGACACGCTGTCGCAGACCTTTGTGAAGACCGACCGCGGCGCGTTCAACGCCCACCACTACCGCTACTCGCCGACCATGAGCACGTTCCTGGTCGAATGCGATCATGCGACGTGGCAGGCCTACGGTTTCGCCTACAAGGACGTGGAGCAGTCCAAGGGCGTCTGCGAGGAGGTGTTCGCCGACACGCTCGGTGGCCGCTCGCTGGTCTCCAACAAATCGGTCTGGCGCAACTTCCCCTGGGTCTGGAACGAGCACTGGTCGTTCAAGAACATGGTGCTGCTCGGCGACGCGCTGCACTCGGCGCATTTCTCGATCGGCTCGGGCACGCGGCTCGCGATCGAGGACGCCATTGCGCTGGTCAAGGCGCTGGAGTCGGATGCCCATCTCTCCACCGCCCTGCATCGCTACCAGGCCGCGCGAAAGCCGGTGGTGCAGAAGCTCGTGAACGCCGCGCGGACCAGCGCTTTCTGGTACGAGCACTTTGCCCAGCACATGCAGCAGGGCCTGATGGACTTTGCCTATAGCTACATCACCCGCTCAGGCCGCATCGACGACTCCCGCCTGCGCGCGATGTCGCCGGCCTTCATGGCGCGCTACGAAGCCGCCAAGAACGGTGGGGACGAGGCATGAGCGAGCAGATTCACGACCAGGTGCCCGCCGACTGCGCGGGCGCGCGCGAGATCGGCTTTTTCGTTCCGCAGGTCTACAATGCCAGCCGCGTTCTGTTCGACAATGTCGGCAAAGGCCGCGGCGACAAGCTCGCGCTCATGGGCCCCGCGGGCACCCGCACCTACGCCGAGCTCTGCGCGGAAGCCTGCCGCTGGGGCAACGGCTTTGCCTCGCTCGGCCTCAAGCGCGGCGGCCGCGTGCTGTTGTTCCTCGATGATACCCCGGCCTATCCGGCCGCGTTCTTCGGCGCGGTGCGCGCCGGCTTCGTGCCATTGCTGATCAACACGCTGACACCGCCGGATCTGCTGCAATTCTATCTCGCCGATTCCGGCGCGACTGTTGCCGTGGCGGATGCCGAGTTCTGTGCACGGTTCAACGCCGAGGCCTGCAAGGACACGAACCTGCAGACGCTGATCGTCGTCAATGGTGCGGTGGGCGATCACGCCGCGCCGAACGCCGTTTCCGCCGCCGGCTGGCTCCCGCAATTTCCGGCCGAACTCGCGGAAGCCGACACGCATCGCAGCGAAATGGCGTTCTGGATGTACTCGTCCGGGTCGACCGGCCGGCCCAAGGGCATCGTGCATCTCCAGCACGACATGGCCTATAGCGAAGCCGCCTTTGCGCAGAACGTCTTGAAGCTGACGCCGGATGACATCTGCTTCTCGGTGCCAAAAATCTTCTTCGCCTATGGCTTTGGCAACGCGATCACCTTCCCGTTCTCGGCGGGCGCGACGACGCTGCTGTTGCCGGGCCAGCCGAAGCCCGCGGCGATCTTCACGGCGATCGAGCAATACAAGCCGACGGTCTTCTTCGGCCTGCCGACGCTTTATACAGCGCTGACCAAGGCCGAGGGTGCCGACAGGACCGACTTCTCGTCGCTGCGCATGGCGCTCTCGGCCGCCGAGGTGCTCTCGGCCGACGTCTTCAACGGCTGGAAGACGCTCACCGGTCTCGAGATCGTGGAAGGCCTCGGCTCGACCGAGGTGCTGCATATCTATCTCTCCAACCGTCCCGAGCGGAAGAAGCTCGGCGCGGCAGGCCTGCGCGTGCCCGGCTACGAGGTCGCGCTGCGTGACAAGGACGGCCGCGATGTCGCCGACGACGAGGAAGGCATCTTGTGGGTGCGCGGCGATTCCAACACGCCGCTGTACTGGAACCGGCCGGACAAATCCGCCGAGACCATCCGCGAAGGCGGCTGGATCTACACCGGCGACCGCTTCGTCCGCGATGCCGACGGCTTTCACTTCTTCCGCGGCCGCGCCGACGATCTCATCAAGATCTCCGGCCAGTGGGTCTACCCGCTCGAGGTCGAGCTGTGCCTCGCCGACCACCCGGACATCCGCGAATGTGCGGTGTTCGCCGCCGAGCTGCCGGACCGGCGCATGACGCTGAAGGCGGTCGTGGTGATGAACAGCCGCGCGGCTGATCAAAGCGAAGCGACACGACGGCTGCAGGATTACGTGAAGGGCAAGCTGCTTCCCTACAAATATCCCCGCGAAGTGATCTTCATCGACGAGCTGCCGAAGACGGGCACGGGGAAGATCGACCGGCAGGCGCTGTTGCGGATGTGAGCGGCGGTGTTGCTCACTCTCGCTGTCGTCCCGGCGAAGGCCGGGACCCATACGCCGAGTGGGAGTTATTAGCGCGAGCTGGTCACCACCTGTCTTCGCCAAACCGAACTCGGTGGTTATGGGTCCCGGCCTTCGCCGGGACGACACCGGAATGTCAGGCGCCACCTCACCCCGCCTTCCCCAGATGCTCCAGCGCATCCTCCGCCCGGAGCGGCACCCGCGACGCCTCGTTGTTGAGATCGACGAGCTGCACCAGGAGCCCCATCAGCGCCTTGCGGTCCGCCGGCTTGAGCGGCTCGAGCATCCGCATCTGGGCGCGTTCGACGGCGGGAATGATGTCGCGCAGGATCGCCGCGCCTGATTTGGTCAAATAGAGCAGCTTGATCCGCTTGTCTTCCGGCGCCGGCCTGCGCTCGACGAAATCCTTGGCCTGAAGCCGCTCGATCACGCTGCCGAGCGTGGAGCGGTCGAAGGCGATCACTGCGGACAGCCGCGTCGCGTCGATGCCGGGATGGGTGTGGATCGCGATCAGCGCCGCGTATTGCACCGGCGTCAGATCGAACGCCTTGCACTCCTCCATGAAAATCGAGACCGCGATCTGCTGCATGCGCCGGAACAGATAGCCCGGCGCGGCGTAGACCGCGTCTATCGTGATTGGAGGGGCAGGCTTACTCGGCATCGGGCTGCTTCTCCGGCGCGGCGTTGACGAACGCCGGCAGCGCCTTGGCCGCAGCTTCCGCCTTCAGCAGGCGCGGGTAGGCGGAGACGTCGACGCCGAAGCGGCGCGCATTGGCGAGCTGCGGCACCAGGCAGAGATCGGCGAGCGTCGGCGCATCCCCGAAGCAGAACGGGCCCGGCTCGGCCCTGATCAGCGTCTCGCAAGCCGCGAGCCCCTCGCGGTTGACCCAGGCCGCCCAGTCCTGAACCTTCTCCTCAGGCAGCCCGAGCTCGCGCAGCCGCGCCAGCACCTTTAGATTCTGCACGGGGTGAGTGTCGCAGGCGATCGCCAACGCGAACGCCCTCACCTTGGCGCGCTGCAACGCATCCCTCGGCAACAGCGGGGGGGTGGGATGGGTTTCGTCGAGCCATTCGATGATGGCGAGCGATTGGGTCAGCACCGCGCCCGCGTCGCTCTCCAGCGCGGGCACCAGGCCCTGCGGATTGATGGCGAGATAGGCGGGCGCGCATTGCTCGCCCTTGCGAAGGTGATGCGGCAGGTGCTCGGCACCGAGGCCCTTGAGGCTCAGCGCGATTCGTACCCGGTAGGCGGCGCTGGAGCGGAAATAGCCGTGCAGCTTCATCGGAACCCCCCCTTACTTTTTTGTCTTCCGGGGCTCGCGAAGCGAGAACCCGGAACCTCGAGATTCCGGGTTCGATGCTATCGCATCGCCCCGGAATGACGACATTGATCGTACCCGTCACATTGACGCTACCTAGATCGTAAGTATACTGTCAATCAACAAAACGACGGGAGCCGCACCATGGAAGCCGTGACCAAGACGCCGGAACGCGAGGCGTTCTACAAGAAGATCGACGGCGAGAATCTCACCGCGCTCTGGACCGTCATGAGCGATTTGATCACGCCGGAGCCGAAGAGCGCCTGCCGGCCGCATCTGTGGAAGTTCGACATCATCCGCGACTACATGACCGAAGCCGGCAAGCTGATCACGGCGAAAGAGGCCGAGCGGCGCGTGCTGGTGCTGGAAAATCCCGGCCTGCGCGGGCAGTCGAAAATCACCACGTCGCTCTATGCCGGCGTGCAGATGGTGGTGCCCGGCGACGTCGCGCCCGCCCACCGGCACAGCCAGTCGGCGCTGCGCTTCGTGCTCGAAGGCAAGGGCGCCCACACCGCGGTCGACGGCGAGCGCACCGCGATGGAGCCGGGCGACTTCATCATCACGCCGTCGATGACCTGGCACGATCATTCCAACGAGACCGACCAGCCGATGTTCTGGCTCGACGGCCTCGACATTCCGCTTGTGCAGTTCTTCGACTGCTCTTTCGCGGAAGGCTCCAAGGAGGATCAGCAGAAGATCACGAGACCGGCCGGCGACAGCTTCGCGCGCTACGGCCACAATCTGCTGCCGGTCGACGTGAAGCGGAGCTCGAAGACGTCGCCGATCTTCAGTTATCCCTATGCCTACACGCGCGAAGCACTGGAGAAAGCCCGCACGAGCCAGGAGTGGGACGCATGTCACGGGCTGAAGCTGAAATTCAGCAACCCCGAGACCGGCGACTTCGCGATGCCGACCATCGGCACTTTCATCCAGTTGCTGCCCAAGGGCTTCAAGACCGCGCGCTATCGTTCGACGGACGCAACGGTGTTCTGTCCGATCGAAGGCCACGGCCGTACCCGCATCGGGGAATCGACCTTCGAATGGGGCCCGCGCGATTTGTTCGTGGTGCCGAGCTGGCAATGGGTCACGCACGAGGCGGACATGGATGCAGTGCTATTCAGCTTCTCGGATCGACCCGTGCAGCAGAAGCTGGATTTGTTCCGGGAGGATCGCGGGAACGCGTGAGGTGCGAATGTTAGCCGCACTCTCCGCTGTCGTCCCGGCCTAGTGCGCAATTGCGCACGGGGGCCGGGACCCATACCGCGTGACCTATCGAGACGAACGGTATTCGTACCGACGAAGGAACAACGACGAGTATCCGCCAAACTACCGCCTGGGGTTATGGATCCCGGCCTTCGCCGGGATGACGACGGAGGTGGTGGCGCACTTCCATCCACAGCCCTCACCGCCAGTGCAATAATTTGACCTCCAGCCAGTTGATCACCCTTCCCACCATCAACCCAAACACCGACAGGATCACCACGCCCGCGAGCAGCTGATCCGTCTGCATTAAATTGCCGGCCTGCAATACGAACGCGCCGATGCCGTATTGCGCGCCGATCATCTCGGCGCTGACGACGAGCAGCAGCGCCACCGACGACGTGATGCGGAAGCCGGCGAGGATCGCGGGCAGCGCGCCCGGCCACACCACCTTGCGCACGATCGTGGCGAACGGCACGTTGAAGCTTTGCGCCATGCGGATGAGGTTGCGCGGCACCGCGTCGACGCCGCTATAGACCGAGATTGCGGTCGAGAAGAACACTCCGAGCGCGATGGTCGCGATCTTCGGCTCTTCACCGATGCCGAGCCAGAGGATCAACAGCGGCAGCAGCGCAATCTTCGGGATCGGGAACAGCGCCGAGATGAAGGTGATGCCGACGCTGCGCGCCAGACGCGACAGGCCGATGGCAAAGCCGACAGCGACGCCGGCCGCCGTGCCGAGCAGCCAGCCGACACCGATGCGCAGGAGCGACGCGGAAAGGTGCTGCCACAGCGCACCCGAGATCGCGAGCTGGTAGATCGCACGCGCGATCGCCGACGGCGGGGGCAGGAACAGCGGATTGACCAGGCCGGTGCTGCCCGCCGCCTGCCAGATCGCAATGACCAGCGCGAGCGCGATCCAGCCGCCGAAGCGGCTGCTCGCCGGCACGAAGCCGGCGCCGCGAAAGCGGACGCGCCGGACCGCGTCACCCTTCGCGGATGTTCCCGCCGGAGCGCGATCAAGCATGCTGGACCTCGCGCTCGGCATCGATCGCCTCGTTGCGGATCAGCGACCAGATCTGGTTCTGAAGCGCGAGCAGCTTTTCACGGGCTGCAATGTCACCGCGCTGAGTACGCGTCATCGGCACGCTCACGACCTCGCGAATGCGGCCAGGACGCCGCGACAGCACCACGATGCGATCGGCAAGCCGCGCCGCCTCTTCGAGATTATGCGTGACATAGACCGCGCCCATGCCGCCATCGGCGAGGAGCCGGACGAAATCCTCCATCAGCAGTTCGCGGGTCTGCGAATCCAGCGCCGACAACGGCTCGTCCATCAGGAGAATGGCCGGCCTGACCGCGAGCGCGCGCGAAATGCCGACGCGCTGGCGCATGCCGCCGGACAGCTGCTTTGGATAGGCCGCGCGAAAATCCGTCAGGCCAGTGCGGCGCAAGGCGTCATCGACCAGCGCGCGGCGCTGCACGGACGAGAGCTGGGTGTGCAGCAGCGGGAATTCAACGTTCTCCTCCACATTGGCCCAGGGCAGCAGCGCGAAATCCTGGAACACGAAGGTGAGCGGATTGAGACTGTCCGGCGGCGGCGATCCACGCAGCTCGGGCGCGCCGGAGGTCGGCAGCAACAGGCCACCGAGGATCGACAGCAACGTGCTCTTGCCGCAGCCCGAGGGCCCCACGATCGCCACCACCTCGCCGGCACTGACGGTGAACGAGACGTCGTCGAGCACGGCGAGCTCGCCGAAACGATGGGTGACATGGTTGGCGATCAGGTCCATGTCATGGCCTCAGTGTCGTCCCGGCGAACGCCGGGCCGTGCATCCTTCGAGGCTCGCTTCGCGAGCGCCTCCAGCGACAACGGCTTTGCCGTTGCGCGGGGATGACGGAGATGGAGAGGAGCGCGCAGCATCAATCCGCCTTCACGAATTCCTTTGCGATGATCGCGTTCGCGTCAAAGCCCTTGTCGGCAAAACCCTGCTCCTGGAGCCATTTGATCTGGTTGTCGACGTTCTTCACATCCAGCTTGCCGTCGGCATCGATATAGGCGCAATTGCCGACCACCTGCTCGACCGGAAGGTTCGTATACTTGGCGATGATCTCCAGCAGCGGCTTTGTCTTGTCATTGATCGGCGCGACACCGTCTTTCATCGCAGCAAGGATGACGTCGTGATATTCGCGGTCGGCCTTTGCCAAAACGCCGAGCAGCTTCGTCACCAGCACCTTGTTGGTCAACGTCTTCGGCGAGGCGAACACCGCGCCCAATTGCCAGGGTGTCTCATCGCCGACCCAGCCGAGAAACTTCGCACCGCCGTCGTCCATCAGTTTTCGCGCTGTGGAGATCGGCAGCAGCGCGGCATCCACGGTTTCGCCCTTCAGCGCGGCCGCCGCGTTCGACAGCGATTGCAGCGGCACGATTTTCACGTCCGCGAGCTTGAAGCCGTATTTGTCGGCAAGCAGCCCGAGCGAATAGTGAAAGGAGGAGCCGACCTGGGTCATCGCCACGCGCTTGCCCGCGAGGTCCTTCGGCGTCTTCAGACCGCTCGCATAAGCGTTGTTGCTGGCGAAATAGCCGATCAGGGGATAGCCGGCCCTCTCGCGGCTCATGCCGCCGATCACCTTCAGCACGCCCTTGCCGGCGAGATTGTAGAGGCCGGCAGTGAAGGCAGTCACGCCGAAATCGATGTCGCCGGAGGTGGTGGCCACCGCGATCGGTTGGGCCGCATCGAAGAATTTCAGCTCGACGTCGACGCCGGCCTCGCGGAAATAGCCCTTGTCCTGCGCGATGAACACGGGCGCGGAGGAGGATAGCCTGAGCACGCCGATCCTGGCTTTCAGCACGTCCTCGGCTCGGGCCGCGCCCATCGCTGTGATCGCCATCAGGCCAGCTAGCGCGAGCCGCACAATCCCGGTCATTTCGTTTCCTCCCCGTCGTTATCTTGCAGTCGGTTACAGGCCCTCGGGCACGGGCTGGTCCCGTCCGACGAAGGCGCCCTGTTGTTTCAACGTTTCTTGCAATTTATCAATGGGGATGTCGCGTGGAATGCGGTTTCCGGAGAGCGCCAGCGCGGCGGCGGAACCGGCCGCCTCCCCCATCACGAAACAGGCACCGGAGACCCGGGCCGCCGATTGGCCCTCATGGGTCATCGAGGCGCAGCGGCCGGCGACCAGCAGATTGTCGACGCCTTCGGGCACCAGCATCCGGTACGGCAGTTCGTTATAGCCGCGCGATTCCGGGATCGGCGGGAAGGTGAAGACGACGTCGCCGGGGACATGGGCCTCGATCGGCCAGCCATTGACGCCGATGGAATCCTCGAACGAGGCGCAACCCAGCACGTCCTCGCCGCTGAGCTGATAGCCGCCCGTGATGCGGCGGGTTTCGCGGATGCCGAGCTGCGGCGGCAGGTCGACGATGTAGGATTTTTCAAAGCCCGGCACGGTGCGCAGGAATTCGAACGCGGCGAGCGCCTGCTTGCGGCCCTCGATCTCGCCGCGGGTGAGATCGTCAGGCTCGATGCCGTTGATGGCATGGCCGTCCTCGCGCGCCACTTGCGTGAAGTTCACCCGCCATTCAATGCCGGACTTCTGCGGCCGCACGATCGCGCTCTTGCGCGGGAATGTGTGGGTGCCGGCGGCGATGGCCTGCTCCATCAATTGCGGGATGGTCCGCCAGGCATCGCCCGCCTTCGCGGGATCGATGCCGTTGAGACGGAGCATCATCGACGGGTACATCGGATGACCGTGCTCGTCGCCGAATTCGAACGGCGCGCCTGCCCAGACCGCGAGATCGCCGTCGCCGGAGCAATCGATGAAGATCTCCGATCGCACCGCCTGTCGGCCGGCCTTGGTCTCGACCATCAGCGCGTCGATGCGGCTGTTATCGTCCATCACGACGCCGGCACCGAGCGCATGGAAAAGGATGTGCACCTTGTGGCTGGCGAGCAGTTGGTCGGCCGCGATCTTGTAGGCGGCGGTGTCGTAAGCCTGGGCGAAGACCTTGCCGAGGATCAGATGCGGCGCGTTGAGGCCGTTCAAGCGATCAATCCGCGCCAGCAGCTCGGACGCCATGCCTTGCACCAGCCGGTGGGCCTCGCCGTAGACGTTGCCATGCAGGCCGCAGAAGTTGGTGACGCCGGCAGCGGTCCCCATGCCGCCGAGGAACCCGTAGCGCTCGATCAAGAGCGTCTTCCGTCCAGCGCGCGCGCTTGAGGCCGCCGCCACGATGCCGGCCGGTCCGCCGCCGAGCACGACGACTTCATATTCGCCGTAGAGCGGCACCTGGCGCGCCGGTTCTTCGATCGTCATGGCCTGCATGGCGCGTCCCTGTCCCTGAAAGTCTCTTGCTTTGGCCGACTATGAATTAACTCGAACCGAGCTACAATCCGCCAAAACAGACGATCAGCTTTCTCGAATCGCGAAAGGTCGGAATGGACATCCTCGTCAACCTGCAGGCGTTCCTCGCCACCGCCGACGCCGCCGGCTTCTCCGCGGCTGCGCGAAAACTCGGCGTTTCGACGTCGGTGGTGGCCAAGCGCGTCACGCAGCTGGAGGCGCGGATCGGCACGCCGCTGTTTCAGCGCTCGACCCGGCAGTTGCGGCTGACCGAGGCCGGCCAGCGCTACGTGCATCGCGCCCGCGCCGTCGTCACCGACGCCACCGACCTGCTCTCGCGCATGGGCGAGAAGGGCCATGATCTCGTCGATCACCTGCGCATCAAGGCGCCGACCTCGCTGACGGTCGCGCGGCTTGCGGACGTCTTCACCGCTTTCCAGACCCAGAACCCGCGGCTCAAGCTCGATATCGTGCTGTTCGACCGTCCGGTCGATCCCGTCACCGAAGGCTTTGATATCGCCATCGGCGCCTTCCCGCATTCCTTTGGCGGGGTCGTCGACGAGCCCCTGTGCCCGCTGAAGCGGCTGCTCTGCGCCTCGCCTGCCTATTTGAAGAAACACGGCACGCCGAAACATCCGCGTGATCTGGTCGAGCATCGCTGTCTCAGCTTTCTGCCGACAGGGCCGGAGTGGATCTTTGACGGGCCGCGCGGCCGCATCAGCGTCCAAGTCAGCCCGCTGCTGTCCTGCAACGAGGGCCACGTGCTGGCGCGCAGCGCCATCGCCGGCAATGGCATCGTGCTGATATCGGACTATCTCGTCGCGGACGCCTTGCGCGACGGCGCACTCAAGCCGGTTCTGCGCGAGTTTCCGATTCCGGAATTGTGGGTGAAGGCTGCGATCCCTGAACGGCGGCGCAATGCGGCTGCGGTGCAGGCGCTGCTGACTTTGCTGAAAACTTCACTGGCCGTGTCGCTGTAAGGGCCCGTAGCCCGGATGGAGCGCAAGCGTAATCCGGGTTCGTGCCACGCGAGGACAACCGAGAGATTCGGTTAGTCCGTTCCCGGATTGCGCTTCGCTCCATCCGGGCTACTCGCGTTCAGCTTTTGGCACCTGCCCAATTCGCCGCGCGTTTTTCGGCAAACGACGCCAATCCCTCCGCCGCCTCCGCGCTCTGTCGCTTGACCGAATGCAGATGCACGAGCCGCTTGTAAGCCGCATCGTCCACCGCCATGCCGCCGAACGAGCTCTCCAGCGCCAGCCGCTTGGTCTCGGCCATCGCCTCCGGTCCGTTGGCAAGCAACTGCTCGACCACCTTCGCGCCGGCGGCGTCGAGATCGGCGAGCGGCACCACCTCGTGGACGAGGCCGATACGACGGGCGTCCTCGGCGCCGAAACGTTCACCAGTCAGCGCGTAGCGGCGGACTTGCCGTACGCCGATGGCATCGCAGAGCTGCGGGATGATGATCGCCGCGGTCAGGCCCCAGCGCACTTCGGTGATCGAGAACAGGGCGTTCTCCGCCGCGATCACGACGTCGCAGGCTGCGATCACGCCGGTGCCGCCGCCGAAGCAGCCGCCCTGCACCAGCGCCACCGTCGGAATCGGCAGCGTGTTGAGCCGCTGCACGGCCTCGAACGTCGCCCGCGACGCGGCCTCGTTCGCCTCGCTCGATTGCGGCCGCACGCCATTGATCCATTTGAGGTCGGCGCCGGCCTGGAAATGCTTGCCGTTGCCCTTGAGCACCACGAGGCGAAGGTCGGGCTTGCTGCCGAGATCGTCCATCGCCGCGAGCACGCCCGCGATCAACGCGCCGTCATAGGCGTTGTTGACCTCCGGCCGGTTCAACGTGACGGTCGCAACCCCACGCGCATCCAGGGTCCACAGGACGGGGCTGTCGGTCATCGGTGTTCCTCCGCTCGTTTGTTTGGCGCGCACTATGACCGAGGCTCCGCACCTTGATCCATATCTTTCGAGCGTAGGGCAGCCGCGTCCATCGCATGGCGGCTTGTGTCATGCTGCCACGGGCGGCATCAAGCGATCAGGGACGGACATCACATGCGCATCTGCATTTTCGGCGCGGGCGCCGTCGGCAGCCATATTGCGGTCAGGCTGGCCCGCGCCGGCCACGAGGTCTCGTGCGTGATGCGCGGCGCGCACCTGGAGGCAGTCCGGGCCAACGGCCTCAAGCTGCGCGTCGGCGATTCCGAGGTCTCCGCCAAGGTGAACGCGTCAGGCGATCCGGCCCAGCTCGGCCCGCAGGACGTCGTGATCTCCACGCTCAAGGCCACCGCGCTCCAGGGGCTGGTCTCCAGCCTCAAGCCGCTGCTTCAGGACGACACCGCCATCGTGTTCGCGCAGAACGGCATTCCCTGGTGGTACGGGATCGGCCTGCCGCCGCGACACCCGACCCCGCCGGACATTTCCTTCCTCGACCCGGGCGGGCGCTTGCGCGCCTGCATTCCGAAGGAGCGGATCGTCGGCGGCGTGGTCTTCTCCTCCAACGAGGTGACCGCGCCCGGCGTGGTGCAGAACCTGACGCCGGACCGCAACCGCCTGCTGATCGGCGAATGCGACGATCGCAATTGCGCGCGCATCACGACGCTCCGCAGTGTCTTCACCGACGCGCGGCTGGAATCGCCGCCGGTCGCCGAGATCCGCGAGGCGATCTGGTCAAAGCTGCTGACCAACATGTCTTTGTCGGTGCTGTGCCTGCTCACCGGCCAGACCGCGCGCGGCGTGCGCGATGACCCCGCCTTTGCGGACGTCATTCCGCGGATGCTGAACGAGGCCAACGAGATCGCCCAGCACTTTATCCCCGAGGTCAAGCGCGTGTCACGCAGCGGCCCCGCCCCCAACCACAAGCCGTCGCTGCTGCAGGATTACGAGCTCGGTCGCGCCATGGAGATCGACGTCCTGGTGAAGGCGCCCCAAGCCTTCGCGCGCACCGCCGGCCTGTCGACGCCGACCCTCGATCTCATTGCCGCGCTCGCGATCCAGAAGGCGCGCGACAAGGGGCTCTATTCGGCGTGAGATTTCAGGCGAGTTTGTCGATCCAGGCCGAGAGCGTGTCGAGCACCTCCGCAAGCGCCTCTTCATTGCTGCGGCCGGACCTTTTTAGCACCGCGAAGGAGTGATCGCCGCCTGCGACCTCGTGCAGCGTCGCCTTCGGTGCAAGAGCGGCGATGACCGGCTTGAGGAGGCCGAGATCGGCGAGCCCGTCGCGGGTGCCTTGCAGGAACAGCATCGGGATCTCGACACGGGCGAGGTGCTCGGCGCGCTCCGTCGACGGCTTCTTGTCGGCGTGCAGGGGAAAACCGAGGAAGGCGAGCCCTTTGACATCAGGCAGCGGAGTCTTCGACTGCGCCTGCGACGTCATGCGCCCGCCGAACGATTTTCCGCCCGCAACGAGCATCACACCGGGGCAGAGCCGCGCGGCTTCCTCGACGGCCGCGCGGATCGTGGCGTGGGCGACAGCCGGCTGGTCGGGACGGGCCTGCTTGTTTTCCATGTAGGGAAAATTGAAGCGGAAGGTCGCGATGCCGCGAGCAGCGAGACCCTCCGCAATCTGGTCCATCGATGCATGCTGCATCCCCGCACCCGCACCATGCGCCAGCACGTAACAGGCGCGCGCATCATCCGGCTGAGTCAGGATCGTGGAGACCGTGCCGATGCGCGCGATGTCGAGCTTGAGCTCTTGAGTTTTGACAGCCACAATCAACCATCCCGACAGACGCTGCTCCGGCCGCCTTGGTAGCGTCACCGGCGCAGGCTGAAAACACAATAATTGCCGCCAAAGGCTGGCCTACCAAGCCGGAACGCCGCATTGACCGAGGTGACCATGTCCTACCGCTCCTCCTGGATGACCGAAGAGCTCGAAATCTTCCGCGACCAGTTCCGGAAATATCTTGCCAAGGACCTGGCCCCGCATGCCGAAAAATGGCGCGAGCAGAAGATGGTCGACCGCTTTGCCTGGCGCGGGCTCGGTGAGATGGGCGCGCTGCTGGCAAGCGTGCCGGAGGAATATGGCGGCCTGGGCGCCACCTTCGCCTATGATGCCGCCGTGCTCGACGACCTCGAAAGCACGGTGCCGGAGCTGACGACCGGCGTCTCCGTGCACAGCGCAATCGTCGCGCACTACATCCTCAATTACGGCTCGGAGGAGCAGAAGAAGCGCTGGCTGCCGAAGATGGCCTCGGGCGAGATGGTCGGCGCCATTGCCATGACCGAGCCCGGCACCGGCTCGGATTTGCAGGCCGTCAAGACCACCGCCAGGAAGCAGGGCAATTCCTACGTCATCAACG
The DNA here is from genome assembly GCF_055807555.1 of Bradyrhizobium sp. Ken64. NCBI lineage: Bacteria > Pseudomonadati > Pseudomonadota > Alphaproteobacteria > Hyphomicrobiales > Nitrobacteraceae > Bradyrhizobium > Bradyrhizobium sp. Ken64. The sequence continues at coordinate 145,629 of NZ_JBVVPA010000017.1, read as the reverse complement.
GACAGAAGACATTCATCACCAACGGCCAGGCCGCCGATCTCGTCATCGTGGTCGCACGCACCGGCGATGTCGGCGCCAAGGGCATTTCGCTGATCGTGATCGAAACCTCAGGCGCGGACGGCTACAAGCGCGGGCGCAACCTCGACAAGATCGGCCTGCATGCCTCCGACACGTCCGAGCTGTTCTTCGACAACGTCGCGGTTCCGCCGGACAATTTGCTCGGCGGCGAGGAAGGCCAGGGCTTCGTGCAACTGATGCAGCAATTGCCGCAGGAGCGCCTCGCGCTCGCGGTCGGCGCGGTTGCCGCGATGGAGCGCGCGATAAAGCTCACCGTCGACTACACCAAGGAACGAAAGGCGTTCGGCAAGCCGCTGATGGATTTCCAGAACACCGCCTTCAAGCTCGCCGAGCGCAAGACCGAAGCGATGATCGCGCGCGTCTTCGTCGACTGGTGCATCGAGCGGCTGGTCGCAAAGGACCTCGACACCGTCACGGCGTCGATGGCGAAATACTGGTGCTCGGAGAAGCAGGTCGAGACCGCCGACGAATGCCTCCAGCTGTTCGGCGGCTACGGCTACATGCAGGAATATCCGATCTCGCGCATCTTCATCGATTCCCGCATCCAGAAGATCTATGGCGGCACCAACGAGATCATGAAGCTGTTGATCGCGAGGTCGTTGTAATCAAGTCGCTGTAATCAGGTCGGCGTGAGCGGCCCGCCGCTCAGTTCGGATGCCACCAGCGGCCGCCGATGACGACGCCCTCGGAGACGATCTTGCGGTCACCGATCAGGTGCTCGCCGACGACGTCCTCATAGTCGAACTGGCCTTCCCTCACCGAGATCAGCGTGGCGTCGCCGACGCTGCCCGGCTTGAGGCTGCCGAGCTCGGGGCGCCGCAGCGCCATCGCCGCGTTGATGGTCGAGGTTGCGATGACGTCGGACAGCGGCATGCCCATGCACAGGAATTTCGACAGGGTCGTCACCTGATCGAAAGCCGGGCCGTCGATGCAGAGTTGATGAATGTCGGACGAGATGGTGTCCGGATAGAAGCCGTTGGCGAGCATGGCGCGCGCGGTCTTGAACGCGAACGAGCCCTTGCCGTGGCCGATGTCGAACAGCACGCCGCGCTCGCGGGCGTCGAGCACCGCCCGCTTCACCGTGCCCTGCGCGGTCGCAGGCGTGTTGGGGAAGGGCCGGAACGCGTGGGTGAGCACGTCGCCGGGGCGCAGGCGCGCCAGCACCTCCTCGTAGCTCGGCGGCGGATGGTCGATATGCGCCATCAGGGGCATGCCGACCTCGTTCGCGACCTCGAGCGCGATGTCGAGCGGCACGACGCCCGACGTGCCCGAGGAGTGCAAGCCCACCCGCACCTTGATGCCGACGATGAGGTCGCGGTTGGCGTCGGCCACCTTGGCCGCCTCGATCGGATTCATCAGCCGCAGCTCCTCGCTCTCGCCGACCATGATCCGGTGCGAGAAGCCGAAAATGCCGGCATGCGACACGTGAAGATAAGCGAGAATGCGGACCTGGCTCGGCTCGATCACATGCTTGCGGAATCCGGCGAAATTGCCGGGCCCCGCGCTGCCGGTGTCGACCGCGGTGGTGACGCCGGACAGCCGGCAGAACTCCTCGGCATCGATGCCGAGCGACGTACCTCCCCAATAGACATGGGTGTGGAGATCGATCAGCCCCGGCGTCACGATGTAGCGTGACACGTCGCGCACGTCGGTGCCCGGATCGGCCTTGAGCCCGGTGCCGATCGCAGCGACCTTGCCGCCGGCAAAGGCGACATCCGTCACGGCATCGAGCTTCTGGGACGGGTCGACCACACGGCCGCCGCGCAGGATCAAGTCGAAGGGCATTGTCGTCTCCGGATATGGCAGCTAGGCGGGGCCGGCAATCAGCCGGGGCCAGGAAGGAAGCTTCGCGCTTCTAGCAATTTTTGCGCCGACGAGCGTGGCAAACGCGACGATTGCTCACTGAAATTCTGGCGATCCCGGGAAGACTCGAACTTCCGACCTACGGTTTAGGAAACCGTCGCTCTATCCGGCTGAGCTACGGGACCGCGGAACCCGCAGAGCGGGTTACCGGGGCTTCTTATCAAAGCGGAGGCGGGATCGGAAGCCCTCCGCGTTGCTCAATGCGGAGGGCTGCCGGTCATCTCACGCCCTGATATTGTTGTCCTTCACCACCTTGCCCCAAATGGCGACCTGCTTGTCGAAGAAGGTCTTGAAGGCGGGGCCGTCCTCGAGCAGCAGCGTCATCTGCTGGGTGTCCTTGAGCTGGGCGGTGGTCGCGGGCTCGCTCAGGATCTCCTTGGACGCCGTTGCGAGGGCTGCGACGATGTCCGGCGGCGTGCCGGTGGGCGCGAAGATGCCCCACCAGGCCAGCGTCTCGAAATCCGGGAAGCCGGCCTCGATCGCGGTCGGCGTATCCGGCAGGCCGGGCAGCCGCTCGCGGCCGAGCTGCAGGATCGGACGCAGCATGTTGGTGCCGAGCTGGGCTGCGACCAGCGCCGCCGATCCCGCGATCAGGTCGACATGGCCGCCGAGCACGTCGTTCATCGCAGGGCCGCCGCCGCGATAGGGCACGTGCGTGATCTCGACGCCGGCCTTGTTGCCGAGCACGGTCATGGCGAGATGGCCGAGCGTGCCGATGCCGACGGAGGCATATTTCACCGCGCCGGGCGTCGCCTTGCAGGCCGCCACCACGTCGGAAAAGCTCTTGTAGGGACGGCCCGCACCGGCGGCGATCACGTAAGGCGCGGTGCCGACCAGCAACACCGGCATCAGTTCGCGCTCGACATCGACGGGCGGCTTGTCGAGGATGGAGGGGATCACCGCGTGGGAATCGAAGGTGACCAGGAACGTCGAGCCGTCCGGCGGGCTCTTGGCGACCTGCGCCGCGCCGAGCGCGCCGGCGGCGCCCGACTTGTTCTCGACAATGACGATGCGGTTGAGCTTGGTTTGCAGATGGCTCTGGAGCAGCCGCGCCATCGCATCGGTCGATCCGCCGGGCGGAAACGGCACCACCAGCGTGATTTTTGAAGCCTGGCCCAACGCCGGCGTCATCGCGAGAATAGCCGGCGCCGCGAGCAGCGCGCGTCGTGTGATCGTCATGTTATCCCTCCCCTGTTTTCTTGCGCCCGGCTTTTGCTCTTGGCGCTTTAAGTCGTCCCGAAACCGGATCCCGCTTTTCTGTATTCTGGCCGCGGCGGACTGAAAATGTCCAGCACGCGGGCGCCGTCGGGGCCGGCGCGCATGGTGTGCGGCACATTACCCGGCGTGCGCCAGAAGTCGCCCTTCTTCACGGCAATCTCCTCACTGCCCTGGACTCGGATGGCGGAGCCGTCGAGCAGCACACCCCATTGCTCCTCGGGATGATGGTGCAGCGTGCCTTGCGCATGCGGTGCCAGCGTCACCACCGACAGCATCGCCTGCTCGCCGGAGAAGATGCGCGTGGTCACCCCTGCCGCGAGCTCGCGAAACAGCCCGTCGGCGGTATCGTCGAGATTGTGGAATTCGTCCTTCTGGCTCACGCCATCCTCCCTTTACGCTTTATTTTGCAGCAGACTGGCTCACGGCGGCCAGAAGGCGATCTTTGAACTCACCCTTCACGGTAACATACACGCTCGACCAATGCCGGCTCTTGAATTCGCAGCTGCCTCGTGGGCAATATTCCTTGTCGTGATAGTCTCCATTAAGGACGCCGAACAGAGTCATTCGACCGTCCAACAGACGAAACAAAGCGCTACCTGATGCCCCTACTGTGAACTCGCAGCTCGTTTCGAATATCGACCAGTCCCTTACGTCGCGTATCTGGCACTCCTGAATCGTCTTGTTGAAGGGGCCGTACCTGTCCCTCTTTCCCGTGGCTTCGATGTCGTAACCGACAACCGCCAGGACACGCTCCAACTCGACCACAATTTCAGTCCGTTCATTGATCTCGTAAGGCGTCACTTCCGCGGCAGACTCGAGCTTTGCGACTGCCCAATCGCTGACAATCGCCTTGGGCGCACTCTCAACGCATGTGCCCATCCACAGGGTCGCTGACAGAGGAATGGTACGCCTCTCGGCTCCGAGATAGTACTCGAAGATACACTTGTCAGGTGACGTATGCGGCTTGCAAAGGTCCCGAAACGCGTGAGCCGCCGTGGTAATCACGTCCCGCGCACCAGTCACTTGAGCGCTGCTATCTCCACGAGGACATCGCAGGACTCCACTTGCCGCAAAGCGCTTTTCCACCTCACCTGGAGGGAGACCGTTGGCTTTTGCGTAAACCCCTTCAGTTAGTCGCCGCCCTGTATCGGTCGAAGCGGCCTTGACTGCCAGATGATCCTCAGCGACGCGATCGCGATTGAAAATGGGCGCTGCCCCGCGGCCGGGGCCAAAAGGCGGCATGTTCTGCGAACCAACCTCGTTGCTTCCAGAGACCAACAGAACGAAGAAGCTAGGCAGGACGATCGCGTAATTCCTCGTCACTCGAAGTATCCCCAGCAGCAAAAAGCACGAAGCAAGTCCGACCGAGACAAAGTTGTGAAATCACTTTCGAAAGAGGCAATGGCCAACGTCGACGTACGATCGATTCGACCATTGCTTTGACTTAAGCCTCGCGTTGGTCAGGATTTGCCATACGAGCCCTGATAACGGCCCTCGCGGATCGCCTTCAGCGTCTCCTCTTCGCGCGCGACCTGGGCGCGCACGGCGTCCAGCAGAGCCGCGGCACCGGCGGCGGCAAACGACACCACGCCGTCCTCGTCGCCAACGACGATGTCGCCGGGCGAGATCACGCTGCCGCCGATCGAAACAGGCACGTTGATCTCGCCGGGGCCGTTCTTGTAGGGACCGCGGTGGATCACGGCGCGGGCATAACATGGAAAGTCATCGGCCGCGAACGCCGCAACGTCGCGGATCGCGCCGTCGATGACATAGCCTTCGGCTTTGCGCCATTGCGCGATGTTCTTCATGATCTCACCGACCAGCGCGCGGGTCTCATCGCCGCCGCCATCGACCACGATGACGTCGCCGGGGCCCACCAGCTCGAGCGCGCGGTGGATGGCAAGATTGTCGCCGGGACGGGTGCGGACTGTGAAGGCCGTGCCCACCAGCTTGGCGCCGCGGTGAAAGGGCTTGAGCCCGACGGCGCCCGGCAGCCGGCCGAGATTGTCCGAAATGACCGAGGTCGGCGCACCGCGAAAACCCTCGATGATCTCGGCCGGCGGCTTCGGCACAGCGTTCGCAGCGATGGTGATGGTCATAATCTTAGTCCTTCCCGTGAGTTCTCTTAGTCTGCGTCCGCCCTTGCCTTCGCCGGCCAAATCCGGAAGGCGCGCCCCTCCTTCATTCACGCCGCGCGCTCATCGCGCAACAGCGTACGGCGAACTTTTCCGGAATCGTCGCGCGGCGGCGCGCCGACGATCTCGAGGTCGGCGTCGCTCCGCATTTCCACACCGCAAACGATGTCTCGAAGAACGCATTGCCGTTCGGCAACCCGATCGCGACAAAGTCGCCGGCCTTGACGCCCCTGGCCATGAACGCCCGCGCGCGCCGGTTGGCGCCGCGCTCGAGCGCATCCCATGTCAGCGTATCCTGCCCGTGACGGACGGCCATCGTGCCTTGAGGTTTGCGCGCCGCGTACCAGCGCGGCACGTCGGACAGGGGCAGCAGCATCAGGCGTTTCCACTTCGTTTTCTTGGCGTCGCCGATGAGGCGAGCGCAGGATGAAGTGACGCTGTGACTCCTGCGCCACGTCAAGCAAAAAATGTCAGCATCGCAGCCATGAAATTCCCCGGTTCCATGGGTGACAAGCAGGCCATAAAGGGGCAAAAATCAGCCCGACTCAGTTCGGGTTGAGTTTTGCAAGGAATGCTCTCGTAGAATGTCGGACGTAGTTGCATCGCGTCGTGCGGCGCTTGTCGTTGTCGCAGCAGGATTTTTCCTGCTGGCGCCGTCGCATGCCCAGGCACAATGGTGGAAGCGCGCGCCTGTTGACTTCGAGACCTGTGCCGACGCCGCCGAAAAAGCCACGACCAAGTCCGAGAAGACGGCTGCGCTTGCCGACTGCAACGCCAAATTCGCCGGCCGGCGCAAGGCAGGCGGCGGCTATTCCTATTACGATTTCCTCCAGGACCGCACCTTCGACATCGCCGGCCCCAATCCGACGCCGGAGGAGCAGAAGAAGATCGACGAATCCTACACCGCCTATCTCGCCAATCAGCGCCGCAGCAATGAAGCCGCGCAAGCCACCGCGCGCCAGCAGCGCGAGCAGCAGGAACAACAGCTGCAGCAGCTCCAGCGGATCGCATTGCGCACCGACGTGGAGCGCGTGCCCGTGCCGGTCGAGCGGCCGAAAGTCCAGCAGGCCACCATCGGCGACGCGCGGCCGCGGCCGAAGGGCGCACCCTGCACCAAGGGCTCGTTCTCCTGCGAATGGCCGCGGCTGTCGGATGGATTGAACGATATCAAGAAGCTGTTCAGCCCGACGCCGAGCAAGCCCGCGAAGAAGGGCTGAGCTGCGCCCACAAGCCCCGCCGTCGTCCTGGCGAAAGCCAGGACCCATTATCCCAAGAGGTAGTTCGGCGGCAGACTTGTAGTTCGGTACTCCGACCGCTCACTATTGATCGATTCCGCGGTATGGGTCCTGGCCTTCGCCAGGACGACGGCTGAGGATGCGGCCTCAGTTCGTGTGCTTCTTCTTACTGCGCTTCGGTTGAGCTACCGGCGCATTCACCGGTGCCGTTGTTGTCGGTGAATTACCCAACTGCGACCTGCTCTCCTGCAATCGCCTGTCATAACCGGGAGAGTTCATGACCGTCGGCGGCCGGGCCTCCGCGACCGAGGACGCGGCGCAGACCACGGCCAGCGCGAATCCGATCATCAGGCGACGCTTCATCGTTGCTCCTCCCGTCGTGCAGCCTGCACTCATGCGTTACCCGCGGATCTGCTGCGGCGACAGCCGCGGCGGACCCTGGCCCGCGCTCTCGGCCTCCTGGATCAGCGCAACAATGCGGCGCGACAGCGGCACGTCAACATTGTTCTGCTCGGCGAGCGCGATGATCGCGCCCTGGAGATAGTCGATCTCGGTCTTGCGGCCCTGCTTCAAATCCTGCCACATCGAGGAACGCGCCTCGGGATCGATCTTCATGGTCCTTCCCAGGATCGGGTTGAAAATCGGATCAGGCAGCCTCAGCAAGGTGGGCGTCCAGGATGACGGGATCGGCGTAGCCGAGACCGGTGTGATGCCGGCGGCCCTCATCGCAGCAAGCCCCTCCGCCGTCTGATCGGCGAACAGCCTTCGCCATTCGCGGTTCGCCAATTGCGCGGCGAGCGGCATATCCGACAAGGCGCTGAGCGCGTTGTTCAAATTGATGATCAGCTTGCCCCATTGCACGCCGGTGATGTCGCGGCTTGCGCGCATGGTGAGCCCCGGCACCGACAGCGCTGCGGCCGTATTCGTATCATCTTGGCCAACATGAATGTCGCCGGAGGTCGAGCGGTGGAAGCGGCCCTCGCCCATCCCGACCACGTTGAAAGGCACCATGCCGGCGAGCACGCGGCGGTCGCCGAGGCGCTCGCGCAGCATGGCGACATTGCCGACGCCGTTTTGCAGCGAGACGATGACGGCGTCTTGCGGCGCATGCTGCGCGATCTGGTCCGCGACACCGGCCGTGTCGGCGCTCTTCACCGTGACCAGCACGATGCCGGCGCTGTGCAAGATCGCGGGATCTTCCGACAGCGCGAGTCGGCCCGCGCCGAGCTTCTTCTGCGAGCCGTCGAAATCGGTCAGAAGCAAGCCGAACCGCTCGATCTCGGACTTCACCCGCGGCCGCACCAGGAGCGCGACGCGGCGGCCGCCGGCCGCCAGAGTGCCGCCGACGAAACATCCGATGGCGCCCGCGCCGGCCACCACGATCGGTCGATCCGTCATCACCTTTGCCTGCCCCCTTAACGATCTGCCCTCGATAGCAGAGGCTGTGACTGCTGCCCATTCCCGTAGTCGCGGCGCAATCGCCTTGTAACCGTCATGACAGCCTCATATGTTTTCGAGCGGGGCTTGTTACCGGCAGGAAAGCGCCAAAGGAGAACGCCATGGGTTTGCTCGACGTCCTCAACGGCATGCAGAACGGCCCGCGCGGGCCAAGCACGCCGAGTTCACAATCCTCATCCAGCGGCGGCATGTCGCCCATGACCATGGCGCTGCTTGGCCTGCTCGCCTGGAAGGCATTCAAGCATTTGAGCGGCAATCAGAGCGGCAGCGCGCCGCAGCCGTCCCCGGCCCCGACGCCGACGCATATCCCCCCTTCGGTGAATGCGGGCGCTGGCGGCGGCCTCGGTGACCTGTTGAAGGGTGGCCTTGGCGGCCTGCTCGCGGGCGGCGCGGCCGGCAGCGTGCTCAGCGGTGGGCTCGGCGATCTCCTCAACCAGCTCCAGCAGAGCGGTCATGGCGACGCTGCCAATACCTGGGTCGGCAAGGGCGAGAACAAGGCAATCGCTCCAGGCGATCTCGCCAATGCGCTCGGCGCCGACCAGATCGAGAGCCTGTCGGCCCAGAGCGGCCTGTCGCGTGACGAGTTGCTCTCCGGCCTCAGCCAATATCTGCCGCAGGTGGTCGATCATCTGACGCCGGACGGACGGCTGCCGACCGAGCAAGAGATCGCGGGCAGAGTCTGATTTTAGTTTAGTCAAAGCGAGGAAGCACGGACATGAGCATGGGTGGCTTGTTGTGGATCATCGTCGTCGGCTTCATCGCCGGCCTCATCGCGCGTTGGCTGGCGCCGGGACCGAACAATCCGAGCGGCTTCATCCTCACCACCATCCTCGGCATCGCCGGCGCATTTCTCGCGACCTTCATCGGCCAGGCCATCGGGCACTACAGTCCCGACCAGGGCGCGGGATTCATCATGGCCACCATTGGTGCCGTGGTGGTGCTGTTCATCTGGCACCGGCTGGTGGCGAGCGGCGTGATCAAGGGGTGACGCACTAAGCCGTCATCTACACCGGGCTTGTCCCGGGCATCCACGTTCTCCTATCCGCGGAGCAGCGCGTGGATGGCCGGGACAAGCCCGGCCATGACGTGGAGAGAGGGCGCCGCGCGACTCACGTCACCAAATGCATCCCCGCATCCATACGCACGACCTCGCCGGTCATGTTGCTGGAGGCCGGCATCGCCAGGAAGCAGACGAGCTGGGCGATGTCTTCCGCCGATGATGCAACCTTCAGCGGTACCTTCGCCACGACGCTGTCGCGCACCTGCTTTGCGCCCGCCTCGCCGCGGCCCTTGGTGAACCACGGCGTATCGATATAGCCGGGACACACCGTGTTGACGCGGATCAGCGGCGCCAGCGCGCGCGACAGCGACAGCGTCATGGTGTTGAGCGCGCCCTTGCTTGCAGCGTACGCAATCGACGATCCGACGCCGCTGATGCCGGCGACCGAGGAGATGTTGACCACGGCGGACGGCCGCCCAGAGGCCTTGGCGCCGGCCTCGAGCAGGCCGCGCGCCGCGCGCACCATCTGGAACGGGCCGATGGTATTGACGCCGTACAGGCGTTGGAAATCTTCCGCCGACAATCCATCGAGATCGGCATGGGCGACATGCTTGGTGGTGCCGGCATTGTTGACGAGCACGTCGAGTCGGCCCCAGCCGCTGGCTGCCGCGACGATCTTGCGGCAATCGTCATCCTTCGAGACGTCGCCCTGCGCGACCAGAACTTCCGGTGAGCCCGCCTTGCGGCAAAGCTCCGCGGTCGCCTCCGCTTCCCTCTGGCTCGAGGAATAGTTGATGACGAGCCGCGCTCCGCTCCGTGCGAGAATTTCCGCGGTCGCAGCACCCAGGCCGGAGGCGGACCCCGTCACGATTGCGCACAAACTGTCCTTTGCCATCCGGATTTCCTTCCCCTTGTTGAATATCGACGTTCTGTTTAGCGAGTTTGCCGCGCCCTGCAAATCGAGCAAACTCCGCTAAGCGGAATTAACGTGTCGCCCATGCCCGCGCCGCAGGTTGACCTGCGATCAGCGCTTGTCAGAGCCATGGCTTTTTCGGATCATCGGGCGCAAGAAGAACCTGCGCGTCCGCCCACGGGGCGGGAAGCGCCAATGGCAAAACACGGGGAACGCTGTGGCGGAGAGTGACAATATCGTCGTCGAGACCGCGGAGAAAATCTTCGCCGATCTCGCCGATCCGCAGACCGTCAACAACGACAAGAAGGATTCGTGGCAGGCACCACTGTGGCAGGCGCTGAGCGAGGCCGGCCTGCCGTTGGCCTGGGTGCCGGACGATCTCGGCGGCTCCGGCGCGAGCCTTGCCGACGGCTTTGCGCTGCTGAACGCAGCCGGCCGTTTCGCAGTCGCGGTTCCCCTGGCCGAGACCATGCTGTCGGGCTGGCTGCTGGCGCAGGCGAAGATCGCATCCCCCGAGGGCGAGATGACGGTGCTGCCGGCGTCGCCGAAGGATCGTATCACCCTCGATGCCGACGGTGCGCTCTCCGGCCGCGCCCGCGGCGTGCCCTTCGCAAAGGCGGCAAAGCACTTCGCGGTGCTGGCCCACGGCAAGGACGGCGCTTCGATTGCACTGGTCGATGCGAGCAAGGGTCGGATCGAGAACGGACACAATGTCGGCTACGACCACAGCGACACCGTCACGCTCGACAAGGTGCAGCCCATCACCATCAAGCCCGCCCCGAAGGGCTTTGACCAGACCACAATGATGCTGATGGGCGGCGTCGCGCGCAGCCTTCAGATCGCGGGGGCGCTGGAATCGATGCTCGACATCTCCGTGCGCTACTCCAACGAGCGCGTCGCCTTCGAGAAGAAGATCTCCAAATTCCAGGCGGTACAGCACAACCTCGCCCGCCTCGCCGGCGAGTCGGCCGCTGCGCTTGCGGCTGCCACTTCCGCGGCCGACGCCATCGCCAACGCAAAGTCGTTCGACGACGCGGTCTACCTCGAAGCCGCCTCGGCAAAAATCCGCTGCGCGGAAGCCGCGGAAAAGGGCGGCGCTATCGCGCATCAGGTCCATGGCGCGATCGGCTTCACCCTGGAGCACATCCTGCACCGCTACTCGCTGCGGGCATTGGCCTGGCGCGACGATTTCGGTTCGGAAAGCCACTGGGCCGTCGAGCTCGGCAAGCTCATTGCCAACCGCGGCGCCGACGAATTGTGGCCGCTCGTGGCTTCGCGCTGATCAGGGACGAGACAACAATGACCGCTGCCCTCCGTTTCGATCCGATCCGTCTGCCCGAGAAATGCGAGCAATTGCGCAAGGAGGTTCGCGCCTTCCTCGCTGAAGAGATCGCCGCCGGCACCTTCGATCCGCACAAGCCCAACCGCGAAGACACCGACGCGCCGGAATTTTCCCGCAGGGTCGGCGCCAAGGGCTGGCTCGGCATGACCTGGCCGAAGAAGTATGGCGGCCAGGAGCGCTCGTTCCTCGAACGCTACGTGGTGACCGAGGAGATGCGCGTCGCCAACGCGCCGACGCGGCGGTTCTTCGTCGCCGACCGCCAGAGCGGGCCGGTGCTGATCAAGTACGCGCCCGAGCACATCAAGATGGACATCCTGCCGCGCATTTGCCGCGGCGAGATCTGCTTTGCGATCGGCATGAGCGAGCCGAACTCCGGCTCGGACCTGTTCGCCGCGAAGACGCGCGCGACCAAGACCGACGGCGGCTATCTCATCAACGGCACCAAGATCTGGACCTCGTCGGCCCACATCGCCGACTACATGATCGCGATCTTCCGGACGTCGCAGCCGACCAAGGAGAACCGCCGTCACGGCCTGACGCAGTTCCTGGTCAAGATGAAGCAGCCGGGAATCCAGGTGAACCCGATCGGCCAGATCACCGGCCAGTACGAGTTCAACGAGGTCGTCTTCACCGACTTCTTCGTGCCCGACGATCATGTGCTCGGTGAAGTCGATGGCGCCTGGAAGCAGGCGACCAGCGAGCTCGCTTATGAGCGTTCGGGCCCCGAGCGTTTCCTGGAGACCTATTACGTGCTGACCGAGCTGGTTCGCGCGGTCGGCCCAAACCCGGACACGCGCAGCGCCGAAGGCATCGGCCGGCTGGTGGCGCAGCTCCACACCATGCGGCGCATGTCGGTCTCGGTCGCGGGCATGCTGCAGGCCGGCAAGGAGCCCGTCGTCGAAGCCTCCATCGTCAAGGACATCGGCACGGTGTGGGAGCAGCAGCTTCCGCACCGCGTCCGCGATCTCGCCGCCTTCGTCGAGGAGACCGCGACCAACCGCGAGACGCTGGAGCGGCAGCTCGACTTCGCCATCAAGACCGCGCCGAAACTCACCATCCAGGGCGGTACCACCGAGGTGCTGCGCGGCATCATCGCCCGCGGGCTTGGCTTGCGCTAATCATTCGAGGACATCATGAGCACTTACAAAGATATCGGCGTCGAGAAAGTTGGTCACGTCGGCACCATCGAAATCCGCCGCCCGCCGCTCAACTTCTTCGACATATCGCTGATCAACCAGATCGCGGACGCGCTCGATGAGTTTGATCGCGACATCGAGATTCGCGCCTCGGTGCTGTCGGCGCAGGGCAAGGCGTTTTGCGCCGGCGCCAATTTCCAGGATCCGGCACGACAGGCCCAAGAGGCGCGCGAAGCCGATAAGACGGCCAAGGGCGATCCGGCCGACAGCCTCGGGGCGATCAATCACCTCTACATCCAGGCCGTGCGCATCTTCCGCGCCAAGAAGCCGATCGTCGCGGCCGTGCAGGGCGCCGCCATCGGCGGCGGATTGGGCCTCGCGGTCTCGGCGGACTTCCGGGTCACCTGCCCCGAAGCGCGCTTCTCCGCGAACTTTACCAAGCTCGGCTTCCATCCCGGCTTCGGCCTGACCGTGACGCTGCCCGAGCTGATCGGCAAGAACAACGCCGAGCTGATGTTCTACACCAGCCGCCGCGTCACCGGCGAAGAGGCCTTCAAATGGGGCCTCGCCAACGAACTGGTGCCGCAGGACCAGGTCAAGGCAGCGGCACTGAAGCTCGCCGGCGAGATCGCCGAATGCTCCCCGCTCGGCCTCGTCTCCACCCGCGCCACGATGCGCGCTGGCCTCGCCGACCGCGTGATGGCCGCGACCAATCACGAGCTCGAGCAGCAGACCCGCTTGCGCGCGACGGAAGACTTCAAGGAAGGCGTGAAGGCCACGGAAGAACGGCGCGTGGCGAATTTTAGGGGGCGGTAGCCGCCGCCTTACGCGTCGCATCGGGGCGACGTGGCCAGACACTCCATGGTCGTCCTGGCGAAAGCCAGGACCCATTACCCCAGGGAGAAGTTGTGGCGCGAAGCTGGTAACCACGAGTCTTCGCCAAACCACTCCCTGTGGTTATGGGTCCTGGATCCGCGCTCGCTCCGCTCGCTTGTCCAGGACGACAGCGGTATTTGTGGTGCACTACTTCCGCCCCACCACCAGCGCGTCCACGATCGTCACGCCCTGCCCTTCCGCGTGCACCAGCACCGGGTTGAGCTCGATCTCCGCGATCTCCTCTGCATGTTGCGCGGCAAGCAGGGAGATGTCGGCGATCAACTGCGACAGTGCCGCAACATCCGCCATCGCCGCCCCGCGAAATCCGCTCAGCAGCGGCGCGGCTTTCAAGCGCGCCAGCATCGCGGCGGCTTCTTCTGCGCCGACCGGCGCCGGGCGGTAGACGACGTCGCGGAACAACTCGGTCGTGATGCCGCCGAGGCCCACCATCACCATCGGACCGAACGTCTTGTCCGTCATGGTGCCGATGATGATCTCGACACCCTGCTTCGCCATCGGGCAGACCAGCACGCCCTGAATGGCCGCCTCAGGCCCGTGCTTGCGCGCATTGTTGAGCAGCGCCTCGAACGCCAGAAACACCTCGCCCTTTGTGGTGATGTTGACGCGCACACCGCCGACCTCGCTCTTGTGCGCGATATCCGGCGACTGGATCTTCAGCACCAGCGGAAAGCCGACGCGGGCCACGGCTGCGTCGAGCTCGCCCTTGTCCTTCACCAGCACTTCGCCCGGCAGCGCGATGCCGGCGGCGCGAAGTAATGCTTTGCTGCCCGCCTCGGACAGAACCGGCGAGGTCAGATGGACGGAGAGATCGCGCGCCGGCGGCCGCGCTTGGTCCGTCGGCTTCGGCAGCTCGAAACGGGCGTAATCGACGAGTTGCCGCATCGCGACGCCGACATGGGTGAGGCCCGAGAGCACCACGACGCCGGATTTGGCAAGCTCGCGCCGCGAGAAATCGGACGGCACCGTGTAGGAATAGAACACCACCGGCTTGTGCTGCGCGGCCAGCACCGGCGTCAGCTCGGCTTCCTTGAAGGGCTTGCGGACCTCGCTCGACAGCGATAGCACGACCAGGACCGCGTCGATTTCGTCGGACGCGGTGAGCACATCGACGCTCTTCTGCAAGCCGCCCGAGGTCACGCCCTGCGCGGTGACGTCGATCGGGTTGCGCGCAGTCCCGTAGGACGGCATCAGCGCCCTGATCTCCGCCTGGACTTTTTCGGAGAGCTCCGGCACCTGCAAGCCTTGCATCGCCACGGCATCGGCGCCCCAGATGCCGGCACCGCCGGAGACGGTGACAACGGCGATGCGATCGCCCTTCGGCAACGGATTGCTCGCAAGCACGGCTGCGATCGTCAGTGCCTCGTCGAGATCGTTGGTGACGATGAAGCCATATTTGGCAAACACCGCGTCGTAGGCCGCCGACCATCCGGCCATGCTTGCGGTGTGCGAGGCGGCCGCGCGCATCCCGGCGCCGGAGCGGCCGACCTTCGTCACGATGACAGGCTTTTTCAGCTCGGCCGCACGCCGTGCTGCCGCGAGAAACTTGTCGACGTCGCGAATGCCTTCGATGAACAGTAGGATCACGTCCGTGGAAGCGTCCTGCACCATGTAGTCCAGGAACTCGCCGGCCCCGAGATCGGATTCATTGCCGGCACTGACGACATAGCTCACGGCAATGCCAAGCGCACTGGCGCGGTGATAATACGCAAAGCCGATGCCGCCGCTCTGCGCGACGATGCCGATCTGTCGTTCCGTGGCGACCAGCGGCACCACGCCCGGCTTGACGTCCACGGCGGGACTGAACGTCGCCGCCACGCGCTGCTTCTGGCTGAAAAAGCCCTCGGCGTTCGGCCCGGAAATCCGCATGCCGGTGCGCCTCGCCAGCGCCGCGATCGCGTCCTGCATCGCCGCGCTCTCCCCGCCCTCCTCGGCAAAGCCGGAGGAGATGATGACGGCGTTCTTCACGCGGACGGCGGCGCATTGTTCGAGCGCGGCAAGCACCGCGCGGGCGGGGATGAGGATGATTGCGAGATCGATCGGCGCGCTGATGTCGGTGATCGATTTGTAGCAAATGAGCCCGTCGATCTCGGCGTAGTTCGGGTTCACCGGATAGATTTTTCCGGGATACTCGTTCTTGCGCAACATCGACAGCAGCCGGCCCGGGATTTTCTCGTGATCGCGCGAGGCGCCGATCAGCGCGATGCCGGCGGGCGCGAAGAAGCTGTCGAGCGGATGCGGCATGGAGTGATCCCCTTCTTATTCTTCGTGCACTCGCCGTATACTTTCAGACCGTCATCCTGAGGTGCGAGCCGCGCGGTGCATAGCACCGTGCGGGGAGCCTCGAAGGATGAGCGGCCCCGCCGGTGGCCGTCGCCCTTCGAGGCTCGCCGAAGAGGCGAGCACCTCAGGGTGACGGATCACTACCAAGCACTCAACTGACGCGGAACGTCACGCCACCGAGCAAGAACTCGTTGCCCGCCACGGCATGTCCCTTCGCCCTCGCGGCATGCAGCACACCGGCAACATCCGCGACCCGAAACTCCAGCGCACTCATGATTTCGCTGGCGCCCTTCACGAAACGGAAGGTCGCGTTGGGCAGCTTCAGTTCAGCATCGCCGCTCGGCGCAACGCCGATGAGCTTGCCCCAATGCTCGGCCAGCCCTTGCGGATCCGGGCTCTGCATCTCCACGCTCGTCAAGGCCTGCGTCACGCCCTTGCGGATGAATTTTTGCCAGTCGGGGCCGGC
The DNA here is from genome assembly GCF_055807555.1 of Bradyrhizobium sp. Ken64. Taxonomy (NCBI): domain Bacteria; kingdom Pseudomonadati; phylum Pseudomonadota; class Alphaproteobacteria; order Hyphomicrobiales; family Nitrobacteraceae; genus Bradyrhizobium; species Bradyrhizobium sp. Ken64. Next base: position 129,608 of record NZ_JBVVPA010000017.1, on the reverse strand, counting down.
CGGTGGATACGGCCCCAAAATGTCGTCGCTGCCTTCGGTATGGTTGAACTCGATGAAGGCGGCGCGGCAGTCGCGGGGATGGAGCTGCACGCCGTGATAGGGCGCGTGGTCGATGACGTTGGCGGTGCGCACGCCGAGCGCGTTGGCGTTACGACCGCGCTCGTCGGGATCGTTGCAGCAGAAGATCGCCATGTAACCGCCGCGCCCGCCGCTCTTCTCGATGAAGCGACCGGCGGTGGTGCCGTCCTTGAACGGCGCGACCACCTCCAGCAGGATCGTGTCGACCGGCAGCAGCGCGTTCTCCAGGCCGTACTTCGCGACATTGCCGTCGCGATAGCAGACAGCGAGGCCCATGATGTCTGCGATGTCCGCGATCACGGGCGCGAGCTGCGGCGCGACCAGGCAGATCTGCCGCAACCGCATGTAGGCTGCCATCGTCATGCGCCCTTAAAGGTCGGCTTGCGCTTCTCGACGAACGCCTTTGCAGCCTCCTTGTGATCCTCGGTATCGCTGCAGCGGGTGTGGTGGATCGCCTCGCCGTCGAAGCAATCCTCCAGCGCAAGATGCTCGGCATTGTTGATGTTGCGCTTGATGAAGCCGAGCGCGATCGACGGGCCCTGCGCCAACGACATCGCGAGCTCGTGCGCGGCCGTGTCGATCTCGGCGTCGGGGACGACCTTCGTCACCATGCCGATCGCATGCGCTTCCTTCGCGGAAAGCACCGGCGAGGTCAGATAGAGCTCGCGCGCCCGCGCGCTGCCGAGCAGCTGGGTGAGAAAATAGGTGCCGCCGTAATCGCCGGAGAAGCCGACTTTTGCGAAGGCGGTGGTGATCTTGCAGGATTCGGAGGCGACGCGGAGGTCACACGACAGCGCCATCGACAGACCCGCGCCGGCCGCCGCGCCGTCGAGCTGCGCCACCACGGGTTTTGGCATCTGGTGCAGGATGCGCGACACCTCCATGCCGCGGCGCAGGTTCGCCATCTTCACTTCGAACGGCAGCGGCGCCCGGCCCTCCGCCATCGACTTGACGTCGCCGCCGACGCAGAAGCTGCCGCCCGCGCCTTTGAACAGCACCGCGCGCACCTCCGGATCATCCGCCGCGCGCCGTGCCGCCACGACCAGCCCGGCGACCATGTCCGGATTGAGCGCGTTCTTCCGCTCAGGCCGGTTCATGGTGATGGTGAGCAGCCCGCCTTCGAGCTTCTGCAGGACCATGTCGTTCATGGGACGTCTCCCTTGTTGTTGTTGGTATCTCCGTCGTTCCGGGGCTCGCGAAGCGAGAACCCGGAACCTCGAGATCCCGGGTTCGCTTCGCGCCCCGGGATGACGCCGTGACTTACGTCACGCCGTCACTTCTTCACAAGCGGGCAGCGCGACTGCTCGAGCGACTGGAACGCCTCGCTGCCGGGCACGGTGGCGAGCAGCTTGTAGTCGTCCCAGCGGCCCTTGGATTCCGACGGCTTCTTGACCTCGAACAGGTACATGTCGTGCAACATGCGGCCGTCCTCGCGGATCTTGCCGTTCTTGGCGAAAAAGTCGTTGATCGGCGTCTCCTTCATCACTTTCATCACCGTCGCAGCGTCGGTCGTGCCGGCCGCCTTCACCGCTTTCAGATAGTGAGTCACGGAAGAATAGACACCGGCTTGCGCCGAGGTCGGCGGCCGCTTCATGCGTTCCTGAAAGCGCTTCGAGAACGCCCGGGCGTCGTCGTTGAGATCCCAGTAGAAGGCTTCCGCAAGCAACAGGCCCTGCGCGGTCTCGAGTCCGATGGAGTCGATGTCGGTCACGAAGGCGAGCAGCGGCGAGACCTTCTGGCCGCCCTTGGTGATGCCGAACTCGGCCGCCTGCTTGATGGCGTTGACGGTGTCGCCGCCGGCGTTCGCGAGCCCGATCACCTTTGCTTTCGAGGCCTGGGCCTGGAGCAGGAACGACGAGAAATCCGACGTGTTGAGCGGATGGCGCACGCTGCCGAGCACCTTGCCGCCGGTCTTGGTCACGACCGCGCTGGTGTCCTTCTCCAGATCCTGGCCGAAGGCGTAGTCGGCAGTGAGAAAGAACCAGGTGTCGAGGCCCGACTTCACGGCCGCAAGGCCGGTCACATTGGCCTGGCCGTAGGTGTCGAACACGTAGTGAATGGTATAGGGGCCGCAGGCCTCGTTGGTGAGGCGGATCGAGCCTGGGCCGTTGAACATGATGATCTTGTTGCGCGCTTTGGCGATCTCGCCGGCGGCGAGCGCGGTCGCGGAGGCCGCGACGTCGTAGATCATTTCGACGCCCTGATTGTCGAGCATGTCACGGGCGATGTTGGCGGAGAGATCGGCCTTGTTCTGGTGGTCGGCAGCCAGAACCTGGATCTTGCGGCCGAGCACCTCGCCGCCAAAGTCCTCCACGGCCATCTTGGCCGCGGTCTCGCTGCCGGGGCCGGTGATGTCGGCATACAGGCTCGACATGTCGAGAATGCCGCCGATCTTCAGTGGCGGCTTGTCCTGGGCCTGCACGGCGCTTGCACTCAGCGCCAACGCAGCAGCAAAAATGCCCGACAAAACATGCTTCATGGAAAAAGACCTCCCTTATCGCGCCGTACTCTGATGGCGGCTTGGTTATTGCTCTTGGCTATCGCTCTTTGTTATCGCTCTTGGCCAAAGCTGTTGCCGCAATCATGCCGCATGCACAAGAGCGCAGCAAGCGCGAGCTGCGACGCAGGTCGCGCTTGTATCGCGCGTTTTCCGCAAAACGGAATGGCTCGGTCCGGATAAACGTTTCTCCGTCATTGCGAGCGCAGCGAACCAATCCAGAGTCCCTCCGCAGAAAGATTCTGGATTGCTACCTGCGCTCGCAATGACGGCGTGTGAGGAAGCCTCTTCGCGATACGCCACGCTTGAGTTAAGACTGGCGCGCAACGCAACCTCACCGGGCAACGTGACGCAACGGCTTCACCTGATCGCAATCCTTCTCGTCGCGGGTCAGAGCGCATTCGCGAGCCCGTGCCAGTTCGAGTTCCAGGGCGAAGGCCGCGTCACCGCAATCGAGGCGCGCGGTTTGCGTCTCGACGACGGCCGCGAAATCCGCCTGACCGGCATCGAGCCGACCGCGACGACGAAGCAGGCGCTGACCTCGCTGCTCGTCGGGCACGACGTGATCCTGCGCAGCGCCGACGACACGCCCGACCGCTATGGCCGCCAAGGCGCGCTGGTCTTTGTCGACGAGAGCGACACCTCCGTGCAGGCGATGCTCCTCGCCCAGGGCGACGCCATCGTCTCCGCCGAGATCGCCGACAAGGACTGCGCGGCCGCCCTGATGGCGTCGGAGGCCGAGGCGAGGCGCCAAAAAAAGGGCAACTGGGCTGACTCGTCGGCCATAAAAAACGCGGAAAGTCCAGACGATATTTTGGCGGGGATCGGGCGTTTTGTGGTGGTCGAGGGCAAAGTCCTGTCGGTCCGGCAAGCTGGGGCAATGACCTACCTCAACTTCGGACGAAACTGGACACGCGGCTTCGCGGTGACTATTTCAAAGCGCACGGTACCCGCGTTCGAAAGCGCAGGGATCGCCCTTAAGTCTCTGGAAAATAAACGTATTCGTGTCCGGGGCTGGGCTGAGGGGAATACGGGGCCGCGTATCGATATACGCCTCGTGGGACAAATCGAGTTGCTGGGCGCAAACGAGCCGACAGGGGTACGGCCCTAACAAGGGCCAGGCACGGGTTAAGCGACGTGAATGGGGTGCTAGGACGGCACGGACGAGGTGAACGCCGCCGCCTGCGGGTAGCGCCGGCTGCGCTATGCCTCGTGCTGGGTTCAGCCCTCGCCGGCTGCGGCGATATGGGCCGGTTCCAGACTGCGGCGGCCCCGCCGACCGTCGCGATGCCGAAACCGAAGCCCGCGGTGGCGCAGACCCCCGCCACCGAGAAGGAGCACGAGCGCATCCTGGCGAGCTATGGCGGCACCTATGACGACCCCAGGCTCGAATCGCTGGTCACCAAGACCGTCGACCGGTTGGTCGCGGCGTCCGACCGCCCCGACCAGGGTTACAGGGTCACGATCCTCAATTCCGGCGCGGTGAACGCCTTCGCGCTGCCGAACGGCCAGCTCTATGTCACGCGCGGCCTGCTTGCGCTGGCGAGCGACACGTCGGAATTGTCCTCCGTACTCAGCCACGAGATGGCGCATGTGCTGTCCAAGCACGCCGCGATGCGCGAGGACCAGGCCCGCCAGGCAGCGATCGTCACCCGAGTCGTCACCGACATGAGCAACGATCCCGATCTCACCGCGCTCGCGCTCGCCAAGACCAAGCTGACCATGGCGAGCTTTTCGCGCAATCAGGAGTTCGAGGCCGACGGTGTCGGTGTCGGCATCTCCGCCAAGGCCCATTTCGACCCTTATGGTGCCGCACGCTTTCTCTCGGCGATGGAGCGCAATGCCGAACTGAAGGTCGGCAAGACCTCGCTCGATCCGCGCGCGCAGGATTTCACCTCCTCGCATCCGGCAACGCCCGAGCGCGTGCAGAACGCACAGACCATTGCGCGGCAATACGCAGCGCCAGAGGGCGGCGAGCGCGACCGCGAGACCTATCTCGCCGCGATCGACAACCTCGTCTACGGCGAAGACCCCAGCGAAGGTTTTGTCCGCGGCCGGCGCTTCCTGCATCCGAAGCTCGGTTTCACCTTCCAGGCGCCGGACAATTTTACGCTCGACAACACCGCGCAGGCCGTGATCGGCGTGCGCGACGGCGGCTCGCAGGCGATGCGTTTCGACGTCGTCCGGGTGCCGGCCGAACAGTCGCTCGGCGATTACCTGAATTCCGGCTGGATGGAGGGCGTCGAGAAGGCGTCCACCGAAGACATCACCATCAACGGTTTTCCGGCTGCGTCCGCCACCGCCAAGGGCGACCAGTGGCAGTTCAAGGTCTATGCGCTGCGCTTCGGCAGCGACGTCTACCGCTTCATCTTCGCGACACGGCAGAAGTCGACCGAGAGCGAGCGCAATGCCCGCGAGACCGTCGGCTCATTCCGCCGCCTGACGCTCGACGAGATCCAGGCCGCGCGCCCGCTGCGCATCAAGGTCATCACCGTGCAGCCCGGCGACACCGTGGAATCGCTCTCCCACCGCATGGCCGGCGTCGATCATCCGGCCGAGCGTTTTCGCGTCCTCAACGGGCTCGATCGCAACGCGCAGGTGAAGGTGCGCGATCGTGTGAAGGTCGTGGCGGATTGAGGCGCGCTAAGCGCGCGTCATCCCGGGGCGCGCTTAGCGCGAGCCCGGGATCTGGAGCCACAAATTCCGCCGTCGTCCCGGACAAGCGTAAGCGCAGATCCGGGACCCATAACCCCAGGATACTGCAATGGGCACGCTGGTAGCTCCAGCGTGCTTCACAATGAACGGGCGGGGTAATGGGTCCTGGCTTTCGCCAGGACGACAAGGCGGGTGTCCCCTAACCGCCCGCGTCCATATCGCCGGCCTCGCGCTGGCCGCTGAGCCAGAGCGCGAGCAAGGTCCAGAACGCGCCCGACAGCAGGTACGCACCCGAGGCGATGACGCCGAGGTTGGTCGCAAGCAACAGAGCGACCAGCGGTGCAAAGCCGGCGCCGAACAGCCAGGCCATGTCGGAGGTCAGCGCCGAAGCCGTGTAGCGATACGCCTGCTTGAAGTTCGAGGCGATCGCACCCGAGGACTGGCCGAACGACAGACCGAGCAGGATGAAGCCGATCACCATGTAGATGGTCTCGCCGAACGCGCCGGCATCGAGCAGCTGCGGGGCGAAGCCACTGTAGATCGCGATCGCGATCGCCGATCCCATCAGCAGCGACTTGCGGCCGACACGGTCGGCGATGACGCCGGAGAGCACGATCGCGCCGACGCCGAACACGGCGGCAACGATCTCGATGATCAGGAAGCGCACCGGGCTTTCGCGGGTGAACAGGAACACCCAGGACAGCGGAAACACCGTGACCATGTGGAACAGCGCGAAGCTTGCCAGCGGCGCGAACGCACCGAGCATGATGTTCTGGCCCTCGCGCGCCACCGTCTCGGAGATGCGCGAGGGCTGCAATTCGCGGGTCTCGAACAGCGAGGCATATTCTTCCGTCGTCACCATGCGCAGGCGCGCGAACAGCGCCACGACGTTGATGGCAAAGGCAACGAAGAACGGATAGCGCCAGCCCCAATCGAAGAAATCGTCGGCCGAGAGATTCCCGGCGAAATAGGCGAACAGCCCGCTCGCCACGATCAGGCCGAGCGGCGCGCCGAGCTGCGGCACCATCGCGTACCAGCCGCGCTTTGAAGGCGGCGCGTTCAGCGCCAGCAGCGAGGCCATCCCGTCCCAGGCGCCGCCCCAGGCCAGACCCTGTGCGATGCGCGCCAGCGCCAGCAGCCAGATCGCGGCAGCGCCGATCTCGTGATAGCCGGGCAGGAACGCGATCGCGACGGTGGCGGTGCCGAGCAGGAACAGCGCCGAGATCAGCTTGGCTGTCTTGCCGTATTCGCGGTCGACCGTCATGAAAATGACGGTGCCGATCGGCCGGGCCATGAAAGCCAGCGCGAAGATCATGAAAGAATAAAGGGTGCCGGTCAGCTCGCTCGTGAACGGGAACACCAGGCGCGGGAAGACGATCACCGAGGCGATCGCGAAGACGAAGAAGTCGAAGAATTCCGAGGTGCGGCCGATGATGACGCCGATAGCGATCTCGCCGGGACTGGCCTGGTCGTGGCCGTGCTCGCCCGAGTGGTCTGCCATTGCGGGGGTCTGTGCCATCGCCATTCGCGCGCCCTTAACGTCCTGAAAATCAAAGCCGACCGCCCCGGCAACGCGCCAGGCAGTCTAGCCTTGTCTGGCGCAGTATCCCGCACTGCAACATTGGACAAATTGTCCAATGTCCGGATTGCTGCGCCGCAGCTACCCCTTGGCCCCGCAAAAGAAACTCATTCTCATAAGGCTCGGCCCGTGTCCCGTTTCAAGATCCTGGCGCTGCTACCCCTGGCAGTTGCGCTCAGCGGCTGCAACTACGTCGTGCTAGCGCCGGCCGGCGATATCGCGGCGCAGCAGCGCGACCTCGTCATCATCTCCACCGTTCTGATGCTCCTGATTGTCGTGCCCGTGATGGCGCTGACTGTGCTGTTCGCCTGGCGCTACCGCCAGTCCAATACCGACGCCCGCTACGAGCCGGAATGGGACCACTCGACCAGCCTCGAACTGGTGATCTGGTCGGCGCCGCTTTTGATCATCGTTTGCCTGGGCGCGCTGACCTGGATGGGCACGCATCTGCTCGACCCCTATCGCACGCTCGGCCGCATCCATGCCGACCGCGCCGTGGACCAGTCCAAGGCCCCGCTCGAGGTCGACGTCGTCGCGCTCGACTGGAAGTGGCTCTTCATCTATCCGGACTACGGCATCGCCACCGTCAACGATCTGGCGGCTCCGGTCGATCGTCCCATCAACTTCCGCATCACGGCGTCCTCGGTGATGAACTCGTTCTATATCCCCGCGCTGGCCGGCCAGATCTACGCAATGCCTGGCATGGAGACCAAGCTCCACGCCGTCGTAAACCACGCCGGCACCTACCGGGGCTTTTCCGCGAACTACAGCGGCGCCGGCTTCTCCGGCATGCACTTCAACTTCCAGGGCCTCGACGACAAGGGCTTTGACGCCTGGATCGCCAGCGCCAAGTCCGGCGGCGGCTCGCTCGGCCGCGCCGAATATCTCCAGCTCGAAAAGCCCAGCCAGAACGAGCCGGTGCGGCGCTACGGCACTATCGATTCCGATCTCTACCGCCTGATCCTCAACATGTGCGTCGAGACCGGCAAGATGTGCCAGAGCGAGATGATGGCGATCGACGCCAAGGGCGGCCTCGGCCATGAGGGCCTGAACAACACGCTGCCGCTGGCCTACGACAAGTACGCCCGCCGCGGCACCGCGCTTGGGCCGGAGCCGACCTTCATCGCCGGCACCTGCACGCCCGATGCGCCGCAGGGCAGGACCACTGCCTCCATCACGGCACCTCTCGACACAGCGCCGCTGCTCGGCGCCGGCCTGAAGCGGCCGAGTTTCACGCCGCTGAAGTCCTCGTCCTTCTTCCTCGGACAACGTCCGAAGTCAGACTCGTAAAGAGATCCCGCATGTCTCCTGATCTTCTCAAGCTCATCTTCGGCCGGCTCACCTTCGAATCGCTGCCGCTGCACGAGCCGATCGTCGTCGGCACCTTTGCCGTGGTGGCGACCGGCGGCCTCGTCATGCTCGCCGGCCTGACCTATTTCCGCGTCTGGGGTTATCTCTGGAGCGAGTGGTTCACCAGCGTCGACCACAAGCGCATCGGCATCATGTACATGATCCTCGGCATCGTGATGCTGCTGCGCGGCTTCGCCGACGCGCTGATGATGCGGTTGCAGCAGGCGCTCGCCTTCGGCGGCTCGGAGGGCTATCTCAACTCGCATCACTACGACCAGGTCTTCACCGCCCACGGCGTGATCATGATCTTCTTCGTGGCGATGCCGCTGGTCACCGGCCTGATGAACTTCGTCGTGCCGCTCCAGATCGGTGCGCGCGACGTGTCGTTCCCGTTCCTGAACAATTTCAGCTTCTGGATGACGGTCGGCGGCGCGGTGCTGGTGATGGCCTCGCTGTTCATCGGCGAATTCGCCCGCACCGGCTGGCTGGCTTATCCGCCGCTGTCCAACATCGGCTACAGTCCTGACGTCGGCGTCGACTATTACATATGGGGACTACAGGTCGCGGGCGTCGGAACGACACTGTCCGGCATCAACCTGATCTGCACCATCGTCAAGCTGCGGTGCCCCGGCATGACGATGATGCGGATGCCGGTGTTCACCTGGACCGCCCTCTGCACCAACGTGCTGATCGTCGCTTCCTTCCCGGTTCTGACCGTCGTGCTCGCGCTGCTTTCGCTCGACCGCTACGTCGGGACCAACTTCTTCACGAACGATTTCGGCGGCAGCCCGATGATGTACGTGAACCTGATCTGGATCTGGGGTCATCCCGAGGTCTACATCCTGGTTCTCCCCGCCTTCGGCATCTTTTCGGAAGTGACCTCGACCTTCTCGGGCAAGCGGCTGTTCGGCTACACCTCGATGGTCTACGCCACGGTGGTCATCACCATCCTGTCCTACCTGGTCTGGCTGCACCATTTCTTCACGATGGGGTCGGGCGCCAGCGTCAACTCCTTCTTCGGCATCACCACGATGATCATCTCGATCCCGACGGGCGCGAAGATGTTCAACTGGCTGTTCACGATGTATCGCGGCCGCATCCGCTTCGAGCTGCCGATGATGTGGACGATCGCGTTCATGCTGACCTTCGTGCTCGGCGGCATGACCGGCGTGCTGCTCGCGGTGCCGCCGGCCGACTTCGTCCTGCACAACAGCCTGTTCCTGATCGCGCACTTCCACAACGTGATCATCGGCGGCGTCGTGTTCGGCGCGTTCGCCGGTATCGGCTACTGGTTCCCGAAGGCGTTCGGCTTCAAGCTCGACCCGTTCTGGGGCAAGCTGTCGTTCTGGTTCTGGGTCACGGGCTTCTACCTCGCCTTCATGCCGCTCTATGTGCTCGGCCTGATGGGCGTGACCCGCCGGCTCCGCGTGTTCGACGACCCGAGCCTGCAGATCTGGTTCATCGTCGCCGGCATCGGCGCCTTCCTGGTCTTCCTCGGCATCCTCTCGATGCTGATGCAGTTCGCCGTCAGCTTCCTCAGGCGCGAGCAGCTCAAGGACGTCACCGGCGATCCCTGGGATGCGCGCACGCTGGAATGGGCGACCTCCTCGCCGCCGCCGGCCTACAATTTCGCCTTCACCCCCGTCGTTCACGACAATGATGCGTGGTGGGACATGAAGAAGCGCGGCTATCAGCGCCCGCTCACCGGGTTCAAGCCGATCCACATGCCCAGCAGCACCGGCACCGGCATCATCCTCGCCGGCCTTGCCACCGCGATGGGCTTCGGTCTGATCTGGTACATCTGGTGGCTTGCGGCCGCTAGCTTCATCGCGATGCTCGCCGTCGGCATCGGTCACACCTTCAACTATCACCGCGATTTCGACATTCCGGCCGACGACGTCATCCGGGCCGAAGACGCGCGCACCAAACTGCTCGCCGGAGCCAAGTAAATGACTGTCGCTGTCAATCCCACGCAAACCGGCGAGCCGGTGTTCTACCTCGCAGACGAACACCCGCATCCGGAAGGCTACAGCACTTCGCTGGGCTTCTGGATCTATCTGATGAGCGACTGTCTTATCTTCGCGATCCTGTTCGCCACATTCGGCGTGCTCGGCGGCAATTACGCCGCCGGGCCGGCGCCGAAGGATTTGTTCGAGCTGCCGCTGGTTGCGGTCAACACCTCGATGCTGCTGCTGTCGTCGATCACGTATGGTTTTGCGATGCTGACGATGCAGCAGAACAAGATCGCGCAGACCCAGATGTGGCTGGCGATCACCGGCTTGTTCGGCGCCGCCTTCATCGGCATCGAGCTGTCCGAGTTCGCCCACATGATCCATGAAGGCGCGACGCCCCAGCGCAGCGCCTTCCTGTCCGCCTTCTTCACCCTGGTCGGTACCCACGGCCTGCACGTCTCCTGCGGCCTGATCTGGCTGGTGACCCTGATGGTGCAGGTCTGGAAGTTCGGCCTGATCGAGGCCAACCGCCGCCGCCTGATGTGCCTGTCGATGTTCTGGCACTTCCTGGACGTGGTCTGGATCGGCGTCTTCACCTTCGTCTATCTCCTGGGAGTTCTGCGATGAACACCGATACTCACGCCGCCCACGCGGACGATCATCACCATGGCGATGGCCACGCTCACGGCTCGTTCTCGACCTACATGCTCGGATTCGTGCTCTCGGTCGCGCTCACCGCGATCCCGTTCTGGCTGGTGATGAGCGGCGCGCTTCCGAGCAAGCAGATCACCGCGCTCGTCATCATGGCCTTCGCGGTGGTGCAGATCGTCGTGCACATGATCTACTTCCTGCACATGAACACAACGTCCGAAAACGGTTGGAGCATGATGGCGCTGATCTTCACCATCGTCATGGTGGTGATCGCGCTGTCCGGTTCGCTGTGGGTGATGAACCACCTCAACAGCAACATGATGCCGATCCACCAGATGACCGGGATGAAGTGAGCGAGTCTCTGAAGTGAGCAAGACCCGGACCGTGACGAGCGAGGCAAACGGGGCGCGCGGCGACGCGGCGCGCCCGTCCTTGTGGCTCACGGCCCTCTCGCTCGCGGCCATTGCACTTCTGATCGCACTCGGCGTCTGGCAGATCGAGCGCCGCGCCTGGAAGCTGGCGCTGATCGATCGCGTCGAGCAGCGCGTTCATGCTCCGGCCCAGCCGATCCCCTCGCCGGCGGCATGGCCGACCGTCTCCGCCGCGAGCGACGAATACAGGCACGTCAGCGTCAGCGGCCGTTTCCAGCATGACCGCGAGACGCTGGTTCAGGCCGTCACCGAAGAAGGCCCGGGTTATTGGGTGCTGACACCGCTCAGGCGGGACGACGACACGCTGGTCCTGGTCAACCGCGGCTTCGTGCCGTCCGAGCGGCGCGACGCGTCGACGCGCCGGGACGGCAACCCGCAAGGTCAGGTCGAGATCACCGGCCTGTTGCGCGTGACGGAGCCAAAAGGCGGATTCCTCAGGACTAACGTGCCGGAGCACGATCGCTGGTACTCGCGGGATGTTGCCGCGATTGCGGCGGCACGCGGCCTCGACCACGTCGCGCCCTTCTTCGTCGATGCCGACGCTGGATCTCAATCCGGAAGCGGCCCAATCGGCGGATTGACCGTGATCAGCTTTCCCAATAACCACCTGATCTACGCGCTGACGTGGTTTGCCCTGGCTTTCATGCTGGCCGGCAGACTTATCGTCACATTCGGCGGCGGGCTGTTCCGCCGCAAGGAGCCCTGGAGCGGCTTCGTCCACGAAGCGGCCGCCGGCTCCGATGCCGTCGCTCGCAGGACGGGATCAGATGCTGGAACGATCGTCGAGCCCACCTGACGGCGGAAGGACGCAGGGCGCCGTCACGCTGCAATCGCAGGCGGACGCGCGCAGCGAGCTGATCGGCGCTGCGCCGACCGACGACGAGACCAACCGCAAGAACATGGCGCTGCTGATCCAGCTGCGCTGGACTGCAGTGGTCGGCCAGATCGTGACTATCGGCGGCGTGCATGTCTGGCTCGGCATTCCCCTGCCCCTCACCCGCATGGGCGCGGTGATCGGCGCCCTGATATTTCTCAACGTCTCCAGCCTGGTCTGGGTGCGCCATCGCGCCGCGATCACCAACAACGAGTTGCTGGTCGCCCTGATGCTGGACGTCGCCGCGCTGACCGCGCAGCTTTACCTCAGCGGCGGCGCCACCAATCCCTTCACCTCGCTGTTCCTGCTCCAGGTGACGCTGGGCGCGGTGCTGCTCGATGGCCGCTCGACTTGGTCGCTGGTCGCGCTGACCTGCGCGAGCTTCGTCTGGCTGACCGTCGCCTACCGGCCGCTCGATCTGCCGCCGAACCCGCTCAGCGAGACCTACACGCTCACGGTTGCCGGCATGCTGCTGGGCTTCGTGCTCAACGCCGTGCTGCTGGTGGTGTTCGTCACCCGCATCAACAGGAATTTGCGCGAGCGGGACGCGCATCTGGCGGCGCTGCGCCAGCATGCCGCCGAGCAGGATCATATCGTGCGCATGGGCCTGCTCGCCTCCGGCGCGGCTCACGAGCTCGGCACGCCGCTCGCCTCGCTCTCGGTCATCCTCGGCGACTGGCGCCGCATGCCCGACCTCGCCGCCGATCAGGAGCTGGCCGAGGACCTCGCGGAGATGGAGACCTCGCTGCAGCGTTGCAAGTCGATCGTGACGGGCATCCTGGTGTCGGCGGGCGAAGCGCGCGGCGAAGGATCGTCGCCGACGACGGTGGCGGCTTTCGTCACCGCGCTGGTGGAAGAGTGGCGCGACGCGCGCTCGGCGCGCACGCTGTATTTCGTCAACACCTTCGGCGAAGACGTCGCGATCGTCTCGGACGTCGCGCTGAAGCAGGTAATCTTCAACGTGCTCGACAACGCCTACGAGGTCTCGCGCGACTGGGTCGAGCTCGTTGCCGGGCGCGAGGGCGATCATCTCGTGCTGTCGATCAGCGATCGCGGCCCCGGCTTTGCGCCGGAGATGCTGGCACAAATCGGAAAGCCCTATCAGTCGAGCAAGGGCCGCGCCGGCGGCGGGCTCGGCCTGTTCCTGGTGGTGAACGTGGTGCGCAAGTTAGGGGGCAGCGTGACCGCCGAGAACCACAGGAAACGCGGCGCCACGGTCCGCCTCACGCTGCCGCTCGCCACGCTCGCGATCGGAGGCAGCTTTGACGCCTGACCGTTCGCTCATCGTCGTCGAGGACGATGCCGGCTTCGCCCGCACCCTGAAGCGTTCGTTCGAGCGCCGCGACTACGAGGTCGTGCTCGCCGCCTCGATCGAGGACGTGCGGAAAGTCCTGGAGGAGCGATCGTTCGGCTATGCCGTCGTCGACCTCAAGCTCGGCGGCGCCTCGGGACTGGCCTGCGTCGAGCTCTTGCACACGCACGATCCGGAGATGTTGATCGTGGTGCTGACGGGCTTTGCCAGCATCTCCACCGCCGTCGAGGCCATCAAGCTCGGCGCATGCCATTATCTGGCCAAGCCGTCGAACACCGACGACATAGAGGCCGCCTTCAACAAGGCCGCAGGCAATGCCGAGGTCGCGCTCGACGCCCGGCCGACATCGATCAAGACGCTGGAATGGGAACGCATCCACCAGACCCTGATCGAGACCGACTTCAACATCTCGGAAGCGGCAAGGCGGCTCGGAATGCACCGGCGGACGCTGGCGCGCAAGCTCGAGAAGCGGCCGGTGAAGTAGGCGGGCACTTGTGGGCAGCGCGAGCGCTTGTCTTGAGCGCGCAACCTCGCCCTCTCACTTCGCTTCGGCCGATTTTTCGGGTACGTCCTTGCTTACGCTGGCCGCAAGCGCCTCCACGCGCTTGAGCCTTTCCTGGCTCTGACCAAGGCGGTCCTGATATGCCAAATCGCCGGCACGGCGTTGCGCGAGCTTCTCTCGAACAGCCACCTCTTTGCGATATTGCTCGATCACCTTGTCCAGGGGCAGATTTTGCGGCAACGCTTTGTCCTGTTCCACCGCGCCAGCCTTCGCGTAGATCCTCGCGAGGTTGTCCAGGATCCTCATGTTCCGCGGATCCTCTTCGTTGAGCGCGATCAACAACTGGACGGCGCGGGCGTATTCCTGCAGCGCCAGGTCGGGGTTTTTCTGCGCCCTGTAGAGCGCCGCGCGATCCTCATATGAGGATGCGAGATTGGAGCGAAGAATCTTGTCGCTGGAATAGGCCCGGAACAGAAGCTCCTCCCGGTCGATGGCATCCGAGTAGCTCCGCAATGCGCCCTCGACGTCGCCGGAATCCCTGAGCACACGGCCGATCTTGATCTGGGTGGCGGCCGCCTGGAGCTTCCATTCCATCCGCGAGGCGCCCTGGATCATGCCTGCATATTCCAAGGCTTCCTTGAATTTTGAGATCGCGCCAGGAAAGTCCTTTTTGACTTGAAGCGCCTCGCCGGTCTTGTTGAGCGCAAACGCGAGCTCAAATCGTTGCGGCGCCAGATGATCGACGCCCTCCTCGTTGAGGCTCGTTGGGTTCGAGACGTCAGTGTCGAGCAACTTGGCAGCGATGCGCTCGCTTTCCTGATATTCGGCGAAGGCCAAGGCGATTGGCCCTTGATTGCGCCCGACCACCACCCCAGTGCCATCAAAGACGACGGAATCTTCGAGCTCGATGTCGCCGACTCGGAAGAGCGCACCGTAACGCAAGCGTAGCCACGCCTTGTCGTCTGGATTTTTGTTCAGATAGTCTTTCGTGGTGTCCGCCGCCTTCTTGGCGTCCCTCCTGGCAGCATCCTTGTCATCAAGCGCGACGTTCAAATCGGAGGAGGTCAGCAGCCAGGACGTCTTGAGCTGCGCGACTTGCGCGGTATTCGGCAGATCGTCGAAACGATCGTACAGACCTTTCACGATGTCGCGATATTTTGTCGCCGACTCGAGCGATGTCTGACCGCCGTTGAAGGAATCCAGAACAGCGCTCGAGAGGTCTCTGGTCGACCGCGCGACGTCCTTGAAGGTCTCGCTTGCCCGATACAATGCGGTGGTCCCTACAGCCAACAAGATCAGCGCCACCCCGACGCCGGCGTAGGTCGCGTTTCTTAGTTTTCGGCTTCGGCCACTCGCAGCGTAAGAGGCACGCACGAGCCGCTCGACCTCGTCGTATCCTCCTCCGTATCGCGCGGCCCAGGCCGCATTGGGATGCCATTTGTCCCACCAGTCCCAGTAGCGCCGCGCCTGGTCATCGGACAGTCGGGATTCATTGAGGCTCTGGGGATCGACACAGGAATGAAGGAAGCGATATCGCTCGCCGTCCCGCTGTTCCTGCCGCAGCCAGCCAAACTCGCGCTTGTCGCCGCGTTCGCCGGTGGCATCAGGGTCGCCCGAGACGCGCGTCCATCGGCGCAGCAGCGCTTCGTGACCGACGTCGATGATGGTTTCATCTGGCAATTTGGCGGTTGGTGCTGAAGACAAGGATGGAACCAGGAACGAGCATTCGTCCGCTCGAAACTGGTCGAGCGCGGCGTAAATATCGTCGCGGGCTGCGCCGGTCTCTGCGATCAATTGCTCGAGCGAACGCGCTCGTCGCACTGCCCGCCCTTCGCCGTCGATTTCGGCAAGCGCACGGAAAACCTGCTCGACGATCTTTTCTCGACCCGGCAAGGCGGAGAAAATCTCCTCCGCATGGCCGGAGATGGCGCCGGAAAGTCCGCCGATGTCCTTGTAATCCAGCTCGGTCAGATGCCGGGTGGGTGGCTCGGAACCGATGCTACCGTCGGCAGCTTCGCCCGCGACCGCGCCGGCCCGCATCCAGAGCCGCGCCAGGCAATGTTGAAGGATCGGCAGTTGATCGAGCTCTTCGCTGCTGTCGTTGAGCAGCCGTTCCACCAATTCGGATGAGATGGTGGCGCCCGACAGTTCGATGGGCCCGCGGATCGCTTCCTCGCGCTGATCGCGTGAGAGCGACGGTACGAGAAACTGCGCTGACGACACGGCTTCGGGCAGCCCCTGAAAGCGCGCGCAATCGCCAATAAAGTCAGAGCGCATGGTGATAACGACGCGTATCCGGCTGTCGTGACTTCGGGTCGCAGCGAGCAGGAGCTGAATGAAATTGATCGCCTCTTCCCGCCGCCGGGACATCTCGAGGCGTGAGGTGGTCTGCGCACCCGCCGACATGTAGCGGAACAGTTCCTCGAACTGATCTACCAGAACGACGAGCTGCGTATCCGGGTCTGCGGCTACGTATGGCAGCGCGTCCGACAGGCCGTGACTGGAAGCGAACAACATCGCGGCGATGCGATCGCGCCGTGCCGCGAAGAATTCGTCGTTGTCGCCAAGTACCTTGGCAAGCGCGATGGCCAACCGGTTGATGGGAGCCCGTCCCGGCCTCATCGCCGCATATCGCCATGCCTTCCGAGCCGATTCCTCGTTCTCCTGCTCGAGAAGCGGCAGCAGCCCGGCACGTACGATCGAGGACTTGCCACTTCCCGAACTGCCGACCACGGCAACGAAATGGTTTGTCCGAAGCAACCGATACAGGGCGAAGGTCTGGTCTTCGCGCCCGAAGAAATACTTGTGATCGCGCTTGGCGAAGGGTCTCAGGCCCGGAAAAGGTGCTGTCGTTCCGGTCTTCTTCGGAGCTGCGGCGGCTGGTTCACTCATGGGCGCGCGATTCGGCGTTCGCATTGAAAATACTCTTCAGCGCCTCGATGCTGGGCTTCTCGGTCTGGGTCCAGTTCAGGACGAGATCGATTTCCTTCGAAGGAAAGAGATGACGGAGCAGCTTCTCGTCCTTGCGGACGTGCGGTGGCGGCCCCGCGATCAGGCCTCGGCACGCGAATTTTTCGTTACGGCCGAGCGTCTGCCAGCTCCGGAGCTCCTTGGATTGCGCTCTCGCCCACATCTCCGAAGCTTTGGCCCAGCACATGACCACCGCGGTGCATTCGGATAGACGATCGCGATGAAACTGCCGCCGCTCGATATCACTCGTATTGTAATATGCCGGCATGACATAGCTGATCTCGTGCTCTTCGAGCAACGTGGCCACCTCGGCTGCATACTCGGTGTCGGACTCGTCGTGACATAGATAGATGTGACCAAACTCGGTCGGTGGAAAAATCGGCCCGTCGTCCATCTTCCCGAGATGCTCCTTCACGAAGTCGATGAAGGGACTGAGGCTTACTCCTTCGGTGCGATCACTGGTCCGTTGAGCACTAAAGCTCTTGAGAGTATCGATCGGGTCGCGCTCGGTTGCCTGACCTGACGGGTCTTCGAAGCTCTTCGGCGCCCAGATCAGGCGATGGAAAGCAGCCTTGTCGTCGGCGCCCGTTGCGGGAATTCGTTCCGCAGCTTTATTGAGCTGAAGCTTTGCGATGTGCTCGAGGTCCGTCGGTGCCGGGCCGGCACTTCGTCCCAGCAAGTGGATCGATGCTCTCGCGTCCTTCAGCTCGCGATCGATGAAGTCAATCGCGCCAGCGTCGAGGGGGATGTCGTCAGCGACCGCCGGAACGACGTGGAAGCCATCACGCACCAGTTCCCGATGCACGCGCAAGTATTGATCACGCATGTCAGGAGCGGGCTTCGCCAGGTAGACCTTCGCGCCGCGGGGCGGGGGTGGCGGCGGCGGCGGCGGCGGATCCCCTTTGTCTTCATATTTGGCGCGTTTGATAAGGATCTGCGCGAGATCCTCGGCCACCGTATAGAATTCCTCGCTGACCCGCCCAAGCCTGTGGGAAGGTCCAGACTTCGAAAAGAACTGAAAGCCGCGCTGCTCTGGCAACAGCGAGGGCCATCGCTCCTTCGGTACATGGCTCTTGTGCGCCAGGATGATGCGATGCTTGAACTCAAAGTCGCTCTCGTGCTGCCAGAGTTCGCGAAACAGTTGCAGCTCCAATTGGCAATATTCGCTCGCGAGCCAATGCTCGGAAAGCACGATGACGAGGAACGACGAAGCCTCGATGGCGGCGCGGATCGCGGGACGGAATTGGGTCCCGTCATCGATATTGTCGCGATCCCACCAGAGCGAAGGACTGGGCCTCGCATCGTTGAAATGCCACTCAATCTGTCCGGCCAGGGCCGATACGAAAGGCTGCTTGTCCGGATGCTCACCCGGCGGCAGCCGGTTGTCATTCCATGCATATGACATAAAAAATTGGACGCGATTTTCAGTCATGCCATCTAATCTCCGCTAATCTCCGCGGTAACCCGCAGGCGGCCGGCGTCGATCAGGCTAACCGCGGAGCTACCACAACGTCAAGCTGTACTCGCAGCCGAGCCGTAACCGGCCGGCGCAGGCACCTGGTAGGTCACACCGCCCGAGACTGGTGCAAAGCCTGCCGCACCCGCGCACTACCGCCGCGTGTTCGATTTCAGTTGCGCACCCAAACAACCGTCGCTTAACTGAGACGTAGGGCGCATATCTCCGGGAAAAACTTACTATGGTGGTTGCGAGACCGGTCCTCACTTTCGTTGTCGGCGTCACTGGTCATCGCTCTGCGCGCCTGAAACAGGAGCACGAGGCGCGCCTCGAAGATCAGCTCTCGGACGTCTTTCACAACATTGAGGACGAGTGCTGCAAGCAACTGGAACGGCAGCGAGATCTCTACGCTCCGACCAAGCCTCAAATGGTGCTGTTGTCGGGACTCGCCGATGGCACCGATGCGCTGGCGGTGCAGCAGTGCCCGCAAACCTGGTCGATCGCTGGTTTGCTGCCCTCCCCCCAGGACGAGTACGAGCGAGCGCTGAAGGCCACGGCCCCTGCAGGTCGCGGTGAGGAGGTGCTCGACGATTTCGCCGGGGCGCTGCGGCGCTGCAGCCGGGTTACGGTCCTGCCGCGACCGCGACTGGAGGACGACAAGGGATTGGTTCGCTCACGCGACCTCATGTTGCGCCAGATTGATGTGCTGGTAGCGGTTTGGGATGGAAGCGCGCGTGACGGACTTCCAGGCGGCACCGCCGATACTGTGGAGCACGCGGTCGAATCCGGTATCCCGGTAGTCTGGATCGCGGCCGATCGCCTGCAACGTCCGTGGGTCATCAGCCGCGTCAGCGATGTCACGCGAGACACGCCGATGGCGGACGCAACCTCCGGGCCCATCTCCGACCTGGTGCACCAGGCTTTCGCGATCAGCAGGAACTCCATTCGCGTGCCTGAACCCTGGCACATCAAGCATCACGCCTCCGACGCGGGGGGCAGGCTGAATGATTTCCTGATGGAATCGATTTCTCCTCCAGACGAGGAAGCGAAGCGGTCGTGGGATAGTTTTCTGTCGGAGGTCCCCGACGAGAATGGGTTCAGGTCGCGGCTTGCTGAAGTGTTGTTGCCGCGTTGTCTCGCGGCCGACACGCTGGCGCGCCAGTATGGCCGGCGCTACCGCGCGGCCTATGTATCTGCATATCTGCTGTCGTCACTGGCAGTCGCTGTCGCTCTGGCGAGTTTCCTGCTGCATGATGGTGGGCATGAAGGGATTCCCAGCGGAGAGATCTGGCTCGTTGGCACCGAGCTTCTGATCGTCGCCTCGATCGTTGCGGTCGTCTGGCGTGGACAGTTGCGACGCTGGCACGATCGCTGGCTCGACTATCGGGCCCTGGCCGAAATACTCCGACACCTGCGTTTTCTCAGCCTGTTCGGTCAGTATGAGAAGAGCTCCTATGTCGAGGCCGCTGCGCGACCGGGTGCCGACTGGTTGCTGTGGTACTTCCGCGCCACGATGCGCGAACTTGGCATGCCGTCGGGCACCCTGGGCCCGGAATATCAGCGCAAGATATTGAACGCGACCGTCTCCGCCGAGTTCGAGCCGCAGATCCGATATCATGCCGCAAACCTGAAGCTGCACAGGATGCGGGACCTAGGCCTGCACTGGGCGGGCAATGTCTGCTTCGGAGCAGCTCTTGTCATTCTTTGCCTATTCCTGGGCGCGCTGTTCCTCGCAGACCACTTTCCGCCGCTGAAGAACGGCCTCGCCACGGTGGCTCGCTGGATCAGTGCAACGACCGCCTTTCTTCCCGCACTCGGCGCTGCGGTTGCCGGTATCCGTTTTACTGGTGAGTTCGAGGGAGCCGCCGAGCGATCGGCCAAGACCGGCGCGCAACTCGACTTGCTTCGCGATACCTACGATATCGCCCTGGAGCGGCTCGACTTCGACCTGAGCGCTGGCGTTCTGTTCGAGAACGCCCGCATCATGGCCGCCGACATCAGCGGCTGGACGTCGCTCTACAGCCGGAAGCCCTTGACGCTGCCGGGATAAGCCGCCGAGAAAAGCTCGGCAGGGACAGTTGCATACCGAGCCACGCGCATCAAAAAAAGCCCGGCCAAACGGCCGGGCTTTTGATTGGTTGCGATGAACGCGCGAGACGCTTACGCGGCCTCGTCGGCGACGGTGGCACCGCCCTCGGTCTCGTCGCTATCGCCCTCGGCGTCCGCATCGGCCTCGCCTTCGGCGGCTTCGGACTTGGCGCCGGTGCGGCGCGGGCTCTTGGCGAGCTGGGCCTCGATCTCCTTGACCGCTTCGGTCTCGGTCGAGTGCTGCACCACCGCGATCTCACGGGAGAGACGGTCGAGCGCAGCTTCATAGAGCTGGCGTTCGCTGTAGGACTGCTCGGGCTGCGACTCGGAGCGATAGAGATCACGCACGACTTCCGCGATCGCGACGATGTCGCCCGAATTGATCTTCGCTTCGTATTCCTGGGCGCGGCGCGACCACATGGTGCGCTTGACGCGGGCACGGCCCTTGAGGGTCTCGAGCGCACGCTTCACCAGAGCGGGCTCCGACAGCTTGCGCATGCCCACATTGGCAACCTTGGCGGTCGGCACGCGCAGCGTCATCTTGTCCTTGATGAAGTTGATGACGAACAGCTCGAGCTTCGCGCCGGCGATCTCCTGCTCCTCGATGGCCAGGATCTGGCCGACGCCGTGAGCGGGATAGACGACGAATTCGTTGGCCTTGAAGCCCTGACGCTGGGTCACGACCTTCTTTTCCTCGACCTTCGGCGCAGCAGCCGCGGGCTTCACGGCCGGCTTGGCGACAGCGACAGGAGCCTTGGCGGGAGCAGCAGCAACAGGAGCCTTCGGCGCGGCGGGCTTGGCAGCGGGAGCCTTGGCAGCGGGCGTCTTTGCAACAGCGGGCTTGGCGGCAGGCTTGGCGGCAACAGGCTTGGCAACGGTCGCTTTCGCGGCCGGCTTGGCAGTCTTGTTAGGCATTGCGCTTCTTTTGTTCTTCGAGGACTTTGCAGCCGGCGCCTTCGTCGCGGTCCGACCCTTGGATGCGCTACGGCTGGCCGCGGCGACTTTCTTGGCGTCCTTATGGGAAGCCTTCGCTGAAGTACTCTTTTTACGCGTTTTCTGTGACACAGCCTGCGCGCGGAAACTGCCACGCCCCTGTTCGACATTTGGTTTCACGGGAACCCAACGGGGCCGACGGGGCTAACCAGGGTTCGGCTCAATGTGCCCAATATAGCACATTTCCCGCAAAAATCAATGATTTAGGGGTCTTAAGGGCTGGTTTTCGGCGGTATCGCCGCTAATAGGGTTAAGTTTGGCCCGAATTAGTCGCCGGAGCCGGGGTTCGGCGAGAAATACTTGTCGAACTTGCCCTCCATGCCGTCGAAATCCTTGGCATCGGCAGGTGATTCTTTCTTCTGGGTGATGTTCGGCCAGCTCTTGGCGTAGTCGGCGTTGACCGTGAGCCACTTTTCCAGGCCCGGTTCCGTGTCCGGCTTGATGGCATCGGCGGGGCATTCCGGCTCGCACACGCCGCAATCGATGCACTCGTCAGGATGGATGACGAGCATGTTCTCGCCCTCGTAGAAACAGTCGACCGGGCAGACCTCGACGCAGTCGGTGTACTTGCACTTGATGCACGCTTCAGTGACGACGTAAGTCATCCAACGCTCCGAAAAGCTCTTTTAAAAGTCGCGGCTTGCGTAGCGCGGATGGCCCGGCGCCGCAAGCTCAGGAACGGCCGATCATGACGGCTTTATGCGCTTGATCGACCAAGAAATGAATTCAAAGCGCAATTAATTGCGCTGAGAATTCGGATGGCCTTCACTGAGCTCTTCGTAGAGCACACGGGCCGAGGCGGCATCGCCGCGGCGCTCGTTGAAGGCGGTGACTTTCAAGACGCGCACGGTGCGATCGAGCGCGATGGTGAGCACGTCGCCGATCTTGATCGCATGCCCCGGCGATTTCTCGCGTGCGCCGTTGACGCGAACATGGCCGGACTCGACAAGCTCGGCCGCGGAGGTGCGCGCCTTCACCACCCGCGCGTGCCACAGCCATTTGTCGATGCGCTGCCGCTCGGTCGTGACTCTATTCCTTCTGACGCGTTTTCTTCACGCCAACCGCTCCGCACTTCGCTTGAAAACGCTGCGCTACTCCTTACGCCCGGACAGCTGCTCTTTCAGCGCAGCGAGCTTGGCGAACGGCGAGTTCGGATCGACCGGACGATCGCGCTCGCGCGGGGTGGCGCTCGATGCATAGGGACGCAGCGAGGGTCCGCCCTGGCGGTCGCGGCCCTTGTCACGGTCGCGGCCGCGGTTGTCGCGGCCCTTGTCGCGATCGCCGCCGAACTTGCCCTTGTTGCGATCCTTGTTGTCGCGGTCCTTGTTGCCGCCATTCTTGCCCTCGAAGCGACGGTTCTTGTCCTCGGGACGCGGCGCGGCTTCGGCGCCACCTTCGCGCGGCTTGCGGAAGTCTCTGCCACCATCGCGACGATGACCGCCATGACGATGACGCTCACCGCGCTTCTCGCCGTCGGCGGCAGGCTGGGCTTCGCCTTCGGCGGGCGCGGCGCCTGCTTCAGCAGCCGCCTGCGGACGCGGCTGGTGATGACGCTGGTTGCGATGGCGCTCGTGGCGCGGCTTGCGATCGTCGTGACGGCCGGCGGGACGCCAGACCTCGATGAGCTCGGGCTCGGCCGGCGTGGCCGCGGCCTCCACAGGCGCAGCCACATCGGCCGACGCCGCGGCTTCGGTTGCAGCGGTCTCCGCAGATGCGGTCTCGGCAGGCGCGGTTTCGGCGGGAGCGGCTTCGGCAGCTTCAACGGTTGGCGCAGCCTCTTCCGCGGGTGGCGCAATGCCGGGAGCGTCTTCCGGCGTGACGGAAGCCTCAAGCACCGGCTCTTCAGGCGCGGGCTCGTCGTGCTGCTCCATGCCGGGCGCGTCTTCGACGGTCACAGGCTCGGCGGCGGCTTCGATCACGGCATCCGCAGGCGCTGCGGCGTCCTCGACCGGCGTTTCTGCCGGAGCTTCAGTGCTTGCTTCCGCAGCCGGCGTTTCCGCAACAACCGGCTTTGCCGGCAGCGGCGGGCGCTTGTCCATGCGATAGCCGAGCGCACGCAGCACTGAGGCAAAGTCTTCGCCGGCCGAACCGGTGAGCGAGGTCATCGCCTGCGTCACCACGAAGCTGCGGCCGTCGAATGCACCGGCGGGCTTTTCGCCGGACGCATTCTCGCGCCAGGCCAGCGCCGGACGGATCAGATCGGCCAGGCGCTCCAGGATGTCGACGCGGACGGCGCGCTCGCCGGCCTGCTTGTAGCCGAGCACGCGATAGGCATCGCGCGGCAGCTGCTTGTCGACGGGGAACGAGGTGCGGCCGGAGCTCGCCAGATGCTGCGCGCCCGACAACGCCGAGGGATCGACATTGTCCTGCTTCAGCGCCCAGAGCAGCGCGGCCAGCGCACGCCCGGCCGGCTTGAGCAGGCCGGGGAAATAGAGGTGATAGGCGCCGAAGCGGACGCCGTATTTGCGCAAGGTCGCGCGCGAGGGCTGGTCGAGGTCCTTCAGCTCGTTGGCGATCTTCGGGCGCTCCAGCACGCCGAGCGCCTCGACGAGCTGATAGGCGATGCCGCGGGCGATGCCGGTGACGTCCTCGGCCTTGCTGAGCTCGAACAGCGGCCCGAGCAGCTTTTCGATATGCGTCTTGAGCCAGAGGTCGAGCCGGGCCTGCACCTTGTCGCGGGGGGCGCCCGTGAGGCGTTCGTCGGAGATGATGCGGATGCGCGGATGCAGCGCGTCCTCTGCGGCAGACAGCCGCGCCACGGCGTCGCCGGTCCAGCGGATGATGCCTTCCGAGGTCAGCACGAACTGCTCGTCCGGTGCGTTGCCCAGTTTTTCGGCGCGCGCGTTGATCTCGCCGGCGAGCACGGCCTGCGCTGCAGCCTGCAACGCTTTCGCATCGGAGCCGGCTTCCGCCGCATCCGGTGCAAAGGTGAAGCCATCGAGACGGCCGATGACATGGCCTTCGACGATGACTTCGCCGGTCTTGCCGATTTCCGTATTCAAGCTCGTGTTCTCCCGCAGGCGGCGCATCAATACACTGGTCCGGCGATCAACGAAACGCTCAGTCAAGCGTTCATGGAGCGCATCCGATAATTTATTTTCGACCTCGCGGGCGATCCCCTGCCAGCGTTCCGGGTCTTTCAGCCAGTCGGGGCGGTTGGCGACGAAGGTCCAGGTGCGAATCTGCGCGATCCGGGCCGACAGCGTGTCGATATCGCCGTCGACGCGGTCGGCCTGGTCGATCTGGGTCCTGAACCAGGCGTCGGGGATGCATCCCTTCCGCATCAGGAAGCCGTAGAGCGTCGTCACCAGCTCGGCATGGGCGGCCGGCGACAGCTTTCGATAATCCGGGATCTGGCAGGCCTCCCACAGCCGTTCCACGGCGTCCTTGCCATGTGCGACATCGCGCACCTCGGCGTCGCGGGCGGCGTGGTCGAGCACGCGCATGTCCTCGGCAATCGGCGCGCGCGTCAGCGCCTCATGGCCGGGGGCCAGGTTCAGCGAGACCTGGAGCGCGCCGAGGGAAGCAAAATCCAGCTTCGAATTGCGCCATTGCAAAACCTTCACGGGGTCGAAGGTGTGGTTCTGCAGCGCATTGACGAGCTCGGGCTCGAACGGCGCGCAGCGGCCGGTGGTACCGAAGGTGCCGTTGCGGGTGGCGCGGCCGGCGCGGCCGGCGATCTGGGCGAATTCGGACGGCGTCAGGCGGCGGAACTGGTAGCCGTCGAACTTGCGGTCGGAGGCAAAGGCGACGTGGTCGACGTCGAGATTGAGGCCCATGCCGACGGCATCGGTGGCGACGAGGTAGTCGACCTCGCCGTTCTGGAACATCGCGACCTGCGCGTTGCGGGTGCGCGGCGACAGCGAGCCCAGCACCACGGCGGCGCCGCCATGCTGGCGGCGGATCAGCTCGGCGATGGCGTAGACCTCGTCGGCCGAGAAGGCGACAATCGCCGTGCGGCGCGGCTGCCGCGTGATCTTGCGGTCGCCGGCGAATTCCAGCTGCGACAAACGCGGCCGCGTGATCATGGAGACGCCGGGCAGCAGCCGCTCGATGATCGGCCGCATGGTCGCTGCGCCCAGCAGCAGCGTCTCGTCGCGGCCGCGGCGGTTGAGGATGCGGTCGGTGAAGACGTGGCCGCGTTCCAGATCAGATGCGATCTGCACCTCGTCGACGGCGAGGAACGAGACGTCGAGATCGCGCGGCATCGCCTCGACGGTCGAGACCCAGTAGCGCGGCGCTTTCGGCTTGATCTTCTCCTCGCCGGTCACGAGCGCGACGGCATCGGGGCCGACCCTTGCTGCGATCTTGTTGTAGACCTCGCGCGCCAGCAGGCGCAGCGGCAGCCCGATCATGCCGGAGGGATGCGCGAGCATCCGCTCGATGGCGAGATGGGTCTTGCCGGTGTTGGTGGGACCAAGCACCGCAGTGACGCCGGCGCCGGGAAGCCGCTCGGAAGCGAAGGGGGAGGAGGAAAAAGGCATCTGGGGGATTAGGTAATGGCGATTGGGGCGAATGTCAGTGCTGTTTTGGGGCGGTGGCGCGAAGGGCTCGCCTCACACACCGCTGTCATCGCCCGGCTCGACCGGGCGATCCAGTATTCCAGAGGCGGCGCAGATCAGACCGAGAGGGCGCGGCGTACTGGATGCCCCGGTCAAGCCGGGGCATGACGGCGGAGAATGCGGCGCCCCTCCCCGAACCTCGCGCAACTGTCTCACTTTGCGACGCTTTTCCCGTTGGCTTTAAGCTTCGGAACGAGTTGAGAACGAATCACGGCCGAATCGCTGACTCCCCCTTGAGTCCTGTTCCGTTCACGCAAGATGTCGCGGGAGGCTTATCAGTTCGCACTAGATGGAGTTTTGGCCCGCCGCACAAGCGACGTTTCGATGGCGAAATCGTTAAAGCTGGGGACGGCGCGGAGTCGAATCAGAATCGGGGAGGAGTCAAATGGATTCCCGCACCCCGACCCCCCTCCAAAACAAAAAGTGCGAAAACAACCCCATGCACAGTAGGGATGTTGTTGAAATCATTGATATTTATTTTTGCCCAGAAGGCAGGACCGTAGCCCGTATGGAGCGGAGCGGAATACGGGGGCCAAAGCAAAGAACCCGGATTGCGCTTCGCTTCCGCCTTCGCTCTTCGAGCTACGGCGGACAAGCCATCCGGGCTACGGCAGCGAGGCGGCGCCCCTACTGCGTCTTCGCGACCTTGGGCGGCTGGGCGCTGGTGATGAAGCTCGTCGCTTCCAGCATGGCCGGCCCGAGCGGGGTCGGCACTTTCAGCCAGAACGGCACCAGGATGCGCGTTCCCGCGATCGGCGCGAACGCGACCTCGATGTTGCGCTGGGCGGCGAGATATTTGATCACGGGACGGTCGGGGATGTAGCCGGCGATGGGGACGAAATAGAGCGAGCAGACCACGACCTGGCCGTGATAGCCCTTCTCCGCCTTGACGTTTTCCATGCGCTTGAAATCGAGCTTGAGCTCGTAGCGCATGCGGCCGTCGAACACGGCGGCGCTGCCGTGGCAGGCGTCCGCCGACAGCACGTCGCCGCTGCCGGAGACGCGCACCAGCGAGGCCGTCATCGGATCCCAGACGCCGCGGCGATGCGCGTCGGTGACGACGATGCGGTCGGGATCGACCGGCGGCTCCGGCAGGATGGCAAAATCCTTCACATTGCCCTTGTCGAGCGTGATGCGGATCTCTTCGGTCTTCTTCGAGGTGGTGGTGGTGGCCTGGTAGCCGGTCGCGACCAGCGCGCCGTTGACCACGCGGCCCTGCGAGGCGCCGGTGCCGGACCCGCCCGCGAACGATTTCAGCAGCCCCGAGGTGCCGCCGGAGGCCGCGGCCGCGAACACATCGTCCTGGATGTCGATGTTCCAGGCGCCTCGGCCTACCGGAATGCCCGCCAGCGTCGCCTCGTATTGCGCCTCGAGCTTGCCCTGCGCCGCCGCGGGCTCCGCCGCCCACGCCAAGACCAGCCCGCCAAGGGCCGCCATGACCCAGCGGCCGGCAGGGCGCGGATCGCTCGCGCGCAGCTCCGTTGAGCACAGGCCGGGCGCAAGATGAGGCGTTGTGAGCACGAAACAATCCAATCGGGGCGCGAACGGTTGTTACTTAAGCCAAAAACCGCGCCAAGCAATGCGTCCGGGCCTATCCGCGTCCGGAACTCCACTGCACTCTTCGGGCGCGAATACGCCCTTTATGTGATGGTAAGGCGCGATAATCATTGCCGTTTTGGTGATCGGGGCGGGTCAGAAGCGCGCACCTCACCCCGCCACCTCCACCGCCGTCATGCCCCGCTGTCATGCCCCGCGAAGGCGGGGCATCCAGTACGCCGCGGCCCCTCGACTCTAGCCGCGCTTTCTCGGAGTACTGGATCGCCCGCCTTCGCGGGCGATGACACCGCTTTATGCCGCTCGAGATCCCGGTTTCGCGCTCGCGCGCGCCCCGGGACGACGGGCCAAAAACGGCCCGTCGCCTTGACGTCCCGCCGCTTCCCCCCTATACGTCCGCCCGCTCCCTGCAAGGACAGAGAATTTGCCCGTGGCGCCCCGAATGGCGGCCGCACATCGTTGGGAAAGATTGAGGATTTTGCCATGTCTCGCCGCTGCGAATTGACGGCCAAGGGCCCCCAGGTCGGCCACACGGTCAGCCACTCCAACATCAAGACCAAGCGCCGCTTCCTGCCGAACCTGGTCAACGTGACCTTCATCAGCGAAGCGCTGGGCCGCAACGTGCGCCTGCGCGTCTCCACCAACGCGATCAAGAGTGTCGACCACAATGGCGGCCTCGATCCCTTCCTGCTCAAGGCCAAGGCCGCCGTGCTATCGCCCCGCGCCCTCGAGCTGAAGCGCGCCATCCAGAAGAAGGTCGGCCCGACGCCGGCGCCGGAGAAGAAGGCGAGCTAAGGGTTTTCGGATTGGCCGGAGGCTTGCGTCGCGAGGCGTAGGCTTAGCCAAGTAGAGGTTTGCGTGACGGCCGGATCGGAAGATCCGGCCGTCTTTGTTTTGAGGGCGAGGCATGAGAACTAACGCAGGAGCACCCCTTGGTCGAGAAGGTCATCAAGAAAGGAGCCCCGCGAGATCTCAGCCTTGGTGCTAGCTCCCAGGACAAGCTGCCAAACGACGCGCCGAGCTAATGAACGAGCTAGTAACCGCTGCTGAGTTGAGATTGGTCCCATCGTTCGTCCATGGACAAAAGCACTCCTGATATTGAACAGGGTCTTGTATTCCTTTGCAGCATTTCGATCGCCTAATAAGCCAGCCACCCGGAAACTCATTTTATCAGTGGCCTTGATCCGCTTTTGGTGAGTTGGAGCGGCCGCTCCTCTGTAGTCTGAACTCAAACCCAAGGCGGCTTCAATGGCCATCATGTGCGCCAGCACCTCGTCGATGCCTTCAGACAAAAATGCTCGAACGAAAAAATGTATCACCGGCCCTTCGAAGAGTGGAGACTGGCGAGCAGTTTGAAGCATCGCCCACCGCGAGTCGTCCCAAAGCGGCAACTCAGATTGAACACGATCATCCAACTGAAATTCGAGCGGATGCTCTACTTCTTCCCAACCGCCCTTTCCATCTTCGTAAGAATGAGTGTCCCACGATAAGGTCTCCGGAACGGGTGGAGGGGACAAGTTAGCGAATAAATCTGTGTTGACGCTATAGACCCACGGTATCTTAAAGCCTCTCCAATCGACCTCGTGCATCTCCGACCAGGATTCCCAAGGCGCTAACAGCAAAAAAAAGATGGCGTTCTCTACTGCATCGGGAAAACGCCCTTCGTGAGGATCTATCCTGCCCAAGTCCTTGTCGATGGGAGCAAATAGCTGCGGAACAGCTCGCTTCTCGGGAGCCGCATCAAATTGCAGCGCCTCATCTATCGCCAGCCAGGAAAACTCGGCGAAACGCTTTGCGTCGAAAAATCCGCTTGGGAACCTTCGCTGGAGCCGCGCCGCATCAACTAATGCTTCGAGTTCTTGAGCATCAAATCGATCAACTCGCGCAGATCCAAAACGCATTCTCGGCAAGTTAGGCGCCAAGTCTAACGGCACGAAGTAAATGCGGCGTCCTAACCTTGCTCGGAAGCCATCATCTAAACGAAACGTGGCTTCTTCGACCGACAATGACAAACTCGCTCTGCCGCTCGGCATGCTGCAAGGCAATCCAAGAGACCTCAACGCGTACGACAGTGCGAAGCCAGGAGTCAGCGTGCCCGCAGCGTAGCTAGTGCTGCATGCCTCACGTAATCTAATGAACTCTGGAGCGGAGAGAAGATTGTTCGGCCCGGGAGGGCTAAGCCGCCAAACGTCGGCCATCGCTTTCACCACCGCCTCAGGAATCTCGGCTAGCCTTTCAGCGGGCATACGAAGCGCGACCTTCAAGTTCGTCTATGGTTTGGCGAGATTCTCCAAAGCCTCGGCCTCGGCGGAGGTCAGACGAACGAGAACTTGAGGCGGGTGGAAGCGGGCTCGAACTTTTCTCAATTGCTCAAGGGACACCGGACGAACTCGTCTTGCCGCAGCCAGGAGAATGGCGATGCCTTCGGTAGTGCCGGCGAAATATTCTGTGAAGGAATCGTAATCCACGCCTGTCCCGGCCCTATGCTTCTGCCATATTGTTCGAGGATGAGCACGGCTTACATCTGCTATGGTCGCGACACCGACAACTGCAGCCGTTGGACGGGTTGCGTAAATCCACAAGCGAGCGCCTTTGTCAAGCGACGGAATTCGGCGCCTTAATTCAATTGTTTTAGTCCCGTCGAGGATCGCCGTTGCATATCCCGGATGGATCGAAATGATTGCATCGACAGCATCAGTCACTTGACCATCCGAGATCCAATATCTTCGCTAGCAGAGTGCTCGGTAAAGCCGTCGTTGTTTGTAGATTAGCCGAGCCTACCGCTCCGATTTCTCGGAGAGCCTCAAGTTTTACAAGATTCGGGAATCGAAGCAAATTATCGAAGGACGTCACTAGGATGTCGCTCGACGTCGTCAGCGGATCCAGGTCCTCAACTACAGCTCGCTTCAAGAACTCGCTTGGTACCTGTTCTTTGGGCACAACTGTCGTATCCACAATTCGAGCCGCAGCCACAACTGCTGCTCGTCCTCCGGTTCGCTTAGACTCATAGAATAGGATCGGCGATCCAGGGCGCATCAGGTACGACGTTCTTGGACTATTGAAGTATGTGCGAAGCCCGAGGAACGCAGCCGATGGCCTTCCGAATAGAGCAAACTGATCCGCTGTACCTAGCAGATCGTCAGCGAACGCCTTTGCGATTGGCACAATTACTGCGCTACGGTCGGACCACGCAATTATCGTGGGACCGAGAGCAGCTTCCAGCGCAAGCATTTTCACTGCTAGAAACGTTCCATCTGGGGCCTGAATCTGTACAGAATCTGCGCCGTGCGCAGGGACGTCTGGAAGCGACAAACCTGTTCTACGTCTCATCTGCCGCGCTAGAGACGACCATGAGGTTGGCGTAAGCGGACGACCGAGCGCGACTTTGATCAGGATGTCCGGATCTGAGGCAGGCAAGAATCCTCTCAGTTTTGCGGCTTGATTAACTGCAGTCTGGCCCGCAATTCTCCGCAATTCGATAGTCACTGGCCCGGCATGACTTGCCTCTCGTATCAGTTCGTCCAACAGATGTTCAGCAAAGGTCTCACACAA
This sequence comes from Bradyrhizobium sp. Ken64, assembly GCF_055807555.1. Classification (NCBI taxonomy): domain Bacteria; kingdom Pseudomonadati; phylum Pseudomonadota; class Alphaproteobacteria; order Hyphomicrobiales; family Nitrobacteraceae; genus Bradyrhizobium; species Bradyrhizobium sp. Ken64. Next base: position 98,552 of record NZ_JBVVPA010000017.1, on the reverse strand, counting down.
GATGTGATCTGACCGCACGTGCACGAGCATTTTGGCGGCGGCATCTAGGGTATGGGGAGCCAAATACAGACCAATCCCAACGATCTCCGCATTTTCAAGAGCCGCCCGCGCTCTTATCTGTCCGACTGTCGATCTGGTTGGCAGAAGTAAATCGACGAGCCGTCCACTTACCGCTTGAGCAGCCAGATACGCTCGAACTTCGTCGACCGCAGCGGTTCTACTTTCGCATTGCGTTCCCTGCAATTGGCCTCGTTCAAAGCTCACATCTTCAGCGTGGAGCAACTCAACAAACTCGTCTAAACTGGCGATATCAATACCGACAAGCTCAAGGAGCGACTCTCGCGCATTGAGCAGATGGCTATCGCTCGTAATGTACCCCGACGCCCGGGCCAGCGCGGCCTCTGCCAAATGACGTGAGTCACTTATTGCCTGCTTGGTGTTCGCTTGCGAAATGCCCTTTTCTTCGAACACCTTTTTATGGATGCTTGCGGCTATTCGATCCACGTCAGCCTTCGGTGCTGATGGAATGCGAGGTAATTGGCGCGCAAGTTGAAGGGTGCTATCGAGCGCATCACCATGCGAGGTACGTTCCAATTCTACAATGAATTCTGGTGCTACCGCGAGCCGCACGCGATGCGCTAAAGCAGCGCCAAAGAGTCGATTGGCAATGCCCGAACGGGTACGCTGCTTAAGGAGATCGAATAGCACGTTGAGATCGATTGCATACAGCGGCGCTTCAAAAGCGCTGGGCGACCGAAGCCTAAGGTCTGGCGCTAGTTCGTCCCGGGCGGAAGGCGGAGCCATCAACGTGAACAGACTTGCTGTATCCAGTTCCTTGGAACGCAACACTATGGTACGCTGTCGCGCAGCTCCCCCGTCGCGAACGCGACGCGCTATAAATCCTCGCTTCTCATAGAACGATTGCGCCGCGCTCAAGTCCGACGCAACGGCAGCCGTCACATTCAAATACCCTCGACTTTCGAGGTGTGACACGAGCGCATTGATCAGGGCCGATCCAAGTCCGCTCCGTCGATGAGACGTAGAAACTGCGACCTGCTGAACTCGCGCGTTAGGGAATACGCCGCTGAACAAGATGAAGCCTGCGATCTCGACCGCATCAGCCCCCCTCGCAAACATACAAAATAGCCGCCGTTGCATAATCGCGTCACGGTAGGCCGCTTCAGGTAAAAATCCGAGGGCCTCTTTCTCGCGATCAGCCAAGGAGCGAATGTTTGACACGTGCTCCAGCAAGATTACTGGATCAGTTTCCAAGCGATATACAAAGGTTTCCATCAAAAAACGAGATCGCGCTGTTTCGAAAGATACAATCTTGGACGGCAATCAAATGGTGGCTTAGATCAAACCTAGCAAAGTCTATCGAATAGCGACCCGCCTCAATATTGCACATTCGTCTAAAACGTGTCTCGTGAATTATCACAACCACTTGGGCCATAAGTCAAACGAAGACTGACGTCCGAAATGGAATCCGCTACAGCATTCCGACGTTCCGGCGCTTTAGCGGCTGCCTGGGCAGCCCCCCTACCCCCGAAAATCAATGCTCCGCAGCACGATCCCCGGCGGGGTGCCCTCGAACTCCGTCGCCTGATATTTGCGTCCGGTGCAGGCTTCGATGCGTTCGCGCAGGCGCGTGAACTGCTCTTCGCGCTCGCTGGGCCTGGCGCGCGGGCCGCGCTCGAGGTCGTCCATGGCGGAGGTCGAGATCGCACAGGCGATCTCCTTACTGCCGTCCTGCATCGAGAACTGGACGATGCCGCGGTCCTGGTCGTGGGCGATGAAGCGGCTGCTGGTGAGTGTCATGGGGTACTCCTTTGGCGTCCGCGCGTCGTGCCGGGATTGCGCAATTGCGCACGGGGGCGTCGGTCGGCGTTATCGAAGCAGGCTGTGGCACTAGGGTGCACAACAACTGACTTCGGTGGTTATGGGTCCTGGCTTTCGCCAGGACGACGCCTGTGTTTGCGAGCGCTGCGCGATGGCGCCACGAGTTGGCTCGCCGTTCAGCCGTCGCCGTTGAGTCTTGCGAAATCGTCGAACAGCGCGGCGACCAGCGCGCGATGGCGGGTGTCCTCGGCGGGCAGGCTCGCGGCATAGAGGTTGAGCAGATGGCGGGCCTTCACGGCGGCCTCCGGCCAGGACGTGGCGGGCACCGACATCATGCGGTTTTCGAGCTCGGCCTCGCGCTCGCGCAGCTCCCTGACCTGGGCCTCGACATCGGCCAGCGCGCGGCGCAGATCGGTTGCCTTCTGGGCGGCCATGCCGCGGTGGCTGTCGAGATCGACCGGGATGTCAGTCATTTCAGGCACTCGCATCGATACGTTGGGCATCCGCAAGGTCGACCGAGCCGATCGAGAGCATCTCCGTCGCACCGCGCACGCCTTCGGAGGGCACCGTGATCATGGTGGCGACGCGGCGATAGGACGCGAACGACAGGCCCTCGATCATCTCCTCGTCGGTGACGACCTCATAGGCGCCGGCCGGCAACTCGCGCGCGAGGCCGCGGATGTGGAATGGATGCTTGAAGGTGATGGTTTCTCGCCGCGAGCGGATGGTCATGCGCGCCTGCCTTTCGCAAAGAAGGAGCCCCAACCGACGCCAGCTATCGCTGACCATGCGCTCGTTGCGCGGCAATAGCCAGCTTTATGTCAGCGCGGGCCGGGACTTAAGCGGCAAGCGAGACACTCACGCGCGGCGTTTTAGTCCTCGCCATCGGCAGGGCGCGGGCGTACGCTCGACCACGTCAGCGCAGCTCACGCAATTGCCGCGCGTCGATGTTGCGCTGCATCTTTCGCGCCTCGTGTGCGCGGCGGCGATCTTTCAATGGCTCGGGCAGGTGTATCTCGTCGCCTCGGCACAGCGCCCATCTCGCACGCGGACGAACTCGAAACCCAGGAGGAGACGAAATCATGGCCAAGGGACAGCAACGCAGCAACCGCGAGACCAAGAAGCCGAAGAAAGACAAGATCAAGACCAGCGCCGCAGCGCCCAGCCGCAAGGATGCGGCGTGGCAGCCGGAGATCGGGCAGAAGAAGAAGTAGCGGGGCGGCAACGCCGACCGCGAATGAGGTGCGCCCCCTCTCCCGCTTGCGGGGGAGGGTTGGGGTGGGGGTGTCTCCGCAAGCGAGAACCCCCAAGAGGAGAGAGCCCTCACCCGCCGCGCTCGGGACGATGCTTCGCATCGCCCGAGGCGCGTCGACCTCTCCCGCAGGCGGGAGAGGTGCAGCGGAGTCCGCGGCCCAATCACCCCAAAAACACTGGCACCGCGCGGGATTCACCACCATCTCCTTCTCCCGCCGTTTTCCGCTATACTCGCCCGGGTAGCATCAGCGGGAGGGGAGTACCGTGGAGCACGAGCGCAACGCCGACCACACATCCGAGCCGAAGAATCTCGTCATCTGCTGTGACGGCACCGGCAACGAGATTTCCGAAAACATCTCCAACGTCCTGAAGCTCTATCGCTGCCTGCGCAAGACCGCCAAGACGCAGCCGCGGCAGATGGTGTTCTACGATCCAGGCGTCGGCACGGTGACGGAGCCGTCGACGTGGCACCGCTGGAAAGCCAACGTCAATCTGGTGCTGGGGCTCGCCACCGGCTACGGGCTCGATGACAACGTGCTCTCGGCCTATTGCTTCCTGGTCCAGCATTACGCGCCGGGCGACAGGATCTATCTGTTCGGTTTTTCGCGCGGGGCCTACACGGTTCGCGTGCTGGCGGGGCTGATCCACAAGATCGGCCTGATCTCGCCGGAGCAGGCCAACCTCGCGGGCAGTGGCCTCGTCGCCTACAAGCAATATTCCGGCACGGGGCGCGGCAACGACATCGAGGACCTCAAGGACATCGCCGTCGACGAACAGGGGCCGCTGCCGAAGGACCAATTCGACCTCGCCGCGCAATTCGCGCGCATCACCTCGACGCGCTGGCCGACCATCCATTTCATCGGCGTCTGGGACACGGTGGCGAGCGTGATCGTGCCGCGGCGCGACGTCTTCTTCCTCGTCTTCAGCCTGGAGGAGCTCGCCTTCACGCTGCGCAATCCCAGCGTCAACATCTTCCGGCAGGCGATCGCGATCGATGAGCAGCGCCGCATGTTCCGCCTCAAGGCGTATGAGGAGCCGCAGGAGTACTGGCGCCACCGCTATGTGCCCGACGAGAAGAAGGAGCCGCAGGACATCCTGCAGGTGTGGTTCGCCGGCGTGCATTGCGACGTCGGCGGCGGCTATCCGGAAGCCGAGAGCGGCGAGTCCAAATATCCGCTACTCTGGATGATCGAGGAGGCCGCGAAAGCGGGGCTGAACTTCAACCCGCGCACGGTGAACCAGCTCGCCTGGGGCATCCAGCGCAAGAACTCGCCGTTCCAATACGTGCCGCCTGAATACACCGGCAAGACGGGCGAGCTGCATGATTCGATGACGGCGCCCTGGCGCGTGCTGGAGTATCTGCCGAAGAGCGCGACCTACAAGGAATGGCCGGAGCGGAAGGTGTTTATGGGGCTCTACATCCCCGATTGCGAACCGCGCCTGATTCCCGAAGGCGCGCATGTGCACGAGAGCGTGTTGAAGCGGATGGCGGTGGAGCCGGGCTATCGGCCGGTGAATTTGCCGAAGGATTATGTGACGGTGCCGATGCCGGTGCCGCCGGGTGTGGGCGCTGGAGGCGAGACGGGGGAGATCGTGGCGGGGTGAGGTGGTTGCGCGGCGGACCATGATGGGGAGCTGGCCGGCGCTCCACCAAAGCCGTCGTCCTGGCGAAAGCCAGGACGACGGCGGAATACAGCCAACCCACCCCGCTACCGCCAATATTCATTAAAATTATCGACCCCGCTTTAGCCGGATCGAATCACCTCTCGTTCATCATGGTCTCCCAGACCACCCGCGCCATCCGCGGAAATTGGAGGAGAGTGCCAATGCATCCGCGACGACATGCCCGCGTCAAGCCCGCGGGCCTCGTGTCCCGCCAGGCCAAGATCATCACCGACCCGCGCGCGCCGGTGATCCCCTGCACGCTGATCGACTACTCGCCCGGAGGGGCCTGCGTCGATCTCGGCGGCCAGGTGAAGATTCCCGATCGCTTCGAGCTGCTGCACGTCAACACCAAAAAGCGCTGCCGCGTGGCGTGGAAGCGCGGCACGAAGGTGGGCGTGGTGTTTTAGAGGCGAGGCACGCTGGCGCGGCCTCCTAAGTTGTCGTCCTGGCGAAAGCCAGGACCCATACCGCGTGATTCATCGATTGCAGGCGGTAGACGTACCGAACGACGAGTCTTCGCCAAACTGCTCCCTGGGGTAATGGGTCCTGGCTTTCGCCAGGACGACGGCGGAGATTGTCGCGCCGCTATCTCGTCTCACGGCTTCCGCATCCGCGCCTTCGCGCCCGCGACGATCTGCATCGCGACGCCGGCGATCCAGCCGAACAGGGCGAACCAGCTCCAGGCGATATGCGGCTCGAGGCGAAGCACGATGATGGCGACGGAGGCGAGCGCGGTGAGCGTGGCGCAGAGCGTGCCGGCGGAGCTCAACAGCTCCGCGGCGTCGATGTCGCCATGGGCCTCGTCGAAGGGCAGCTGCGGCGTGTCGATGCCGAGATAGAAGCCGACGAAGCCCAGCACCATCATCAGCAGCAGGAAGCCCTCGGTGGTGAGCGCGGGTATAGCGGATCCCACGTAAGCGCCGACGAACAGCCCGCACGCGGCGCCCGCCATCGCAAGCCCCACGCGCTCGATGACGTGGGCAGCCTTTCGAATACGAAACCGCATGGCGGATCTCCGCGAGGAGTTGGACGCGCGCGAGATTAGGCCAGATTTGGGGGAGGTGGAAGCTGAGGGGCGTTACGGATGCGTGAGGGCGGGGCAAGCGCCTCGTCCTTCGAGACGACCGCTTTGCGGTCTCCTCAGGATGAGGCTGAGCGGCATCTTTGCCCGCCGAAAGCGCTGCCGCGCACTCCGGCCTCATCCTGAGGGCCCGCCAAAGGCGGGGCGTCTCGAAGGATGGCGGCGAGGTGAAGAGCCTACCGCGCCCCGAACGTGGTCTTGCCGAACAGCGCCTTCTGGGTCGAGGGCTGCGAGCGCCAGTATTGCGGCGGGGCTTCGACTTCGCCGCCGACGTCCGCTGCGGCGTGCCAGGCCCAGCGCGGGTCGTAGAGCATGCCGCGGGCGAGCGCGACCATGTCGGCCTTGCCGGATGCGACGATCTCCTCGGCCTGCTTCGGCTCGGTGATCAGGCCGACGGCGATGGTGGGCAAACCCGTCTCGCGCTTGATGGCCTCTGCAAACTGCACCTGGTAGCCGGGGCCGAGCGCGATCTTCTGCAGGGGCGAGACGCCGCCGGAGGAGGCATCGATCCAGTCGACCCCGCGCGCCTTCAGCGCGTTGGCGAATGCGATGGTCTGCGCCAGATCCCAGCCGCCCTCGACCCAGTCGGTCGACGACACCCGCATGCCGACCGGCTTGTCGTGCGGGAACGCCGCGCGGACGGCGTCGTAGACCTCCAGCGGGAAGCGCATGCGGTTCTCGAGCGAGCCGCCATATTCGTCGGTGCGCTTGTTCGAGATCGGCGACAGGAATTGATGCAGGAGATAGCCGTGCGCGCCGTGCAGCTCGATGGCGTCGATGCCGATGCGATCGGCGCGTTTTGCCGCATCGACGAAGGCGTCGCGGATGCGCTTGAGGCCCGCGGCGTCGAGCGCCAGCGGCGCGGCTTCGCCCTCCTTGTGCGGCAGCGCCGACGGCGCCACGGTCTGCCAGCCGCCCTGGTCTATCGGAATCAGCTGGCCGCCGTCCCAAGGCCGCGCGCTCGAGGCTTTGCGGCCCGCATGCGCGAGCTGCATCGCGACCGCGGTCGAGGAATGTTTCCGCACCGAGGTGAGGATCTGCTTCAGCGCGGCCTCGGCGGCATCGCTGTAGAGCCCGAGGCAGCCCGGCGTGATGCGGCCGATCGCCTCGACATGGGTCGCCTCGATGCAGAACATCGCCGCGCCCGACAGGCTGAGATTGTTGATGTGGGTGAAGTGCCAGTCGGTGGGAACGCCGTCCTCGGCCGAATATTGGCACATCGGCGACACCACGATGCGGTTCTTCAAGGTCAGGCCGCGCAGCTTGATCGGGGAAAACAGGGCGCTCATGCGGGGGGAGTTCCGGGGGATGGAGGGCGGGAGTTGGGGAGATTGTAGTGAGCGATGCGCCGATTGCCAGCCGCGCGGGGGGAATGGCCGCCTGTTCGGCCACGCATTGCACCGCAGTCGGTGGCTTCTCGCCTGGCCTACTCCACCAGCGCGAACTGCAGCAGCAGCGTGCGCTGGAGCATCGAGAAATTGTCGTCGGATACCAGCGTCAGCACGGTCTCGCCGTCGGCGGTGAAATGGGCGTCGATGCCTTCCATGTTGTCGATCTCGTGGCCGAGATCGGCCTTGAACAGCACGGGGCCGTCGACCAATGCGCCCGGCGCGATTGCCTTCAGAGGAATGGCGCGGATGCGGATGTCGACGCCGGTGAACCAGGAGAATTTGCGTTCGAGAATCAGGAGATCGCCCGAGGGCAGCAGCACGGCGTCGCTGATGAGCTGCTGGTCGGTGCGGCGAATGCTGAACTGGCCGGGTGTGGGGCCGCCGAGCAAAAATCCGATCAGATTGCCGTCGGCATCGAAGCCGCCTTCGGACAGCGCGATCAAGGTGCCCGCGAGCGGCTGCCCCTTGGGTATGTCCTTGGGGACAAACACCAGCGCCTCGAGCCCTTTGTTGTAGGGCAGTTTGCGCACCGCCGGCGGCGTCGGCAGCACCTCGCCGCGGGCGCGCGTGCCGCCCTTCGAAAAATCGAACCGCATGATCTGGTTGACGCGCTCGAGCCCGACATAGACGAGGTCGCCGCCGCGCGCGAGAGACTCGGTGTCGTACCACAGCCGCTTCTCCGTGATCGGCCGCCCCTCCGCATTGAGCACCGGCGCGGCCTCGACGTCGTCGAGACCGGTCATGCTCCACCCGGAATAGCGGATGCGACCGGTGAACCATGTGCCCTGGTCGGACATCGCGAGGAAGCGCTCGCCTTTGCTGTCGAGGAAGCGGAAGCCGGACAGGCCGCCGAAGCCGCGATGCGGCGAGGTCAGCACCAGGCCGCCGCGATAGTCCAGCGAACCAAACCGCGTGCGCGCGCGGTCGCGCGGCTCGAAATGGGGAATCGGCCGCGCGTTGACCTCGATGCCCACAGGCGCGGCGACGGCGTGCTCGATGAGCGCCGGCTTCGGCGCGGGCTGGGCCTGCGCCAGGCGAGACAGTGCGAGAGTGGAAAATCCCGCCGCCGCGTGGGCGATAAAGCTGCGGCGGGATCGATGGTTGCTCACGAATGCAGTTTGCGGCGCGGGCGGTTGGCCGGCTGCGTGGGCGCGGTGTTGGTCTCGCTGAACAGTTCGGCGAGTTTTTCGGTGATGGCGCCGCCGAGCTCTTCGGCGTCCACGATCGTCACCGCGCGGCGATAATAGCGCGTCACGTCGTGGCCGATGCCGATCGCGATCAGCTCGACCGGCGAGCGGGTCTCGATCTCCTCGATGATGTGGCGCAGGTGCCGTTCGAGGTAGTTGCCGGGGTTGACCGACAGCGTGGAATCGTCGACCGGCGCGCCGTCCGAGATCATCATCAGGATCTTGCGCTGCTCGGGCCGGCCGAGCAGGCGCTTGTGCGCCCAGTCGAGCGCCTCGCCGTCGATGTTCTCCTTCAACAGCCCCTCGCGCATCATCAGGCCGAGATTTTTTCGCGCGCGACGCCACGGGGCGTCCGCCGACTTGTAGATGATGTGGCGGAGATCGTTGAGGCGGCCGGGACTGGCCGGCTTACCGGCGGCAAGCCACGCCTCGCGCGATTGCCCGCCCTTCCAGGCGCGCGTGGTGAAGCCGAGAATCTCGACCTTGACGCCGCAACGCTCCAGCGTGCGGGCGAGGATGTCGGCGCAGGTCGCAGCGACCGTGATCGGGCGCCCGCGCATCGAGCCGGAATTGTCGAGCAGCAGCGTTACGACGGTGTCGCGGAACGTCGCCTCCTTCTCGTGCATGAAGGACAGCGGATGATAGGGATCGGTCACCACGCGCGACAGCCGCGCGGGGTCCAGAATGCCCTCTTCGAGATCGAACTCCCAGGCGCGGTTCTGCTGCGCCATCAAGCGCCTCTGGAGGCGGTTGGCGAGCCGGGCGACGATGCCCTGCAGATGCGCGAGCTGCTTGTCGAGATAGGCGCGCAGGCGCTCCAGCTCGTCATGGTCGCAGAGGTCTTCGGCGGCGATGATCTCGTCGAACTTCGGCGCGAACGCGTGATATTCCGGCCCGCGCGGCTCGTTCTTGCCATGCGAATTCGGCCGCGTCGCCTCGCCCGGCGTCTCGTCGTCGCCGAGCTCGCCGTCGTCGAAGGTGTCGGAGGTCGACGCCTGCGCGCTTTCCATCGCGCTCTCGCTCATCTCCTCGCTCGACGCCTGGGCCTGATCGGCGCTCATCTCCTGCGCGGCGTCGGAATCGGGCGAGCCCTCGGCACCGGACTGATCGTTGTCGCCGTCCTGGTTCTCGTCGTTCTCGTCATTGTCTTCGCTGTCGGCGCTGCGCTCGTCGCCGATCTCGAGCGCCGTCAGGAGATCATGCACGGCATCGCCGAACCTGGTCTGGTCCTCGACCACGGTATCGAGCCGGTCGAGCCGCCTGCCGATCTTGTCTTCGAGGATGGGACGCCAGAGATCGACCATCTTCTTGGCGGCCGTCGGCGGCGCCATGCCGGTCAGGCGCTCGCGCACCAGCATCGCCAGCGCGTCGGCGAGCGGCGCGTCGGCTCGATCGGTGATCTCGTCGAACTTGCCGCGATGGAAATGGTCGTCGAGCATCGCAGTGAGGTTTTTGGCAACGCCGGCCATGCGCCGCGCACCGATCGCCTCGACACGGGCCTGCTCCACCGCCTCGAACACGCCACGCGCCTGCGGATTGCCCGGCATCAGCTTGCGATGCACCTTCGGATCGTGACAGGCGAGCTTGAGCGCGATCGAATCGGCATGGCCGCGCACGATCGCGGCATCGCGCCTGGTCATTTTTCGCGCGGGTTCGGGGAGCCGCGCCTTGCCCGGCGCGAGCCCGGGACGCTCGGCGGCGAAGCTGACGTCGAGCTCGGGGGCCTTGGCGATCGCCTTCAGGCAGGAGGCCACCGAGCGCTTGAACGGCTCGGTCGGGGCTTCCTTGGTGTTGCGGAACTTGGAGTTGGACGTGGTCATGGGATCGGCCGAAGCTCCAGCATCATGTTACTCTTCCGGCGACCGGAGATCTTCAAATTCGATGACGCGCGTCGTGATCTCGGACCAGTCATAGGGACAGGCTTTCGGGAAAAGCTTCTTGGCGATCCCGGTCTCAGCCGCGGCGTCATCACGTGCATCCTCGTAACCCTCTGCGGTCGCCTCGGGAATGCGCGACTTGAGGCTTGGGTTCTTGCGCAGGACACGCGCGATGCGTTTTCGCTGCTCGTGCACGGTGTTGACCCAGCTTCGCGATCGATGCGCCGGCTGATGGTCCCATTTCAGAAGGTGCATCATCAAGATGCCCAACGCGCTTTCCAGCTTGTCGTATTGATCGTGCCCCACGTCAGCCAGTTCCTCAGCGATATTCCGTGCATCGACTTCGGTTAGACGGCCGGCCTTCAGCAGCGCGATCTGAGCTTCAGCCCAGCCATAAAGATCGTCCTCGTAGCGGGCGGACACGGCGGATGGTTCTTTCGGCCCGGAGCGGACTTTGCTGGTCGTGCTCATCGCAATCGCTTTCTTTGCAGAATCCAATGCTGCCAATCGATCAAAGCGCCTTCTTGAATCGAAACCAAGTCATTCCGGCTTCGGGGAAATCATCGACTTGCCCGTAGGCGGTATAGCCGTTCATCCTGTAGAAGGCCGGCGCCTGGAACGAATAGGTGTCGACCAGAGCGCCAACCGCACCCCTTTTCTTCGATTCGGCTTCTGCCGCGCGAAGCAACGAGGTGCCAAAGCCGCGGCGCCGGTATTGGTCCTCAACCCACAGAAGAGTGAAGACCATCCATTGGCCCACACCTTCGGCAACCAGGCCGCCCCGAGCAGCTTCATTCTCCCTGACCGTCACCGCAAATGATTTCGGCAGGCTGCCCGTCTGTTGCTGCCGATTGAAAGCCTCGAGACCCGCCGCGACGAATTTTTTCGTCGCGCCGTAAGTCGTCTCGATTCGGACTTCCACCGTCTCGAACTCTCAGCTGAGCGCCACGTTCACCGCCGATTCCGGCAGCTCCGCGTTGAAGCAGCGCTGGTAGAACTCGGCGACGAGGGGACGTTCGAGCTCGTCGCACTTGTTGAGGAAGGTAACCCGGAACGCAAATCCGATGTCGCTGAAAATGTCGGCGTTTTCCGCCCAGGTGATCACCGTGCGCGGGCTCATCACCGTCGACAGATCGCCATTGGCGAAGGCGTTGCGGGTGAGGTCGGCGAGGCGAACCATCTTGTTGACGATGTCGCGGCCCTCCGTGGTGCGATAGTGCTTGGCCTTGGCCAGCACGATCTCCACTTCCTCGTCATGGCTGAGATAGTTCAGCGTGGTGACGATCGACCAGCGGTCCATCTGGCCCTGGTTGATTTGCTGGGTGCCGTGATAGAGGCCCGAGGTGTCGCCGAGGCCGACGGTGTTGGCGGTCGAGAACATGCGGAATGCCGGATGCGGCTTGATCACCTTGTTCTGGTCGAGCAGCGTCAGGCGGCCGGAGACCTCCAGCACGCGCTGGATCACGAACATCACGTCCGGGCGGCCGGCGTCGTATTCGTCGAACACCAGCGCGACGTTATGCTGGAGCGCCCAGGGCAGAATGCCGTCGCGGAATTCGGTGACCTGCTTGCCGTCGCGGACCACGATCGAGTCCTTGCCGACGAGGTCGATACGGCTGATGTGGCTGTCGAGGTTGACGCGCACGCAGGGCCAGTTCAGCCGCGCGGCGACCTGCTCGATATGGGTGGATTTGCCGGTGCCGTGATAGCCCGTGACCATGACGCGGCGGTTGTGCGCGAAGCCGGCGAGAATGGCGAGCGTGGTGGCGCGATCGAAGCGGTAATCGGAATCGACTTCGGGGACGTGAGGATCGACTTCGGAATAAGCGGGGACTTCGAGATCACTGTCGATCCCGAACACCTGGCGCACCGACACCTTCATGTCGGGCAAACCGGAAACTTCCTCAACTTTGGACATCGCGGCGGTCGTCATCAATCCTCCGAGGTCCCGGGCGATCCCGAGACCAGTTATTGCACGTTGGCTGCGGCTGGGTGCAATCGCGAACCTATCAGAGACAACGTGCGGGCAGAAGCCCGCCCCCCAATCAAAGTTCCGTTGTCTTTTCATTTAGATAGGCAAGGAACACGATTTTTGGAAGGCTGCCCTGCGAATCACGCCTGAATTTCGTGCCAAGGGCGCGGTCCTGCCCACGCGGGTGGCACTTTTACCGCCGCTCGTTACTTATGTAGGGTTCGAACCCAAGGCCCCATCCCCCAAGGCCCCATCCCCAAGGCCCAATCCCACCACAGAGACGACGTGACGTCCTTTCTCGATCCCCTCATTGCATTCGTCTCGGCCCATGCGTGGCTGGCCTATCTGACCCTGTTCCTGGCGGCCCTGCTGGAGGCGGTTCCAGTGGTGGGGTCGGTCATCCCCGGCTCGACCATCATCCTGGCGCTGAGCGCCCTGGTCCCGGGCGGCGAACTCAGGCTGCAATGGGTGTTGCTGGCGGCGGCGTTCGGCGCAGTGCTCGGCGATGGTTCGGCCTACTGGATCGGTCACCGGCAGCAACGGGAGATCCTCAACACCTGGCCGCTGACCACTTATCCGCGCGTGGTCGAGCAGAGCGAGAATTTCTTCCACCGCTTCGGCACCTGGGCGGTGTTCTTCGCCCGCTTCGTGCCGCCGATCCGTGCCTTCGTCCCGGTCACGGCGGGCGCGCTGGGCATGCCCCCGGCCCGCTTCTACGCCATCAACATCCCGGCGATCCTGGTCTGGGCGCCGGCGCATGTGCTGCCGGGTGTTCTGGCGGTGTCGGCCCTGCACGAATATGCCGGGTTGCACCACCAGGGACATGTCGGCAAGCACATCTGGATCCTGACCGTGGTCGGCATCTCGATCGTTCTGGGCCTGGCGGTCTGGATCTATCGCCGCCGGAACGGTGGCGGTGTGGCGGTGGCGAAGCCGCGGGGGTGATAGCGTCGAGCGGCGCACTGCGGTTTTGGGACCTCGCAACACGGCGGCCCCTTGCCTCCCCAGCCGTAACGCGTTACATTGTAACGCGTTACATGGGATCGCTTCCAATGACTGCACCCGCTGAACGAATGAAAATGATGCGGCAGCGGAGGCGCGTCCGGGGATTGCGCGAACTGCGCCTCGTCGTAGCTGATGCGCGCTCGCGATCAGTTCGACGACGGGTGGCGAAGCAGGTAGCCGGCCTCGATCCCGATCGCGAGCGCAGCGCGCTGCAGTGGATCGAGTCGGTCTCCGAGTTTGATGCAGATGCAACGCGGTGACGTGGTGACCGTCGCTGCAACGGGCGACTATGGCAAACCCCGCCCAGCGGTGATCGTGCAGAGCGACGCTTTCCCTGAAACTCATGCCTCCGTAGTGATCTGCCAGTTGACTTCCGAACTGGCGGACGCCCCGGATTTTCGCGTGACGATCGAGCCGACCCGCGAGAATGGATTACGACTGAGATCGCAGGCGATGGCTGACAAGCCGATCACCGTGAGACGCGAACGGATCGGACAGAAGATCGGGCGTCTCGGCAGCCAGGACATGGCTCGGCTCGGGATTGCTTTGGCGTTCGTGATGGGGCTTGCGGATTGATCAGGCACCCGAGCACGGGCTTTCGCCAAGACGACCGCAGCAGCGCTCCTAGCTAGCAGCGCCTCCCCTCCGCCCCGGCGCCGGTCCCACATACCTGGCCCGCGGCCTGATCAGCTTGCCGAACTGCAATTGCTCGCTGGCATGTGCGATCCAGCCGACGCTGCGGGCCATGGCGAACAGCGCGAGCTCGCTTCCGGCCGGCAGGCGCAACGCATGCACGAGCACGGCGAGCGCGTAGTCGATGTTGACGAGCTCGCCGGTCGCCTCCGCGATCCGCTCCGGCACCTCCTTGGTGAATTTGCGGGGTGCGCCTGCGCGGGCCAAGGCATTCAGGAGCGACTGCGCGCGCCGATCGCCCCGCTTGTAGACACCGTGACCGAAGCCGGCAAAGCGTTCGCCGAGCGCGACACGCTCGCGCACCATTGGCTCGACGTCACGATCCACCAACGCCTTGACGAGCTGCGAGGCGAGCACGCCGGCGCCGCCGTGCTTCGGTCCCTTCAGCGCGGCGAGGCCGGCGATGACGGAATCATAAAGATTGAGGCCGGTCGAGGCCGCGCAGCGCGCCGTGAAGGTGGACGCGTTCAATTCATGCTCGGCGAGCAGAACCAGCGCGCGGCGGATGAGATCGGCCGCATGCTTGTTGTCGGGCGCCCAGGCCCTCGCGATCTGCTGGTGCAGCGGCTCGGCTGACGGCTCCGTATTGAGCATGGTCGCGACCAGAAGCCGGACGATGCGCGCACCGACCATCGCACGTCCATCATGCGCGCGGGTGAAGGCGCGGGGATCGGCGCTCGATGCGAGCGCCAGCACGGCAATGGCGCGATCAATCGGCGCGGCGCGGCGCGCGGCCTGCGCGATCAGGCGCATCTCATCGGACACCGCGGGACAATTGCCGGGCGCAAAGGGATCGACGCCGGAGACGTCCCACAGAAGCGTTGCCGTGTGCTCCAGCGTGTCGTGCTCGGCGAGATCGACGCAATTGACGCCGCGATAGATCGCGCCGTCCTCGGTGATGGTGGAGATCTCCGTGTCCATGACCGGCAGATCGGCATCGAAGCTGCGCAGGCCGCGCGGCTCGGGCGACGGCACCCGGCGCTCCTTCAGCGCCCGGACGTCCTCGGCGCGATAGCGGTTCTTGCGCGAGTCCGGCGTCGGCTCGGAGCGGACCAGCCCGCGGCTGACATAGGCGTAGAGCGTGGCCGGCGAGATCGCGAGCTCGGCGGCGGCTTCCCGGGCGGAGAGGTAGAGACCTTCCGAATTTTTCATATTGATTGATGTAATCAAGATTGATCAATCTGTCGAGAGGCCCGACCTTTGGCTGGTGCAAAGGAGATTTGGGCCATGAACATCCACCTCACCAAAAGCCAGATCGGACTGGACGGCGTTCCCGCAGCCGAAACCGTGCTGAGCCATGTCGACGGCGAGCGCGGCGAGTTGATCATCGCCGGCGAGCATGTCGGCCGACTGGCAAGCCAGTCGAGCTTTGAAGGCGTCACTGCCCGGCTCTGGAACGGCGCCAGCATGACCAGCTTAAGCGAAGCCAATGTGCGCGCGAGCCTGGGCGCCGCACGCGAGCGTGCCTTTGCGCGGCTGGATGAGTTGCTGCCGGCAGCCCGCGGCATGGGCGTCGTCGACGGATTTCGCGCGGCGATCGCGGGCCTTCGCGCCGAGCACGGCCTCGCCCATGAGGCGACGATCGTCGGCGCATTCCCTGTGATTGCAGGCGCGCTCGTCCGCCGCGCCAGGGGTCTCGATCCCGTGGCGCCCGATCCGAACGTGAGCCAGGCCGCCGATACGCTTCGCATGCTGCACGGGCGCGCGCCTGAACCACGCGAGGTCACGGCGCTGGAGGCCTATCTCGTCACGGCCAGCGACCACGGCATGAACGCCTCGACCTTCACCGCGCGCGTGGTGGCCTCGACGCAGGCTGACCTGTTTGCCGCCGTCACCGCCGGCTATTGCGCGCTGACGGGTCCGCTGCATGGCGGCGCGCCGGAGCCGGTGCTGGAAATGCTCGACGCGATCGGCTCGCGCGAGCGCATCCAGCCCTGGGTGGACGCAGCACTCGCCCGCGGCGAGCGGATGATGGGTTTTGGCCACCGCGTCTATCGCGTGCGCGACCCCCGCGCCGACGTGCTCAAGACCGCGATCGAGGCGCTGGCCTCGGACGGCGCCGACCTGCCGTTTGCCGGCGAGGTCGAGGCCTATATCCGCAGCGCGCTGCGCAAGAAGAATCCGGACCGGCCGCTGGAGACCAATGTGGAGTTCTTCACCGCGATCCTGCTCGATGCGCTGGCGATTCCGAGGCAGGCTTTTACGCCGATCTTCGCGGTGGCGCGCGCAGCCGGTTGGACGGCGCATGCGCGCGAGCAGCAGCGGACGGGGCGGCTGATCCGGCCGAGTTCGTCATATGTGGGGGCGATGCCGAAGGCGTGAGCGAAGTGCGTAGCCCGGATGGAGCGAAGCGTAATCCGGGAAGGTGCGCGTGTGACAGAAAGACCCGGATTGCGCTTCGCTCCATCCGGGCTACGGCGCTCCCGCAAGGGAAGAAAGCGCGCGCGAGGCCTACGCCTCGCGCACCACGGTCTTCAGATAATTATACGCCTTGATGATCTCGATCAGGCGATCCTCGGTCGAGCGGTCACCGCCGTTGGCGTCGGGGTGGTGCTGCTTCACCAGCGCCTTGTACTTGGACTTGACGTCGGCGAGCGTGGAGTCGGGGCCGAGGCCCATCACCTGGAGCGCCTTGCGCTCGGCGTTCATGATCTTGCGCGTCTCGGCCTTGGGCGCGGCCTGCGGGCCGGCGCGCCAGCCGGTGCGGCCATTGAGCTCCTGGAACATGCTGAACGGATCGAAGGCGCTGTCGATCTCGGCCTCCGCGCCCTTCTTGACGCCGCCATTGGCGCCCATCTTCCAGGTCGGACGATGGCCGGTCAGCGCATCTTTCTGATAGCGCGCGACGGCGTCGGCATTCATGCCGGAGAAGAAATTGTAGTTCTGGTTGTATTCGCGCACGTGATTCAGGCAGAAGTGCCAGTACTCACGCTGATTGTCGCGACCCTTGGGCGCACGATGCGCGCCCTTGTTCTGACACCCGGTCCATTCGCAATTGACCACGGCGTCGCGCGGCTTCACTTCCGGCTGCTTGCCTTTCGGCTTGATCCGGATGGAGTCGAAGAACTTTGATGAATCGATCGGCATGGCTGACTTTGACTACGCAATGCAAAAACCTTCAAGTCTTGACATTGCAATTAGCTGAAAAGCATAGCCGAAGCTATGCTGAGGCGTCCTTGAACGGCCGCCAGAGGCGGCCTATGCAATACGGAGAGCGATCTCGCACCGTAATGACCCAGATGGCCATCAGAGACACTATCAGCAACAAGTTGCAGGAAGCTTTCACGCCGGAAAGCCTGCAAGTCGTCGACGAGTCACATTTGCATGAGGGCCACGCCGGCCATCGGCCGAGCGGCGAGACGCACTTCCGCGTTTATATCGTGTCTTCCGCCTTCAAAGGGAAGAGCCGGGTCGATCGCCACCGCATGATAAATTCGGCGCTGGCCGCGGAACTCTCCGGCAGCGTGCACGCGCTGGCGATCCACGCGCAAGCGCCGGGGGAAGGCGGGAGCTAGCTCGCCGATACGGCTGTCATGCCCGCGAAAGCGGGCATCCAGTACTCCGCGGCAGTACGGCAGGAATCGAGCCGCTGCGGCGTACTGGATCGTCCGCCTTCGCGGACGATGACAGCCACCGCGTCAAAACGACGTCCCCGCCCGGCGCCGCTTGGCTTCCTCCATTTCCGTCTCGCGCGGCACCGGTGAAATACGGAGTGCGGTGATGCGGTTGCGTTCGCGGCGGAGGACGCGGAAACGGAAGCCGTGAAAGGTGAAACTCTGGCCGCGGTCGGGGATCGAGCGCGCCTCGTGAATGACGAGGCCGGCGACCGTCGTTGCCTCTTCGTCGGGCAGGTGCCAGTCCATGGCGCGGTTGAGGTCACGGATCGGCACCGAGCCGTCGACGACGACCGAGCCGTCCGGCTGGGCTCGCACGCCCGCGACCACGACGTCATGCTCGTCGGAGATGTCGCCGACGATCTCTTCCAGAATGTCTTCCAGCGTCACAAGACCTTCAACTTCGCCGTACTCGTCGACGACCAGGGCGAAATGAGTCTTGCGGCGGCGGAACGCCTTGAGCTGCTCGGAGACGGGCCGCATCTCCGGCACGAACCAGGGCGGCAGCGCGATGGTGGAGACGTCGATGCGCGAGGTGTCGCCGTCGGACGCGCGGATCGCGCGCAGCAGATCCTTGGCGTGGAGCACGCCAATGATGTTTTCCGGCTTCTCGCGCCACAGCGGGATGCGGGTGTATTCGGCCGCCAGCACCTCGCGCACCAGATCCTCCGGCGGCAGGTCGGCATTGATCATCGTCATCTCGGTGCGATGGATCATGACGTCGGAGACCTGGAGCTCGCGCAGATCGAGCAGCCCGCCGAGCATGTCGCGGTCGTGCTTCTCGAACTTGCCTTCATGATGCAGCAGGTCGACCGCACCGCGGAGGCGCTCGGTCGGCGACAGGATCGCCTGGTGCTCGCCAGCAAGGCCGAACAGGCGCATCAACAGCCGCACGATGACTTCCACGATCCGCAGCAGCGGCCCCAGCACGTACATCGTCAGCCGCATCGGGCGCGCCACCGCGAGCGCCATGCGGTCGGGCGCGTTGATCGCGATGGTCTTGGGCAGCACCTCGGCGAAGATCACGACCAGCGCGGTCATCAAGCCGGTGGCATAGAGCACGCCGACGTCGCCGAACCAGGCCGTGAAGATGCTGGTGGCCAGCGCGGATGCACTGATATTGGCGATATTGTTGCCGAGCAGCAGCGCGCCGATCAAGCGCTCGCGCATGTCGAGCAGCTGCGAGACCACGTCGGCGTCGCGATTACCCTGCTTGGAGAGCCGCAGCATGCTGGCGCGCGAGGCGCCGGTCAGCGCGGTCTCGCTCGCGGCGAAGAAGCCGGAGACGAGCAGGCAGAAAATGACGATGGTGAATCCGAGCCAATCCATGAACCACTCTGGTTTCTTGTTTTGACGCGTTTTCTTGACGCGAACCGGTACCCACTTCGCTCGAAAACGCTTTAGCGCCGTTCAACCGCGTGTCACGCCTTTTGCGCGAGCTTGTCCTTGAGGAAGTCGCGCACCGGAGCCGGCTCGACGTTCTTCACGACGACGGCCCGCCCGACGGACTCCAGCAGGATGAAGGTGAGCCTGCCGCGGTCGACCTTCTTGTCCTGCGCCATCAGCGCCATCAGCGCGTCGGCGTCGGCAAGCCCCTCCTGCGCGAAGCCTGCGATGTCCTGCAAGCGCGTCGGCAGGCCGGCTTCGATCAGGTGACGCTCGACGCGCGCAGCGTCCGCGTCGCCGATCATGCCGAGCTTCGCGGAAAACTGCGCCGCCAGCGTCATGCCGATCGAAACGCCCTCGCCGTGAAACAGGCGGTCGGAGAAGCCGGTCGCGGCTTCCAGCGCATGGCCGAACGTATGGCCGAGATTGAGCAGCGCACGCTCGCCGGTCTCGCGCTCGTCGCGCGAGACCACGCCGGCCTTGGCGCGGCAGGAGGTCGCGATCGCATGCTCGCGCGCCGAACCGCCTTTGGAGATGTCGGAATGGTTCTTCTCGAGCCAGGCGAAGAAGGCCTCGTCGCCGAGCACGCCGTATTTGGCGATTTCGGCATAGCCGGCGCGGAATTGCCGCGGCGACAGCGTGTCGAGCACGGCGGTGTCGGCGATCACAAGCACCGGCTGGTGGAAGGCGCCGAGCAGGTTCTTGCCCTGCGGCGAGTTGATGCCGGTCTTGCCGCCGACGGAGGAATCGACCTGCGCCAGCAGCGAGGTCGGAACCTGCACGAAATCGACGCCGCGGCGCAGGATCGCCGCCGCAAAGCCGGCGAGATCGCCGACCACGCCGCCGCCGAGCGCGATGACGAGATCGTTGCGCTCGATTTTCGCGGCGATCAGGGCTTCGCTGACCTTTTCGAGACCGGCATAGGTCTTGGAGATCTCGCCTTCCTCGACGACGATGCGCGATGTCGGAATGCCCGAGGCTGCGAGCGAGGACTCGGCGGGCTCGAGCCAGTATTTCGCGACGGTGCGATCCGTCACGATCGCGGTGCGCACGCCGGGCCGCAGACGCGCGACCCGTTCGCCGAGCGAAGCCAGCACACCGCGGCCGATGACGATGTCGTAGGCGCGATTCTCCAGCGCGACCTCGACGTTGACGGGATCGGAATGTTTCAAAGGCGCGGTCATCGTGCGGCACTCGCGACGTCGGCTGGTGGCGGGGACGCCCGTTCGCCGCAAAGATGCGCGCGCAGCGTCTCGATGGTCTCCTCAACGATCTTGTCGTGCGGCACGTCGCGCGAGGCGATGGTGAGGTCGGCGTGGCCGTAGACCGGCTCGCGCTCGGTGAGCAGGCGCGTCACGGTTCCTTCGGGATCGGCGGTCTGGAGCAGCGGACGGTCGGCGCGCCGGCGCACGCGGCGCATGATGACATCATGATCGGCCTTGAGCCAGATCGAGATCGCGTTCGCCGCGATACGGCCCCGCGTCTCCTCGCGCATGAAAGCGCCGCCGCCGGTCGCCAGCACGATGGGACCGCCGTCGAGCAGACGCGCGATCACACGCGCCTCGCCGTCGCGGAAATGCGGCTCGCCGTGGCGCTCGAAGATTTCCGGTATGGTCATGCCGGCCGCCGCCTCGATCTCGGTGTCGGCATCGACGAAGGGCAGCTTGAGCCTGAGCGCCATGCGGCGGCCGATGGTGGATTTGCCCACTCCCATCATGCCGACGAGCACGATCGAGCGCGTCCCCAGCGCCGACAGGATGTCGGCCTCGGGCGAGGCTTGGATCGGCAACGCGGCGTCGGGCATCTGTCTCGCTCGAATGGGTCTCGCTCGATCTGCCGCCAAAGGCGGCATCCTTTGGCCACCTATACGACCCCGCAGGGGCCCTCGCCAGAGGACTCTTGCCACGAAACGGCGAACGTGTTGGATGATTTCATTGGTTAATTTGCCCGCCAAGCCCCTGACCGAGACCCTCTCCGAGATCCTGCCGATGCCCAGCCTGTTCCGCTTCCTGACGGTCGTCGCCGTGATCGCCGGCATCGTCTATGGCGTGGTCTTCGCGCTGGCGAACTTCGTCAATCCCAAGCCGCGGGAAATGACCGTGACGATCCCGCCGGATAAGTTTCTCAAGAAATAGGGGCTAGCCTCCGGGGCATGCGTGCACCCTCAGATACAAAACTCACCGGCCTGTTCCTCGACATGCTCGCGGCGGAACAGGGCGCCGGCCCCAATACGCTCGACGCCTATCGCCGCGACCTCACCGACTTCTCCGAGTTTCTCGGCCGCGTCGGCCGTGCATTTGCGGACGCGGAAACACAGACCCTGCGCGACTATCTCGCCGATCTCGACACGCGCGGCTTCAAGTCCACCAGCGTCGCGCGACGGCTGTCGGCAATGCGGCATCTCTATCGCTTCCTCCTGAACGAACGCATCAGAACCGACGATCCCGCGGCGATCCTGTCCGGCCCCAAGCGCGGCCGCGGCCTGCCGAAGGTGCTGTCGATTGCGGATGTCGACCGCATGCTCCGCCGCGCCAAGGAATTGAGCGAGGCGGAGAATGCCTCGCCCTCGAAACGGCTGCGCGCCCTGAGACTCTATTGCCTGCTCGAGGTGCTCTACGCCACGGGCCTGCGCGTCTCCGAGCTGGTGGCGCTGCCGCGCACGGCCGCGAAGCGCGACGCCCGCATGATCGTGGTTCGCGGCAAGGGTAACAAGGAACGGCTGGTGCCGCTCAACGAGGCCTCGCGTCAGGCGATGGCCGGTTACCTCGCGGCGACGGAGGCGGCCAAGGACAACAAGGCGGACAAGAAAAATAGCGTGGCGGCTTCGAAATGGTTGTTCCCCTCGTTCGGCGAGAGCGGGCATCTGACGCGGCAACATTTTGCCCGCGATTTGAAGGAGCTCGCGGTCGCTTCGGGGCTCCAGGCCCGGCTGGTCTCCCCGCACGTGCTGCGCCACGCCTTCGCCAGCCACCTGCTTCACAACGGAGCCGATTTGCGCATCGTGCAGACGCTGCTCGGCCACACCGACATCTCGACCACCCAGATCTACACCCACGTGGTTGAGGAGCGGCTGAAGAGCCTGGTCCGCGACCTGCACCCGCTGGCGGAGAAGTAGTTGGTGCCGTAGCTGCAGTAGCCCGGATGAGCGAAGCGACATCCGGGATTGGACGATCGGGGCGACCTGCCCCTGATATCGCTTCGCTCATCCGGGCTACGGTACGGGTCACGACTCGAAACCGCCTTGACTTCGGCCACATCTCCGCAGAAAGAGCCGGGGCCTCACGATGATTTGGCCTGCGCCCCCAGCGAGCACACAGGCCAACTCATTGACGAACCTACATTTCTTCCGCGACATCGAATCCGCTTCGCCGCCTCGCCCCGTTCTCCCTATATTGAGTTGATGCCAGACCAGATGCGCAGCTATCTCGATTTCGAAAAGCCCGTCGCCGAGCTCGATTCCAAGCTGGACGAATTGCGGACGCTTGCGGCCTCCGGCAGCGACATCGCCGAGGAGATCGGGCGGATCGAGGACAAGGCGGCGCAAGCGATGGCCGACCTCTATCTGAACCTGACGCCGTGGCAGAAGACGCTGGTCGCGCGGCATCCGCAGCGGCCTCATTTCAACGATTTCATCAAGGGCCTGATCACCGAGTTCACCCCGCTCGCCGGCGACCGCAAGTTCGGCGAGGACGAGGCGCTGGTGGCCGGCTTCGGCCGCTTCCGCGGCGAGGCCATCTGCGTGATGGGCCAGGAAAAGGGCGATTCCACCGAGAGCCGCATCAAGCACAATTTCGGCATGGCGCGGCCCGAGGGCTATCGCAAATGCGTGCGGCTGATGGAGATGGCCGAGCGGTTCGGCCTGCCGGTGCTGTCGCTCGCCGATTCCGCCGGCGCCTATCCCGGCATCGGCGCGGAAGAGCGCGGCCAGGCCGAGGCGATCGCGCGCTCGACCGATGCCTGCATGGCGCTAACCGTGCCGAACGTCGCCATCATCACCGGCGAGGGCATGTCGGGCGGCGCCATTGCCATCACCACCGCCAACAAGGTCCTGATGCTGGAGCACGCGATCTACAGCGTGATCTCGCCCGAGGCCGCGTCCTCGATCCTCTGGCGCGACGGCTCCAAGGCGCAGGAAGCCGCCAACAACATGAAGATCACGGCCCAGGACATGCTCCGCTTCGGCGTGATCGACAGCATCCTGAAGGAGCCGGTCGGCGGCGCCCATCGCGACCCCGCCGCCATGATCGCCACCACGGGCGACGCCATCGCCAAGGCCTTTGACGAGCTCCGGGGCCTGGACGGCGACGCCATCCGCAAGCATCGGCGGCAGAAATTCCTCGATATCGGACGGAAACTGGGCTGATTCGGGCGGTTTGGGGCCAGCCGGACGCGTAGCCCTTCGCCGTCGTCCTGGCGAAAGCCAGGACCCATACCGCGAGGTCCATCGATTGCGGTCGATGGGAGTACCGAACGACTGATCTCCGCCAAACACCTCCCTGGGGTAATGGGGCCTGGCTTTCGCCAGGACGACACTGAATTTGCCCGGCCAAACCGCCCGTAGGCCCCCGGTAACCCCGCGTTAACCCTTTTTTTGCCCAAATCAGCGATCTCAGTACAGGTTTGGCCGGAAGGCCCACGTTTCAGCCCAGTTTAAGTCTTCGTTGACCACGCCTTTGGGCCAACGGGCTCGTGATCCCCGTTCGGGTTGCGACCACATGACCCAGAGGTTAGAATTTTAATCAATGGCTTCAGGGCATAAGCGCTGGAGCGTGATTGCGAAAAAGCCCGTCGCGACGGGTCCGGGTCTCCGGTCGGATCATGCTTCAAGATTGGGGTTTGCGCGCGATGCCCTGGACGGTGTGGGGTCCATCTTGATTTCTCGTTCGCTTGCTCGCGCGTTTCTGGTTTCGGTGGCGCTTGCCGCCAGCTTCGTGCTGGCCGGCTGCGATACCGACCAGGTTTCGCTTGCGACCAATGCCAAGGCCAACCAGCCGGTGCCGCCAAAACTTCTCGCGGCGATGGTCGAGAAGGACATGGATCTGCAATCGCCGATCCTGGTGCGCCTGTTCAAGCAGGAGGCCGAGCTCGAGGTCTGGAAGCAGACCCGCAACGGCCAGTTTGCGCTGCTCAAGACCTATCCGATCTGTCGCTGGTCGGGCGATCTCGGCCCGAAGGTGCGCGAAGGCGACCGCCAGGCGCCGGAGGGATTCTACTCGATCAATCCGGGCCAGATGAATCCGCAGTCGGCGTATTATCTGTCGTTCAACACCGGCTATCCGAACGCATTCGACAAGGCCTTGGGCCGCAGCGGCTCGCAGCTGATGGTGCATGGCGATTGCTCCTCTCGCGGCTGCTACGCGATGACGGACGAGCAGATCGCCGAGATCTACTCGCTCGGGCGCGAGTCCTTCTTCGGCGGCCAGAAGGCGTTCCAGCTGCAGGCCTATCCGTTCAAGATGACGCCGGTGAACATGGCCAAGCACCGGAACAATCCGAATATGCCGTTCTGGAAGATGATCAAGGAAGGCTATGATCATTTCGAAGTAACGCGACAGGAGCCGAAGGTCGATTTCTGCGAGAAGAAGTACGTCTTCGACGCGGCGAAGGCGCCTGACGCCAAGCGTGATCCGGTGTTCGACGCGTCCGCAAAGTGCCCGGCCTATGTGATCCCCGACGAGATCGCCAGTGCCGTGCGCGAGAAGGAAGCGCGCGACCAGGCCGAGTACAACAAGCTGGTCTCGCGCGGCACGCCCGTTGCGCGCATGAACACCGGCATCGACGGCGGCATGAACAAGATCTTCGCCGCGAAAATTCCGGAAGGCTCGACTGGTCTGTCGGAGGGCGCCGAAGGCACCACGCTCCAGATGCTGGCGATGGCGAAGGCGCCGGGCACGATCCCTGGACACGTCAATCCGCCGAAGCCGAATCTCGATGCAGCCGCGCCCTCGCCGCAGGAAGAGCCGGTCGTCGCCGCGCCCGCCGCCAACACCCGCGTCGCCACCGCAGCTCCGGCGGAGAAATCCGGCTTCTTCTCCAACCTCGGCCGCAAGATGGGCATGGGCAACACCGACGCCACGGCGACCACGCCGCCGCCGCAAGCCACGGCATCCGTCGCTCCGGCTGCGACGACCACGACGCCGCCCACCGCGGCGTCCCGGCTGAAAGCTGCGGTGACCCGGTTCGTGCCGGGACACGACAAGTCCAAGGATGCAGCGAAGGATGCGCCGAAGCCAGCCGTTGCCGTCGCCAAGCCCGCCGAACCAGCGAAGCCCGACACCCGCCTCGCGGCGACCCGCCCGACGCTGAAGCCGTCGGTGTCGGATGGCGCGGGTGAAGCGACCCAGATCATGGGCGCCGCGCCGGTGGTGCAGTCGAACTCGTTCGACAGCCGGTTCGGCGCGGTGAAGTAGCTGGGGCGCGAGCCCCTTCCCTTTTCCCGATCTTGATGAAGCTGACGATCCGCAGCATTCCAAGGCTTGAATCCGCCTAGAACTCCGATGATATCCACACCGTGATCTGTACATCGTGGAGCATGCAATGCTGGTCTCCAAATGGGGTAACAGCCTCGCGGTTCGCCTGCCCAAGACGCTTGTTGAAGCCCTGAATCTCTCACCCGGCGACGAACTCAGCGTCGTAGTGGCCTCGAAGGGCCAGATCGCGGTGGCGAAGGTCGACAGGCGAGCGGAATTTCTCAAACAAGCAGAGCAGTTCCGATTTCCGCTGCCCGATGACTATAGATTCGACCGCGACGAGGCGAACGAGCGGTGATCGGCAGGCTGCTCCTACGGCGCCAGATACCGCAGCAGCTCCGGATTGCCCCTCACCTCGCCTGCCTCGCCCTGCAGCGCGACGCGACCGCGATCCAGCACGTAGGCGTAGTCGGCGACGCGGAGCGCGAGGTCGAGGTGCTGCTCGACGATGATGACGGCGATGGTTTTCGCGAGCTCGATCAGGCGTTCGGTGATTTCCTCGATCACGCCGATCCAGACGCCTTCGGTCGGCTCGTCGAGCAGAAGCAGTTTTGGATCGCCCAGCATGGCGCGGCCGATCGCGAGCATCTTGCGCTCGCCGCCGGACAGCGTGCCGGCGGGCTGGTCGAGGCGCTGGCCGAGCTTTGGGAAGATGGTCAGCACGTGGTCGACGGCGTCTGCTTTTCTGCTCGCGAGCGAGCCGACCGCGAGATTGTCGCGCACCGACAGGCGCGCGAACACCGAATGCTCCTGCGGCACGTAGCCGATGCCGGCGCGCACGCGCTCCTGGGTCGCGCGGCGGCTGATGTCGCGGCCGTCGAAGGCGACCTCGCCCTTCCACGCCGGCAGCTCGCCGACGATGGTCTTCATCAGCGTGGTCTTGCCGGCGCCGTTGCGGCCCAGCACGGCGACACCGCCGCGCCAGGGAATGCCGAGGTTGACGTCGAACAGGACCTGGCTGCGGCCATAGCCGGCGTCGAGATGCTTGATGTCCAAAAATTCAGGCACGGCGCAAATAGATCTCCTGGACGGCCTTGTTGGCCTGGATCTCCGACACGGTGCCGGACGCCAGCACCTTGCCCTGGTCCAGCACGGTGAGACGATCGCAGATGTCGCGGATGAAATCGAGGTCGTGCTCGACGATGACGAGCGAGCAATGTTTTTTGATCGGCTGCAAGAGTTCGCCGGTAACGCGGCGCTCCTCCAGGCTCATGCCGCCGGTCGGCTCGTCCAGCAGCAGAAGCTTCGGCTTGCCGGCGAGCGCCATTGCGATCTCCAGCCATTGCTGCTGGCCGTGCGATAGCGCTGCGGCCGCATCGAAAGCGCGATCGGCAAGGCGAAACTGCGTCAGCATGGTCATGACCTGATCGTGCAGGAGCCCGCGCGTGCGCGAGAACACGAGGTCGAACAGCGAGGACTGCGCCTGCAACGCGAGCAGGATGTTGTCGTAGAGCGTCAGCGTCGGCAGCACGGATGTGATCTGGAATTTCAGGCTCATGCCGGCGCGAGCACGCTCGGTCGGCGTGAACGCCGTGATGTCGGTGTTGACGAAGGAGACCTTGCCCTGCGTCGGCACCTCGGCGCCGGCAATGCACTTCATCAGCGTGCTCTTGCCGGAGCCGTTCGGGCCGATCAGGCCGTGAAACTCGTTCTCGCCGACGGTCAGTGCGGCGCCGTCGAGCGCGGTGAGCTTGCCGAAGATCTTCTTGACGCCGGTGGCTTCAAGGAGCGGCATCGCGCTTCTCCTTCCCGGTCTTCCTGGATTTGCCACCAAAGCTGCCGACCCGCTCGCGCTCGCCGAGCACGAAGCTGATCAGGCCGAGCGGCCGGAACAGGATCACGAGCAAGAGCAGCACGCCGAGGATGATCGGCCAGACCTCGCGATAATTGTCCGAGAGCCAGAAGCTGACGCCCTCGACGATGACGGCACCGATGACGGCGCCGATCAGCGTGCCGGAGCCGCCGAACAGCACATAGAGCACCACTTGCGTCGAGACGACGACGCCGACCATGTTGGGCCAGACGAAACCTTCGTGGAAGGCGTAAAGGCTGCCGGCAAGACCCGCCACCGCGCCGCCGATCGCGAAGATGATCGCCTTGAGGTGCTGCGCCTTGTAGCCGAAGAAGGCGATGCGCTGCTCGTTCTCGCGCAATCCCGCGAGCGCCAACCCGAACTGCGAGCGCACCAGGAAGCGGCAGAGGAGATAGACCACAACGAGAAGGCCAAGCACGAGATAATAGAACGGCGGCCCTTCCGAGAATTCGTAACTGCCGAGCGTCATCGACGAGATCGAGGGGATGCCGTTCTGGCCACCGAGATAGTACCAGCCGCGCGCCAGCCGGTCGGCGGCGTAGGAGCCGGTCAGCGTGCCCAGCGAGACGAAGATCACGCTGGAGGGATGCCGCCCCAGCAGCAGGAAGCCGCCGAGCAGCAGCGCAAAGGTGAGGCCGATGATGGTACCCGCCGGCAGCACCAGGAAGATGTTGGTGATGTCGAGATCGCGCGCGAGCAGCGCGACGCCATAGCCGGCCGAGCCGAAGAACAGCGCCTGGCCGAAGCTCATGATGCCGGCATAACCCCACACCAGATCGAACGACAGCGCGAACAGCGCGAGGATGATCACCCGCGTCGCGAACACCGTGAGATAATCCTGGAGCACCAGCGGCGCGAGCAGCGCGGCAACGAGCACCACGCCTTCCACGATCGGCAGGATTTTTCGCTGCGAACCAGTTACCCCTGCTGATCCGTGTTCAACCATGGCGACGTTCTGTCCCCCGCCGATCTCGGCGGGGACTGCCTGCTTCACTGCGCCCATCGCTTTCGGCATTCGACCCTAGCATTCCTTGGGATCGACGAGACCGTCGCTGCGTCCGACGATCTCGTAATTCCCGCCCTTGGCGACCGCCGTGTACATCTTCATCTTGCAGTGCCGCTTGCCCGGAACCATCTCGGCCGGTCCGCCCGGGCCTTCGGCGATCTTGGCGTGGTCGAGCGTAGCCGCGACCGACTCGCGGTCGATCTTGCCGGCTTCCTTGACGGCGGCTTCCCACAGCTTCAGGCCGCGATAGGTGCCGGTGGCTGCGCTGCCGGCGGCAAACAGGAAGTTGCCCGGGAAATCCTTCTCGTAGGCCGCCTGGATTTTTGCGTCGAACGGGTTCTCCTTGGTCAGCACCTTGAAGTAATCGAGACAGCTGGCGAGACCCTCGATCTCGGCGGCCTGATTGATGTTGAGCGTGTTCTCGTCATAGTAGACGCAGGCCAGCCGTCCGCCATTCTTGAGGAAGCCGGCTTCATAGAGCTGCTTGAAGAACGGGCCGACGCCCGGCGGGATGACGGTGTTGAAGACGACATCGACCTTGTTGGAGATGATGCGGTTGACGGTCGAGGAGAAATCGACCTGGTCGAGCGGATAATATTCCTCGAACACGACCTCGCCGCCGTTGGCCTCGATCACCTTGCGGGCGTAGACGTTGAGCGTGTGCGGCCAGACGTAGTTGGCGCTCGGCAGCGCGAACTTCTTGCCGCCGTTCTTGATCAGCCAGGGAATGAACTCGTCGCACTGCTGCGCCGGCGTCGGCCCGGTGCAGAACAGATACGGCGTGCACTCCTTGCCTTCGTAGAGCTGTGGGTAGATGTAGAGCGTCTTGCCGCGCGCGACGATCGGGTCCTTGATGGCGTTGCGCATCGACGAGGTGATGCCGCCGAGCACCATGTCCACCTTGTCGCGCTGGATCAGCTTGCGGACGTTGCCGACCGCGACGGATTCGTTCGAGGCGGTGTCCTCGATATAGAGCTCGAGCGGGCGACCGAGCAGGCCGCCGCCGGCGTTGATCTCCTTGATTACCATCTTAGCGACGTTGGCGTCGGCATTGCCGGCGTAGGCGATCGGTCCGGTGAGGTCGGTGGCGATGCCGACCTTGATCGGGGCTTCGGCCGCATTGGCCCAGGGCGCCGGGATCACCCAACTACCGACGCCGGTTGCGACCGCCCCGGAGGCAAAGGCGAAATTCGAGAGGAAGCGGCGACGGGAGAGCTGAGTGCGATCGGACATGTGACTAAACCCCTTTTCCAGCGATGAGGCCCTGCGGCCGGAATTTGATGAAAACGATGGCGAGAACGAAGACGAGGACATCGGCCACGACGGGCGCCATCACCCAAGGCAGCGCGGCACTGAGCGTGCCGATGACGCCGGCGCCTGCGACCGGCCCGATGAAGGAGCCGACGCCGCCGACCATCACCGCGACAAAGCCCTGGATCAGGAAGCGCAGGCCGAGATCGGCGAACAGGCTGAACACGGGGACGATCAGCGCGCCCGCAAGACCGGCAAGTGCCGCGCCGAACGCAAAGGTGGCGCCATAGATCAGCGGCGTGGAGATTCCGGAGGCGCGCGCCAGCGAGGGATTTTCCAGGGTGGCGCGCACGCGCAGGCCGAAGCTGGTGCGCGCCAGCAGCAGATAGCAGCCACCCATCACCAGCGCCGTGATGACGATGATGGTGAAGCGCCAGGCCGAGATGTGCATGGCGCCGATATCGATCGAGCCGCCGATCGGCTCCGGCACGGTGAGATAGAAGCCGCCGATCAGGCCACGCACGGATTCGCGGATGATCAGGCCGAGCGCATAGGTGCCGAGCATGGCGACGATGGGGGCTGCGTAGAAGCGTCGGATGATCAGCGCCTCCAGCACGAAGCCGAGCGCGCCGACGACGAAGGGCGCGGCGACCATGCCGGCCCAGATCGGCAGACCCTTGGCATAGGCGAGATAGGTAATGTAGGCCCCGAGCAGGACGAACTCGCCCTGCGCGAAGTTGAAGATGCCCATCATGCTGGCGATGATCCCGAGCCCCAGCACGATCAGGACGATGATCGCGCCAAAGCTCAGGATTTCGAACGCCGCGACGAACGCGTTAGCCATGCGGTGCCGTTCTGTTCGTCTGCATCAATGCCCCGCTCACATTTTCTTCCAGTCGCCGATCTGCTCGAAAGCATGGGCGGCGCGATAGATGGTGGATTCCTCGAACATGCGGCCGACCAGCATCAGGCCGACGGGCAGGCCGTCGACCATGCCGCAGGGCAGCGACATCGCGGGATGATGGGTGATGTCGAACGGCGCGGTGTTGGAGATCATCTCCAGCGCGCGCGCAACATAGTCCTCGCGGCTGGCCGTAGGTTCCGGCAGCTTCGTCGCCTTCATGGGCGTGGTCGGCAGCAGCAGCAAGTCGTAGTCTTTGAAGGCCTTGTCGTAGGCCGCGGTCAGGCGTCGGGAGATGTTGAGCGCCTTGCCGTAATAGCGCGGACCAAAACTGTTGTTGATGTAGGTGCCGAGCAGCAGGAACAACTTTGTGGTCTCGGACAGGGAATCCGCCTGCCGCCGCCAGCCGCGATGGAAGTCCATCAGCGTCGTCGAATAGAGATCGGAACGGCTGAGGCCATAGCCGTCGCCATACATCATGGTCTGGGTCATGCCCTCGGTGCCGATCGGCGTCCAGATCGCGGGTCCCATGAGGTGCATCGGGATCGAGACCGTCTCGACGGTGGCGCCGAGATCCTTGAAGCGCTTGGCAGCCTCCCGGACGCTTTCGTTCACCGCAGACTCGGCGTTCGCCTGCTCAAAGCCTTCCTTGAGGATGCCGATCTTCATGCCCTTGACGCCCTGGCCGAGCGCCTTGGTGTACTCCTCGACCTTGGGCGCCTTGATGCGGGGATCGTAGCCGTCGTCGCCAGCCAGCACTTCGAGCAGCAGCGCGTTGTCGGCGACGGTCGCCGTCATCGGGCCGGTGTGATCGACGAACACCTCGATCGGCATGATGCCGGTGTAGGGCACGAGGCCCCAGGTCGGCTTCATGCCGTAGGTGCCGCAGAACGAGGACGGCATGCGGATCGAACCACCCTGGTCGCCACCGATCGCCATGTCGACCTCGCCGAGCGCGACGACGACGCCGCTGCCGGACGACGAGCCGCCGGCCGAATAGCCCATCTTGTGCGGATTGTGGACGGCGCCGACCGCATTGGTGTGGCTGCCGCCGGACATGCAGAAGGATTCGCAATGGACTTTTCCGGCGATCTCGGCGCCGGCATCGAGCATGCGCGTGACGATGGTGGCGTCGAAATCGGGGACGTAGCCTTCGAGCGTCGCCGAGCCGTTCATCATGGGAACGCCGGCGAGCATGATGTTGTCTTTCAGGGCGACGGTCTTGCCCTTGAGCTTGCCGCTCGCCGCACCCTTCACGGTCGACTTGCGATACCAGGCGTTGCGCGGGTTCTCTTCCGGCGAGGGCCGATAGCCCGGCGTGCGCGGATATTTGACCTCCGGCACCTCGTCCGGCATGGCTCCGACGAGATTGTAGGCTTCGATCGAGCCCTGCATCAGGCCGCGGAACGAGGCGACATCGTCATCGGACAGGGCGAGGCCGCACTGCTCGGCGACGCTGCGCAATTGGGCTGGCGTGGGAAGGACAACTGTCACGGCGCTCTCCTCAAAGGCTTCTTGATCCCTGGAAATGGAATCCCTGGCATTGGAGCCTGATGGGCGCGCGTGCACGGCGCGGGCCGATCGGCTTCACCTCGATATTACAGACGGAAATATTTTCCTTTTCAAGTATTATTTTGGATTCGGGCGTTTGCAGATGGGCCGCGCCGGCATCAGATCGGTTTGATCAGCTTGAAATCGAGGCCATCCGCCCCGGCGAGATACATTTGCATCCGGGTGTGACCGTTCCTGACGGTGACGGGGCCGCGCGCGCCCCCATAGACGATGTTGCGGCCGGCCGCGAGCATGGGCCCCATCGCCAACGTGCCCGCCTTGTTCGCCACGGCCTCGAGGAAGCGCAGTCCCTCATAGCTGGATTGACCGAGCGAGCCGATCGGGGGCCCGTTCGGTCCGAACATCGCGCGATAGCGGCTCTGGAAGTCGTCATTGGCCCGCGATCCGATGCCGGGGAAATAGCCGGAGGCGCAGAACAGATTCTCGCTGTTGTCAGCGCCGATTCCGAGCAGCACGGTCTCGTCCATCGCTCCGGCCAGCCGCAGCGTCGTGGCGCCGAGGCCGCATTCGCCGAACGCGCGATTGAACGTGATGCTGTCGGTGCCGATCAACGAGATCAGGACGACGTCCGGCCTCGCGGCACGGATGCGCTCCAGATGCGGCTCATGGTTATCTTCGCCGAGGGGTACGAACTCTTCGCCGACGACATGGCCGCCGGCTTCCTTGATGTAGCGCTTCACCGCGCGGTGCGACTGCCAGGGCCAGACATAATCGCTGCCGATCAGGTACCAGCGCGCCGCCTTCTTGACGTCGGCAAGCCAGTGGATCGAGGGGCGGCTCTGCCAGCGCGGCGTCTCGCCGATCGCCATGACACCCGGCGTCTGCTCGCCGCCTTCGTAAACGGGTGTGTAGATGTAGGGGATGCGGTGGCGGGTGGTGACCTTGCGCAGCGCCACGCGCACCGCGCTGGTATGCAGTCCGACGATGAGATCGATCTCATCGGACGCGATCGCCTGCTCGGCGCGGCTCAGAATCTCGTCGAGCGGGCCGCCGGCATCGTAGATCGAAAGCTCGATCTCGCGCCCCAGAATGCCGCCGCGCTTGTTGATCTCGGCAACCGCGAGCTGCGCGCTGCTTGTCGCGCACGGGCCCCAAACGCCGGGCGAGCCGGTGCAGCAAATGAAGCCGCCGATGCGGAGCTTGTTGTGTGCGCCGCGGCGCTTCATGAAATGCGCGTCAACCGGCGACCGGTCGAAATCCGCTGCCGCGGGCGACAGATTCCTGAACAGCAAGGACGGCGGTAACGCCGGACCGCCGTGAGCCGGGAAGTTTACCGTCGCGCGCACGCCAACTCCTGTCTGACACCAGACTTGAAAGCTCATTCAGCAGGCGGCCGCGGCACCCGCCCTATTGTTGGGCAATATCCTATTTTGAAAATATTGAATATTCAAGAATTGAAGTGCATATAGATGCAGCATCGATTGCAAGACATTCACTCATTTGGGTCAAGACAAAGTCTTAGCCGTGGCAAAATCGAACACCCCGATCACCGAACACCTCGCCTACCTGCTCGCGCAAGCCAACCGGGAGATCAACCGGCAGCTCGAACTGCGGTTGAGCAAGGAGGGCGTGCCCGTCGAGCAGTGGCGCATCCTGAAAGTGCTGTCGGATGGCAACGGCCATTCGATGGGAGAGCTTGCGGACGCCGTGCTGCTCAACCACCCGACGCTGACCAAGATGATCGACCGCATGGTCTCCGACACGCTGGTCTACCGCGTGCAGGACCCGAACGATCGCCGCAAGGTCCTGATGTTCATCTCCGATCGCGGCAAGGTGCTGAGCAAGAAGCTCAACTCGCTCGCGGTCGACCAGGAGGAGCACATCCTGGAGAGCTACGGCGACAAATCGACGAGCGAATTGAAGCGGCTGCTGGAGAGCTTGATCGACAGTTCGAATTGAGCTGGCGAGCAATTTGCGCGTCTCGCCGCACGGCCGTAGCCCGGATGGAGCGCAAGCGTAATCCGGGTCTTTCCCGCACAACGGCAGGATTCCCGGATCGCGCTTCGCTCCATCCGGGCTACGAGTTCGCGCGCGCCGCGGCTTTCGTGGGACAGTGAGGCGCCGACGTCGGCGCCCCACATTCAGACCTTACGCATACCGCCCGTGGCAGTGCTTGTACTTCTTGCCTGAGCCGCACGGGCAATCCTCGTTGCGGCCGATCTTGCCCCAGCTTGCCGGGTTCTTGGGATCGCGCAGCGCGGCGTCGGTGGCCTGTGCTCCGAGGGTGACGCTGGCGAGCGCCATTTCGTCCTCGCCGGTGTTCGGGTCGAACTTGTGCGCTTCCATCGGCGGCAGCACCGGGGCTTCCTGCTCCGGCGGCACGATCTCGACCCGCATCAGCTGCGCCGTGACGGCCTCGCGCAGATGCGCGCTCATCTCCTGGAAGAGGTTGAAGGCCTCGGTCTTGTACTCCTGCAACGGATCGCGCTGGCCGTAGCCGCGCAGGCCGATGACCTGGCGCAGATGGTCGAGCATGATCAGATGCTCGCGCCAGAGATGGTCGAGCGTCTGCAGCAGAATGGTCTTCTCGACGTAACGCATCACGTCGGGGCCCCATTGCCCGACCTTGGCGGCCATGTGCTCGTCGGCGCGGGTCTCGATGCGCGTGAGCAGCTCCTCGTCGGCGATGCCCTCTTCCTTGGCCCAGTCCTCGACCGGCAGGTCGAGATCAAGCACGCGCTTGAGCTCTTCCTTCAGGCCCGCGACGTCCCACTGCTCGGCATAGGCATGCTCGGGCACGTGCTTGGCGACGAGGTCGTCGATGAAGGCGTGGCGCATGTCGGCGACCGTCTCGGCGACGCTGTCGTCCTTCATCAGGTCGACGCGCTGGTCGAAGATCACCTTGCGCTGGTCGTTCTGGACGTTGTCGAACTTGAGCAAATTCTTGCGGATGTCGAAGTTGCGCGCCTCGACCTTCTGCTGCGCCTTTTCGAGCGCCTTGTTGATCCAGGGATGGATGATGGCCTCGCCCTCCTGCAGGCCGAGACGCTGCAGCATGCTGTCGAGGCGATCCGAGCCGAAGATGCGCATCAGATCGTCTTCCAGCGACAGGAAGAATTTCGAGCGGCCGGGGTCGCCCTGACGGCCGGACCGGCCGCGGAGCTGGTTGTCGATGCGGCGGGATTCGTGGCGTTCGGAGCCCATGATGTAGAGACCGCCGGGCTTCTTCACGGTCTTGGCGGGCTTCGAACCCTTCGCCGGTTCGATCTCGACCTCTTCCTCGGCCTTCAGCACGATGTCGCGGAAGTGCTCGATGTCGGCCTTGATCTGCTCGATCTTCTTGGCCTTCTCGGCCTCGTCCTCGATCGAAGCGGCCTCCTGCTGGATCCGCATTTCCAGCGAGCCGCCGAGCTTGATGTCGGTGCCGCGGCCGGCCATGTTGGTCGCGATCGTGATCGCGCCGGGCACGCCGGCTTCCGCGACGATGTAGGCTTCCTGCTCGTGGAAGCGCGCATTCAGCACCGCGAACAGCTTTGCCGGTTTGCCGGCGCGGGCCGCGGCGTACAGCTTCTGCATCGAATTTTCGTTGCCGAAATCGATCTGCCGGTAGCCGTGCTTCTTGAGATATTCGGCGATCACTTCCGATTTTTCGATCGAGGCGGTGCCGACCAGCACCGGCTGCAACCGCGCATTGGCGCGCTCGATCTCGGCGAGGATCGCGGCGTATTTCTCGTTCTGGGTGCGATAGACCTCGTCGTCCTCGTCGAGACGGGCGACCGGCAGATTGGTCGGGATTTCCACGACCTCGAGCTTGTAGATGTCGAACAATTCGTCGGCTTCGGTCAGCGCCGTGCCGGTCATGCCGGCGAGCTTTTCGTACATCCGGAAATAGTTCTGGAAGGTGATCGAGGCCAGCGTCTGGTTCTCCGGCTGGACCTGCACGTGCTCCTTGGCTTCCAGCGCCTGATGCAGACCTTCGGAATAGCGGCGGCCCTGCATCATACGGCCGGTGAACTCGTCGATGATGACGACCTCGTCGTCGCGGACGATGTAGTCCTTGTCGCGCGTGAACAGCGTGTGGGCGCGCAGCGCCTGGTTGATGTGGTGCACGACGGAGACGTTCTCGACGTCGTAGAGCGACTCGCCCTTGAGCTGGCCGGCATCGCGCAGCAGCGTCTCGATCTTCTCCATGCCCGCTTCGGTCAGCGTCACCGTGCGCTGCTTCTCGTCGACGTCGTAGTCGGACTTGTCGAGCTTGGGCAGGAAGCCGTCGATGGTGTTGTAGAAGTCGGAGCGGTCGTCGAGCGGGCCGGAGATGATCAGCGGCGTGCGCGCTTCGTCGATCAGGATGGAGTCGACTTCGTCGACGATCGCGTAGAAGTGCGGCCGCTGGACCATGTCCTCGAGCCGGTACTTCATGTTGTCGCGCAGATAGTCGAAGCCGTATTCGTTGTTGGTGCCGTAGGTGATGTCGCAGGCATAGGCGGTCTTGCGCTCGGAATCGTCGAGGCCGTGCACGATCACGCCGGTGGTCAGGCCGAGGAAGCCGTAGATCTGACCCATCCATGCGGAGTCGCGGCGGGCGAGGTAGTCGTTGACGGTGACGACGTGGACGCCCTTGCCGGCGAGCGCGTTGAGGTAGACTGCGAGCGTTGCGACCAGGGTCTTGCCTTCGCCGGTCTTCATCTCGGCGATGTCGCCCTCGTGCAGCACCATGCCGCCGATCAGCTGGACATCGAAATGGCGCTGGCCGAGCGTGCGCTTGGCGGCTTCACGGACGGTGGCGAAAGCGGGGACCAGCAGGTCGTCCAGGGTCTTGCCCTCGGCGAGCTGCTGCCTGAACTCGACGGTGCGGGCCTTGAGGGCCTCGTCGGAGAGTTTCGAGACCTCGGGCTCCAGCGCGTTGATCGCGTTGACGCGGGACTGATATCCCTTCACCCGCCGGTCGTTGGCGGAGCCGAAAAACTTGCGGGCGAGCGCGCCGATCATGCTTAGTTCCTGTGTTCGCGATTCAACCGCGTTCGCGTTGCAGCCAAGAGGTTGTCACCCGCCTGCCTATCAACTCACCGTGACGCCTGCTGGGCGCCGGAGCCCGGACTGCGGGGGGTCCATCCGCCATATGGGTGGGAGTTGGGCAAGTCTGGGTTCAACGGCCAAAAACGCAGCAAAATAAACGCCATCGCATGGACGCGACCGGGCAGAGATATGGCCCGGTCAGGGCCTTGTCAACGGCGCGTGCATTGCGGCTAATTCATCATTTTGACAGACTTTTCGCGTTGCCAAGCCCCCCTGAATTGGGCGAGTGTCCGCCCCGCTCGAGCAGCCCCCTGCTTCAACAAAAGGATTTTCCATGACCACCTCGTTCCCGGTAACCAAAACCGGCCTGCGCTTCGGCCTCGCCACCGCCCTCGTGGGCTGCCTTGCGCTGGCGCTGATCGCGGGTCCCGGCCGGGCTGCCGACGATCCGGTGCTGGCGAAGGTCAATGGCGCTGAGATCAAGAAGAGCGACGTCGCCATGGCCGAAGAGGAACTCGGGCCGAGCCTCGCCCAGATGGACCCGGCGACCAAGGACGAGAACGTCCTGTCCTTCCTGATCGACATGAAGATCGTCGGCAAGGCCGCCGAGGACAAGAAGCTCGCTGACGGCGAGGAGTTCAAGAAGCGCCTCGCGTTCGCCCGCAACCGCCTGCTGATGGACAGCCTGCTCGCCGGCGAGGGCAAGGCCGCCACCACCCCGGATGCCATGAAGAAGGTCTATGAGGAGGCCTCCAAGCAGATCACCGGCGAGCAGGAAGTGCGCGCCCGCCACATCCTGGTCGAGACCGAGGACGAGGCCAAGGCGGTGAAGGCCGAACTCGACAAGGGCGCCGATTTCGCCGAGCTCGCCAAGAAGAAGTCCAAGGACCCGGGCTCGGCCGACGGCGGCGACCTCGGCTTCTTCACCAAGGAACAGATGGTGCCGGAGTTCTCGGCGGTCGCCTTTGCGCTGGAGCCGGGCAAGATCTCCGACCCCGTGAAGTCGCAGTTCGGCTGGCACGTCATCAAGGTCGAGGAAAAGCGCAACCGCAAGGCGCCGGACTTCGAGCAGGTCAAGGCGCAGATCGAGCAGTATGTCACCCGCAAGGCCCAGGCCGATTATGTCGCCAAGCTGCGCGCGGAAGCCAAGGTCGAGCGGCTGGATCAGCCGGCGGATGCGGCCAAGGACGCCAAGCCGGCTGATGCGACCAAGCCTGCGGATGCGAAGCCGTCCGACAGCAAGATGGCGCCGCCCGCGAAGAAGTAAGAATTCGCTGTCACTTCGGTGACGTGAAGAGTATCTAAGCCTCTGTGATGCCCGGCCCCCGCGCCGGGCATCTGCATATCCAGATCCCACCAAGGCGCCCCGATGTCCTCCTCCGTCTCTCCCCTCGCCCCGAAACACGTTCCCGACATGCCCGTGATCGCTGGGGTGCGTCTCGCGACGGCCGAGGCCGGCATTCGCTACAAGAACCGCACCGACGTGCTGCTGGCGGTGATGGACAAGGGCACCGCGGTCGCAGGCGTCTTCACCAAGTCGAAATGCCCCTCCGCGCCGGTGGAATGGTGCCGCGCCAAGCTGAAGGGCGGCAAGGCGCGCGCGCTGGTGGTCAATTCCGGCAACGCCAATGCCTTTACCGGCAAGACCGGCCGCAGCTCCACCGCGCTGACCGCCAGGATCGCGGCCAAGGCCGTCGGCTGCACCGAGGGCGAGATCTTCCTGGCCTCGACCGGCGTGATCGGCGAGCCGCTGGATGCGACCAAGTTCGACGGCGTGCTCGGACGTCTCGCGGAAACCGCCGAGGCCGGCGATTATCTGGCGGCCGCCAAGGCGATCATGACCACCGACACCTTCCCGAAGGTCGCGACCGCAACCGTGAAGCTCGGCAAAGCCAAGGTCACCATCAACGGCATGGCCAAGGGTGCCGGCATGATCGCGCCCGACATGGCGACGATGCTGTCCTTCATCTTCACCGACGCACCGATCGCGCCTGCCGCGCTGCAGGCGCTGCTCAAAAGCGGCGTCGAGGACACCTTCAACGCGGTCACGATCGACGGCGACACCTCGACCTCGGATACGCTGCTGGCCTTTGCCACCGGTGCTGCTGCAGAACACGGCGCGCCGAAGATCAGCCGCGCCAGCGACCCGCGCCTGAAAGCCTTCGTCAAAGCCTTCAACCAGGTGCTCGCCAATCTTTCCGAGCAGGTGGCTCGCGACGGCGAGGGCGCGCGCAAGCTGGTCGAGATCACCGTCGAGGGCGCCAAGACCAAGGCCTCGGCGCGCAAGATCGCGATGTCGATCGCGAACTCGCCGCTGGTGAAGACCGCAATCGCCGGCGAGGACGCCAATTGGGGCCGCGTGGTCATGGCGGTTGGCAAGGCCGGCGAGCCGGCTGACCGCGACAAGCTCTCGATCTCTTTTAACGGCATCCGCGTCGCCAAGAACGGCGCGCGCGATCCGTCCTATGACGAGGCGCAGGTGTCGGAAGCGATGAAGGCGCCGGAGATCGCGATCAAGGTCTCGCTCGGCCTCGGCAAGGGCCGCGACCGCGTGCTGACCTGCGACCTCACCAAGGAGTATGTCGCGATCAACGGGGATTACAGGTCGTAGTGCTTACGACTACCGATAGCCGGGCCGTCGCCCTTCGAGGGCCGCTGAAGAAGCGGCCACCTCAGGGTGACGGTGAAAGAGCTTTGATCCAATCACCCTGAGATCCGCGCATCCGCGAGTGCCTTCTTGAACAGCGCGTTCATCGCTTCCGAAATGCCCTGGGTGGGGCTAACCTCGAAATAGAATCCCGGCGAAGCGCAGCTCTGCATGTTCTGCGCGATCTTGCTGTTCGGCGACGGTCCCCACGGCCCGGGGTTAAAGGGCGCTATCCATGAGTTGTACCAGCCGTCAGTAGGCGGTTGGTATGTCGTGTACAGCACCGCGATCTTGATCCCGCGGTTCTTGATGGTCGTGCAGAGCGCCGGATTGATGGGCGACTGACAGCGGTTCGATGACGCGAGAGGATACGAAGAAGACGAGACACTACACATCGTCGTGCCCGAGTTGGCTTCGTCAGCGACCCCATCGGATACAAAAAACAGATATTTCAGCGGTGACGCGGACGTACCTGCTCCAGGCGAGGCGATTGCGCTATTGATTGCGGGAAAAATAGTGGTGAAGGGAGTATCTTTGTCGATAGTATACACGTCATTCTGGCCGGCAACCGCCATCAGGTCGATGTTTCCCGCCGCCGTCTTGGCGGAGGTCAGGCTCGAAGAGAGCGCGAACAGATTTCTCAATCCGATCGTCGCTGACGAAGCGCCGAAATCGTAGATCGCCATTCTGAACTGGTTCGAATAGGTCTGCGTGCTCTGGGCTGTGTCCATCAAGTTCGCGCTCGCCTGGCGCACCACGTCAATTCGGGTCGTGATGCCATTTGCTTTGGCGATGTCGTAGTTGCTCGTGCCGGCCGCCTTGGTGGTGTCGTGACAGGCGAATGCACATCCACCCGTCTTTCCCTGCAATTTCGTTATGTCGGTCGGTGTCGCTGCGACGCCCATCGACGGAGAATTGTCCAGCAGCAGATAGAAGTCGACATAGAGCGGCATGTTGGCCGTCGACGACGACGTGCCGCTCATGGTCAGTGTGGTCTTGCCGATCAGGCCGAGAAACATGGTGTTGATGGTGGCGGTGAACGAGACGGTCGAGTTGATGGTCGAGCCGGTCTTGACGACGGTCGGGGTGACGCTGTTGAGCGTATAGCCGGTCAGGTTGGCGCGATTGGCATCGAAGATTTTCTGGGCGTCGTCGACGCCGACCGTGATCGTGCCGTCCGTGGTCATCGAGCCCGCGGCGATAAACCCCGGCGATGCCTTGGCGAGCGCACCGACGCTGGCTGCGTCAGCCGCGCCCTGAAGCTTCGCCCGGACCTGCGTCGCGCGGGAGTAGTCGATCGCGGTGCCGATGAACGTGATCAGGGGCACGCAGCAGATTGCGAAGATCACCGCGACATTGCCGCGCCGGTCGCGAAGGAACCGACGGAAGATGGTACGACACTCAGCGCGCATGGATCTGGCCCGAAATGGTTTCAGCGTCTCCACTCTAGGAACCGTGGATTAAATATGACTTATGGAGACCTCGGAAACACGGGCCGTAACAGGGTTAACGAACCGTTGCGGATGATCCTTCAGCGAGCGGAATTCCAGGCATGGCTGATCTCAAACTGACGCTCGTCGTGGCGTGCGCGCTGGTCGACCCCGACAGGCGCGTCCTGATCGCGCAGCGCCCCGAGGGCAAGACGCTGGCCGGCCTCTGGGAATTTCCCGGCGGCAAGTGTGAGCCCGGCGAGCGGCCGGAACAGAGCCTGATCCGCGAACTCCACGAGGAGCTCGGCATCACCGTTGCCGAACCCTGTCTGGCGCCGCTGACGTTCGCGAGCTACGGCTACGAAACCTTCCACCTCCTGATGCCGCTCTACATCTGCCGTCGCTGGGAGGGACAGGTCACGCCGCGCGAGGGCCAGACCCTGGCCTGGGTTCGCGCCAACAGGCTGCGCGACTATCCCATGCCGCCCGCGGACATTCCGCTGATCCCGCATCTGATTGATTTGCTGATGTGAGCTCAGACCTCATCCTGAGGGAGACCGCGCAGCGGTCGTCTCGAAGGATGGCTGCGGATGAGAGCCGGGCCCGCATGGTTCGAGACGGCGCTGACGCGCCTCCTCACCATGAGGAGTTACGTCCCTCCCGCCTT
Source organism: Bradyrhizobium sp. Ken64 (assembly GCF_055807555.1). Classification (NCBI taxonomy): domain Bacteria; kingdom Pseudomonadati; phylum Pseudomonadota; class Alphaproteobacteria; order Hyphomicrobiales; family Nitrobacteraceae; genus Bradyrhizobium; species Bradyrhizobium sp. Ken64. Next base: position 56,875 of record NZ_JBVVPA010000017.1, on the reverse strand, counting down.
CTTCACCGCTTCCGCCAGGCTCGCCTTCGCTGATCCGGGCTTGAGCGGCTGCTGCTGGCTCGCATGCGGGGCCCAGCCGGAGAGCCAGATGATGTCGAATGTCGCACGGATGCGGCCGTCGGCATCGGCAAAGCGTTCCGCGTAGACTTCAGCCATCCGCAGCAGCGTCGATCGCCGGCTCGGCGTGCGCCGCCGTTCGATCAGCACATTGGCGGCGCCCATGCGCCTGATATCCTGCATCAGCGCGAACGCGTTGGCGTAGCGGACCACGACGCGGTCGACATCGGTGACCGGCAACGCAAAGCCCGCCCGCTGCAACAGCGCGCCAACATCGCGCAGATCGGCGAAGGGTGCGACGCGCGGCGACACACCGCCCTCGCATTCGGCCTCGGCGGCGGCAAAAGCCTGGCGCAGCTCGGTCAGGCTGTCGCCGCCGATCATCGCCGCCAGCAGCAGCCCATCTGGCCTCAGCGCGCGACGGATTTGCGCGAGCACCCCCGGCAGATCGTTGACGAATTGCAGCGCCAGCGCCGAGACCACGAGATCGAGGCTTTCGGGCACAAAGGGCAGCTTCTCCGCACCCGATGCATCGAGCTCAATGCGTTCGATCGAGGGCAGTCGCGCGCGCAGCACCGCGAGACCCTCGCCGGGCGTCCAGAGATCGGCCGCTGTGTGAAACTCCCGCATCACCGCCGCCAGCCGATCGGACATGTCCTCGGCGACCCGATCCAGCAGGAAGCTCACGGCACCTTGCGCCTGCGCGCGGCGCTGTCGCGCGTGCAGCAAAGCACGATCGAACAAAGCGGGTGGGGTTTGCGGGTCTTGAGCCATGCCGCTGGTTACGCCGATCACGCTGGTTATTGCAATCTCCTCTCTCTTGTCCCGGACGCGGTGCGGCACGCAGTGACGCTCCGCAGAGCCGGGATCCAGAAGGCGACATGGCACGATGCGGCGTGATAGGCCCCGGCTCTGCAGCGCACCGCCGAAGTGGCGCTGCGTCCAGGGCACGAGACCGATCCAGCCGCTTGAGCGCCGCCAAACAGAACGCTAGCCTCGTCCCATGGAAGCCGCTCACGCCCCTTCTCGTTCCATCGCCGCCCCCCTGCGTGCCGCATGGACGGCTGGCCGCCACGTGCTGTCACGTGCGGCACGGCTTGCGCTCGACATCGCGCTGCCGACGCTGTGCGTGTCCTGCCGCGAGCCGGTCGACGGCGAAGGCGTGTGCGCGGCGTGCTGGGCGCGGCTGTCGTTCATCGAACGGCCCTACTGCCCGCGGCTCGGCATTCCTTTTGTGTACGATCCCGGTCCCGACATGCTGTCGATGGAGGCGATCGCGAGCCCGCCGGCCTACCAGCGGGCGCGCGCCGCCGTGCGCTATGACGACGTCGCGCGCACCCTGGTGCATGCGCTGAAATACCAGGACCGCACGGACTTGGCCCCCGCCATGGGCCGCTGGATGGCGCGCGCAGGTGGCGAACTGCTCACCGAGGCCGACATGCTGGTGCCCGTTCCCCTGCACTGGCGAAGGGCCTGGCGCCGCCGCTACAACCAGTCCGGGGCGCTGGCGCGGATCATCGAGCGGCAGAGCGGGGTAAAGGTGAAGGCTGAGGTACTGCGCCGGGTACGCGCGACCGAGCAGCAGATCGGCCTGTCGCGGGCCCAGCGCGCCACCAATGTGCAAGGCGCATTCCAGGTATCCCCCGACCGCCAGGCCGACGTCCAGGGTCGGCGCATTGTCCTCATCGACGACGTCCTGACGTCCGGGGCGACGCTGGATGCCTGTGCGCGGGCCCTGCTCCGGGCCAAAGCGGCGCAAGTGGACGTGCTGGTGTTTGCCCGGGTTGTCGAGAGCCGGTGAAGTCCCATATAATTCAATGAATTCATGACATGAGAGCGCCAGACACCATGACCGCTGCTGTCGAGATCTACACGAGGCCGGGCTGCGGCTATTGTTCCGCCGCGAAGTCGCTGCTGACCCGCAAGAAGGCGACCTTCACGGAGTTCGATATCGCCAAGAACCCGTCCTGGCGCCAGGAGATGTACGATCGCTCCGGCGAGGGCTCCACCTTCCCGCAGATCTGGATCGGCGGAACCCATGTCGGAGGCTGCGACGAGCTCTACGCGCTCGATCGCGAAGGCAAGCTCGACGCCATGCTCGAAAGCGTCAAGGCGGAGTCATGAGCGACAACAGGACCTTCACGGCGGCGATGGTGCAGATGCGCACCGGCCTGATGCCCGGGCCGAGCCTCGAGCAGGCCACCAGGCTGATCCGCCAGGCTGCGGCCAATGGCGCCGACTACGTGCAGACTCCCGAAGTCAGCAACATGATGCAGCTCAACCGCAAGGCCCTGTTCGAGCACCTCCAGAGCCAGGACGACGACAACTCGCTGAGGGCGTACCGGGCGCTCGCGGCCGAACTGAAGATCCACATCCATGTCGGCTCGCTGGCGCTGCGCTTTTCGGACGAGAAAGCGGTCAACCGCTCGTTCCTGATCGGGCCCGAGGGCAATGTGCTCGCGAGCTACGACAAGATCCACATGTTCGATATCGAGCTGCCGGACGGCGAGAGCTATCGCGAATCCGCCAATTACCAGCCGGGCGAGACGGCCGTGATCTCCGACCTGCCCTGGGGCCGCGTCGGCCTGACGATCTGTTATGACGTGCGCTTTCCTGCGCTCTACCGCGCGCTAGCCGAAAGCGGCGCGTACTTCATCACGGTACCGTCGGCCTTCACCCGCAAGACTGGCGAGGCGCATTGGCACGTGCTGTTGCGGGCGCGCGCAATCGAGACTGGGTGCTTCGTCTTCGCCGCGGCGCAGGCAGGCCTGCACGAGAACAAGCGCGAGACCTATGGCCATTCGCTGATCATCGATCCCTGGGGCGAGATCCTCGCCGAAGGCGATGTCGAGCCCGGCATCATCATGGCCAAGATCGATCCGGCCAAGGTCGAGACCGCGCGCCGCGCGATCCCCTCGCTCCAGCACGGCCGCCGCTTCGGCGTCGCCGACCCCAAGGCGGGACCGGACCACCTGCACCTGGTGCGGGGATCGGCATGATCCGCTACGCGCTCCGCTGCGACCGGAGCCACGACTTCGAGAGTTGGTTCCAGAGCTCGTCCGCGTACGATTCTCAGGTGAAGCGCAAGCTCGTGACCTGTCCGATCTGCGGCTCGGCCAAGGTCGACAAGGCGATCATGGCGCCGCGCATCGTCGGCAAGAAGGGCCGCGGACGCGCCACGCCGCCGCCTGAGCCCACTGCCACGACGACCGCGCCCGAGGCCTCGCAATCCGCACCGACTTCGCTGTTGATGGCGCAGGAGCGCGAGCTGCGTGCCAAGCTCAAGGAGCTGCGTGATCACATCGTGAAGAACGCCGACAATGTCGGGGAGCGATTCGCCACCGAAGCCCGCGCAATGCATTACGGCGACAAGGAGCACCGTCCGATCTACGGCGAGGCCTCGCCGGACGAGGCCAAGTCGCTGATCGACGAAGGCATCGAGGTGTCGCCGCTGCCGACGCTGCCGGAAGACCGGAACTAGACTCCCACCAGCACCGCGACGCCGATTACGATCAGCGCGATGCCAATAAGCTCTCGCGGCGCGATCGGCTGCTTGAACGAGTAATACGCCACGGCTTGCGCGAACAGCACCTCGATCAAAGCGAGGGTGCGGACATTGGCGGCGGCCGTCAGCGCGAACGCCAGGAACCAGAACTGCGAGGCGAAGGCGCCCATGAAGCCGGCGAGCAGCGATGGCTTCCAAAGCCCCAAGATCGCCTGAAGCACGTTCGGCGCGCGCCAGAGCAGATAGATCGTCAGGATCAGCGTCTGCACGAACAGGCCGAGCACCAGCGTGAACGATGCCGCCGTCACGAACGAGACATCGGGCACGTTGATGATGGCGCCGCGGAAGCCGACCGCAGAGAGCGCGAAGGCCGCGGCCGCGACGAGACCGGTGATCGTCGGTTTCAATTCGGCAAAGCTCTTCTCGCCGCCGGGCCGCAGCGCGGTGATGACGACGCCGATTGTCGCGATCACGATCGCCAGCACCTTCAGCCATGTCAGATGATCGCCGAGGAAGACGAAACCGAAGATGGCGGTCTGGATCGCCTCGGTTTTCAAATAGGCCGTCGTCACCACGAAGGAGCGGTCGTTCATGGCGAGCAGCATCAGACCGGTCGCGACGATCTGGCTGAGCGCGCCGAGCAGGAGCCACGGCCAGAACACACCGGGCGGCATGTCGAGATGATCGCCGTTGGCGACCAGCACCACCGCGAGAAACAGCAGCGAGAACGGAAAGCCGAACAGGAAGCGGATATTGGTTGCGCCCCAGGTCCCCAGCGGCTTCGTCAGCGACCGCTGCATCGCATTGCGCGCGACCTGGCCAAGCGCGGCAATGACGGTGAAGGGAATCCAGAGGCTGGCGATGGTGAACATGGGTGGGATGGCGGTGGGAGGAACAGGACGTTGATGTCAACGTGCCGCTCGCGCTCAAGCAGGTCAATCACGCGGATGTCATGGGTGCGATGCTTGCCTGACAAACTCAGTGTGGTCCTGGGCAAGCGAAGCGCAGATCCAGGACCATTACCCCAAGGAGTGATTTGGCGAAGACTCGTGGTTATCAGCCTTCGCCTAACTAGACCCTGGGGTATAATGGGTCCTGGCTTTCGCCAGGACGACGCCGGATGTTTGGAAGCAGCAACGCCTCACACCATGCCTTCCGCCACCACCATGTAGTTCACGTCCATGTCTGACGAGAGGGTCCATTTGTCGGCGAAGGGGCTGTAGACGACGCCCGTCTGCTCGGTGATGACTAGGCGATTGTCGAGCAGGTATTTCGTCAGCTCGTCGGGGGTGACGAACTTGTTCCACTCGTGGGTGCCGCGCGGCAGCCAGCGCAGGACGTATTCGGCGCCGACGATGGCGAGCGCAAAGCTCTTCCAGTTCCTGTTCAGCGTCGAGACCACCATCAACCCGTTTGGCTTCAGCATCGCGGCGCAGCGCTTCAGGAAAACGCCGACGTCGACGACGTGCTCGACCACCTCCATCGCCAGCACGATGTCGAAGCGCTCGCGCGGGTCGATCTCCTCGACCGTGGTGCAGCGATAGTCGATCGCGAGATGCGCCTTGTCGGCATGCAGCTTCGCGGCCGCGATGTTGCTGACCGACGGATCGACGCCGATGACCTGCGCACCCAGGCGCGACAGCGGCTCGCAGAGCAGGCCGGCGCCGCAGCCGATGTCGAGCACGCGCAGACCGCCGAGGCAGTTGAGGCTGCGCGCGTTGCGCTCGAACTTGCGGCAGGCGGCATCGCGGATGTAGCCGAGCCGCAGCGGGTTGATCCGGTGCAGCGGCGCCATCTTGCCGTTGGGGTCCCACCACTCGGCTGAAAGTTTTGAGAATTTCGCGATCTCGGCGGCGTCGACGGTCGAGCCCGGCTGCGGGCTTGCGGTAGCGGAAGTATTTTGCTGCATGCTCATGGGTTGCGCGCGGTCCTACCGCGTGGTGATCGAACTGCGGAAGGCGAGCGGCGAGGCGATGGTCCGGATGGTTTCGCGACCTTCCCCCACGCCATTGATGGTGACATCGCCATAGTTGAGAATACGTCCAAGAATGGTCTGATTCACATCGACGCTCTCGACCTTGTCCAGCGCCATCTCGAAGGTGCGGCGCTTGATGAAGCCGGTCTTGTGCACGATCCGCAAATTGGTCACGTCGGTCTCGGTGGTAAAGCGATGGAACCAGCCCTTCACGGTCCAGTACAGCGCCGCCAGAGCCACCAGGCCGGCCGCGACGAGGCAGAGCAGCACGAGCCCCTCGACGATGGTTTGCCGTGACAGGACGAACAGGGCCAGCGCCACGATCCAGGCCAGGATCGCCGGCAAATAGAAGATCCAGTGCGCATTGGTCGAATACAGCACCCGCTCGCCCGGTTGCAGGATCTCGTCGATATAACGCGCCATGACCTCGATTAACCCATTGCCCGGATTGGCCCGCCCAGGAACCCGCTTGCCCCCGGCCCCGCCCCTCTGTATACGCGCGGTCGGTATCGCAGGCACCCGTCCAGCGCGGGTCACCATACTTATCCTTATGAGGGAATGCACGCGTCGTCATGAGCCGCCTCGTGATGAAATTCGGCGGCACATCCGTCGCCAACATCGAACGTATCCGCAACGTCGCACGCCATGTGAAGCGTGAGGTCGACGCCGGCCATGAAGTGGCCGTGGTCGTCTCGGCGATGTCCGGTAAAACCAACGAGCTGGTGGCCTGGTGCACCGAGGCCTCGCCGATGCACGACGCGCGCGAATACGACGCCGTGGTCGCCTCGGGCGAACAGGTGACGTCCGGCCTGCTTGCCATCGTGCTTCAGGGCATGGGTATCCAGGCCCGCTCCTGGCAGGGCTGGCAAATCCCGATCAAGACCAGCGACGCCCATGCCTCGGCCCGGATCGAGGGCATCGACGGCAGCGAGATCATCAAGCGCTTCAGGGAGCGCAAGGAAGTCGCCGTGATCGCCGGCTTCCAGGGCATCAACCCCGAGACCAACCGCATTACCACGCTCGGCCGCGGCGGCTCCGATACCTCGGCCGTGGCGATCGCCGCCGCCGTGAAGGCGGACCGCTGCGACATCTACACCGACGTCGACGGTGTCTACACCACCGATCCGCGAATCGTGCCGAAGGCGCGCCGGCTCGACAAGATCGCGTTCGAAGACATGCTGGAACTGGCCTCCCAGGGCGCCAAGGTGCTCCAGGTCCGCTCCGTGGAACTCGGCATGGTCCACAACATGCCGATTTTCGTCCGCTCGAGCTTCGACAAGCCCGAGGATATCGATCCGCATGCCAACCAGCCGCCCGGCACGCTGATCTGCAGCGAGGAGGAGATCATGGAAAGCCACGTCGTCACCGGCATCGCGTTTTCGAAGGACGAGGCCCAGATCTCGGTACGCCAGATCGAGGACAAGCCCGGCGTGGCGGCGTCGATCTTCGGCCCGCTCGCGGATGCCAACATCAATGTCGACATGATCGTGCAGAACGTCTCCGAGGACGGCAAGACCACCGACCTCACCTTCACGGTGCCGGCCGCCGACTACACCAGGGCCAAGGAGACGATCACCGCGGCCAAGAGCCAGATCAATTATGCCCGGCTCGACACCGCGACCGACGTCGCCAAGATCTCGGTGATCGGCAGCGGCATGCGCAGCCATGCCGGCGTTGCCGCCCAGGCGTTCTCGGCCCTCGCGGGACGGAATATCAACATCCGGGCCATTACAACCTCCGAGATCAAATTCTCGGTTCTGATCGACACAGCCTATACCGAGCTTGCGGTGCGCACCCTGCACACGCTCTACGGTCTCGATCAGGCTTAGGCTAATTTTCTCTTAGCGGTCGCAGCAAACGCTGAGGTCTCCACACTTTCGCGTTTGGCAGGCGTTTTGCTTGGCAAAACAAGCCCCAATTCGCTATACGGCGAACAGGGTGGGCTGCCGGAAACTGTGCCCCAGTTGAGGCGGTGCTGATTCGGCCCAGGCAACCGCCGGGGCTGGCGCCGGACGAGCAAATTTGTTGTTTTTCTGGATTTCTGGGCGAGCCGCCGCGGGTCCTTTCGGCCCCGGCAGACGGAGGAGATTGACGGTTCATGCGGAGCGCGTCGGGAGGTCCCCGCGTCTTGTTGAGACGGCTCCGCGAAACCATGGCGGAGCAGGTCTCGGCCCAGGAGCGGCTCGACAAGATCGTGGTGCTGATCGCGGCCAACATGGTGGCCGAGGTGTGCTCCGTCTATGTGCTGCGCGTCGACAACACGCTCGAGCTCTATGCCACCGAAGGTCTCAACCGCGAGGCGGTGCACCACACCGTGCTCAGCGCCCATGAGGGCCTTGTCGGCCTGGTCGCCAGCGAGGCAACCCCTCTCAACTTGAACGACGCGCAGAGCCATCCGGCCTTCTCGTTCCGCCCGGAGACCGGCGAAGAGATCTACCACTCCTTTCTCGGCGTGCCGATCCTGCGCGCTGGCAACACGCTCGGCGTGCTGGTGGTGCAGAACCGCGCCAAGCGCAACTATGTCGAGGAGGAGCTCGAGGCGCTTCAGACCACCGCGATGGTGCTGGCGGAGCTGATCGCCTCCGGCGAGCTGTCTGCGCTGGCCCAGCCGGGCCATGAGCCCGCGGCGCGCCATTCGGCGCAGAAGGTCGGCGCCATCCTGTCGGAAGGCATCGCACTCGGCCATGTCGTGCTGCACGAGCCGCGCGTGGTCATCAAGGACTACATCGCCGAGGACCTGCCGAAGGAGATCAAGCGGCTCGACACCGCGCTGGCCAAGCTGCGCGCCGATCTCGACCGCATGCTGGAGCGCGGCGACGTCGCCGAGGGCGGCGAGCATCGCGAGGTGCTGGAAGCCTACCGCATGTTCGCCAACGACCAGGGCTGGTCGCACAAGCTGCACGAGGCGGTCGCCACCGGTCTCACGGCGGAAGCCGCCGTCGAGCGTGTGCAATCCGACACCCGCGCGCGCATGCTGCGCTCGACCGATCCCTATTTGCGCGACCGGCTGCATGATCTCGAGGATCTCGGCTATCGCCTGATGCGGCAGCTGGTCGGCCAGGATCACGCGCCGTCACGCGAACAATTGCCCGACAATGCCATCGTCATCGCGCGCGCGATGGGCCCGGCGGCGCTGCTCGACTACGATCGCAAGCGCCTGCGCGGCATCATATTGGAAGAAGGCACCGCCAATTCCCACGTCTCGATCGTGGCGCGCGCGCTCGGCATTCCCGCGGTCGGCGAAGTCCCGAACGCGCCTGGTATCGCCGATCCCGGCGACGCCGTCATCGTCGACGGCACCTCCGGCATGATCTATGTGCGCCCATCGCAGGAGGTCGAAGCCGCCTTCGCGGAGCGCGTGCGCTTCCGCGCCCGCCGCCAGGCGCAGTATCTGGCGCTGCGCGACCGGCCCTGCGTCACCAAGGACGGCCAGAAGGTCGAGCTGATGATCAATGCGGGTCTCGCGATCGACCTGCCGCACATCGAAGACACCGGCAGCGCCGGCATCGGCCTGTTCCGCACCGAGCTGCAATTCATGGTGGGCCAGAGCCTGCCGCGCACCAGCGACCAGCTCGCGCTGTATCGCACCGTGCTGGATGCCGCCGGCACCAAACCCGTCACCTTCCGCACCCTCGACATCGGCGGCGACAAGGCGCTGCCTTACATGGAGGCGGTGATCGAGGAGAATCCCGCGCTCGGATGGCGCGCGATCCGGCTCGGCCTCGACCGTCCCGGCCTGTTGCGCGGCCAGATCCGCGCGCTGCTGCGCGCCGGCGGCGGCCGCGCGCTGCGCATCATGTTCCCGATGATCTCGGAGGTGGGTGAATTTGATTCGGCGAAGGCGCTGGTCGAACGCGAGCTGACTTATCTGCGCCAGCACGGCCACACGCTGCCTGAAAGAATCGACATCGGCACCATGGTCGAGGTGCCGGCGCTGCTTTATCAGCTCGACGAACTCCTGAAGAAGGTCGACTTCATCTCGGTCGGCTCCAACGATCTGTTCCAGTTCCTGTTTGCGGTCGACCGCGGCAACGCAAAAGTCTCCGAGCGCTTCGACACCATGTCGGCGCCGATCCTGCGCGCGCTGCGCGACATCGCACACAAGACGCAAGCCGCGAACAAATCGCTGTCGCTCTGCGGCGAGATGGCGTCGAAGCCGATCGGCGCGCTGGCGCTGATCGCGATGGGGTATCGCTCGTTGTCGCTCTCGGCCACCGCGCTCGGCCCGGTCAAGGCCATGGTGCTCGATCTCGACGCCAAGAAGGCCGAAGCGATGCTCGGCCCGTTGCTGGACGCGCCCGCCGGCAGCGTCTCGATCCGGCAGAAGCTGACGGAATTTGCCGAGGCTGAAGGCCTGGCGTTGTAGCGGGCCTGTCGCCCCTTCCCGCTGCCTCGCCCTTTCCGCATTTAGAGACTGAACCGATGTCGTCACTCCCCGAAGCCAAACTGGACGTCCTGCTCGCGCATCACGCCTCGCTCGAGGCCGAATCGCTCGGTCAGCTCGCCTCCGAACGCTATGTGCAGATCACGCGTGAGCTCGCCGAGCTCACGCCATTGATCGAAGCGGTGAAAGCCTATCGATCGGCGGTCAAGGAGCTCGCCGACACCGAGGCACTGATCGCTGATCCCGCGACCGATGCCGAGATGCGCGGCATGGCGGAAGCCGAGCGCGACGAGCTGACGCCGAAGATCGAGGACCTGGTCCAGAAGATCCGCGTCGCACTGCTGCCGAAGGACGCGATGGACGATCGCAACGTGGTGCTGGAAATCCGCGCCGGCACCGGCGGCGACGAGGCTTCGCTCTTCGCCGGCGACCTGTTCCGGATGTACGAGCGCTTCGCGGCCCTGCAGGGCTGGAAAGTCGAAGTGATCTCGGCGAGCGAGGGCAGCGTCGGCGGCTATAAGGAAATCATCGCCGAGGTCCAGGGCCGCGGCGCGTTCTCGAAGCTGAAATTCGAGTCCGGCGTGCACCGGGTACAGCGCGTGCCGGACACCGAGACGCAGGGGCGCATCCACACATCCGCCGCCACCGTCGCCGTGATGCCCGAGGTCGAGGAGGTCGACGTCGAGATCCGGAACGATGATTTGCGTATTGAAACCATGCGCGCCGGAGGCGCCGGCGGCCAGCACGTCAACAAGACCGAATCGGCGATCCGCATCACCCACATCCCGACCGGCATCGTGGTGATGATGCAGGACAGCCGCTCGCAGCACAAGAATCGCGCTTCCGCCATGAACATCCTGCGTTCGCGCATCTACGACGCCGAGCAGCAACGCCTCGACGCGGCGCGCTCGGCCGAGCGCAAGGAGAAGGTCGGCTCCGGCGATCGCAGCGAGCGCATCCGCACTTACAATTTTCCGCAAGGACGCGTCACCGATCACCGCATCAATTTGACGCTCTACAAGCTGCCGCAGGTGATGGCGGGCGAAGCGCTGGGCGAACTGACCGACGCGCTCACCACCGAGCACCAGGCCGCGCAGCTCGCCGCTCAGGGCGCGGCGGCGTGACCGGCGCGTGAGCAATCCCTTCACCGCATTATCCGTTGAGAGCGCGCGGCGCGCGCTCGCCGCGCAACTGAGATCGGCGCAGCTCGAAGAAGCCGAGCTCGACGCGCGGATCCTGCTCGGCGCGGCACTCGGACTTGATCTCACAGGTCTCGTTGCGCAGGCCGCACGCCTGCTTACGGAAACCGAGACGTCGCGGCTCGCGCAATATGCCGGGCGCCGCATCGCCGGCGAGCCGGTCGCCCGCATTCTCGGCACGCGTGAATTCTGGGGCCTGCCGTTTCGTCTGTCGGAAGCAACGCTGGTGCCGCGTCCCGATACCGAGACGGTGGTCGAACTCGCGCTCGAAATCTTTCGCGAGCGGCAAGCCTCCCATCAGATACGCATCGCGGATATCGGCACCGGCTCCGGCGCCATCCTGCTCGCGCTGCTGCACGAAATTCCCGGCGCCTTCGGCGTCGGCACCGATCTCAGCCTGACCGCGCTCAAGACCGCCAGAGACAACGCCGCGGCTCTGGGCCTCGCCGACCGCGCCTGCTTCGTCGCCTGCTCCTACGCAACGGCGCTCCGCGGCCCGTTCGACCTCGTCGTGTCGAATCCGCCCTACATCCCGTCGGCCGAAATTCCGAAATTGAGCATCGAAGTGCGCGAGCATGATCCGCATCTGGCGCTCGACGGTGGCAATGACGGTTACGACGCCTATCGTGCCCTGATCCCGCAGGCGACCGAACGTCTCGCCCCCGGCGGAGCACTGATCGTTGAGGCCGGACAGGGCCAGGCCCGAAATATTGAAACCTTGATGATTGCTGCCGCGTTGGTCGTGGACAGGCCGCCCAAAGCCGATCTGGCGGGCATCCCGCGGGCGGTTTCGGCCCGGAAAATGCCCCCATAAAAGCCGGATTGGGCTGCAAAAAACCTCTTGGAATATCCCTTGGGAACGACTACCTTCCGATCAACACATCGGTGCCGGCCCCGTAGACCTACGGGCGAAAGCCGGGCTCTCGGGCGAGAGCTTACTGATAATGGTTCCAAGCCGCAGGTCCTGTTGAGCGCGATGGCCATTTGAGCTGCGCTGCTTACCGACCGCAACGTGAACGAAAGCCTGATATTGCGCTTGAAGACTTACGCAACAAAGCAGGGCTTGTTTCGGCAGGCGATATGAATGGGTTCGCTGGCGATGGATGCTGGCGGTGGGGAACGCGTCTTTTGTTGAACGCGACGGTCGACGAACATCGGCAGGGATCAATCCGCTCTTGCGTGCGGTTGCGCGCAAGCGATGTGAACCGCTGTCATCAGGTCACTCTCGGCAATCAGTAATGCGTGCAACCTTTAGGGCTGGAATTAAAGGCAGGACATGAGAAACGGTCAGAACAAGCAGCGGATGCGCAACCGCAACAATAATAATAACAATAACAACAATAATAACCGGCGCGGCCAGAACCCGATGACCCGGGTCTACGAGTCCAACGGACCCGACATCAAGATCCGCGGCACGGCTTCGCATATTGCTGAAAAGTATCTCCAGCTCGCGCGCGACGCACGCTCCTCCGGAGACCCCGTTGCGGCCGAGAACTACTACCAGCATGCCGAGCATTATTTTCGCCTGATCGCGACGGCTCAGGAACAGTTCCGGCAGAATCAGCAGCCACGCGGCGACGAGCCCATCAGCAACAGCAGCGGCGACGACGGCGAGGACGACGGCGAGAATTTCTCGAACTTCGGCCAGGAGCCGGGTTTTGTCCCACAGCCGCCACCGCAGCCCTTCACGCGCGACCGCGACGGCCCGCGCGATCATCAACCGCGTGATCATCAGCCCCGCGACAACCACTATCAGCGCGACAACCAGCAGCCGCGCGAGCATCGCGAACGCGACCATCGCCCGCAGCCGCAATATCAGCCCCAGCCGCAACCGCTGCCGCTGAACCAGCCCCAGCCCGTCGTAGCCGACGCCGTCAGCGTCGATCGCCTGCCGTCCTTCATCACCGGCCCGCAGCCGCAGGTGAGCGGTGGCGCGCCCGGCCAGGCCGGCTTCGAGGGTGGTGGTGGCGAGCGCTTTCCGCGGCGGCGCCGCCGGCCGAATGGCCCGCGCCCCGAGCGCGAAGCCGCTCCGGCCGCTTCGAGCGACGAAGTGGCTCCCGGCGAGTAAGCCTTTCGCCGGACATCCTGCGCCAGATACCTGACGTGAATTGAATCGTCCCGGCATGTCCGGGACGATTTGTTTTTAGCCGCGCGTCGCCGTCGTCGAGGACGGTACCAGCACCGGCTTTGCCAGCGAGGGAATCAGCCGCGCCCGCTCGCGCTTGGCGGGGATCGCGCGGTAGACCTGCTTGGTCGCCTCGACGATGTGCACGCCGGCGAAGGGCAGCGACAGCGCCGCGCCGGCCCGCTCCCACATCTGTGCGGATTTCAGCACCCAGCCGCCGGCATAGGGCGGCATGAACAGCGCCTCGCCCCAGGCCGTCGGGGTGAACCAGGTCTGACGCAACAGGTCGGTGATCTGCGAGCGCGAATAGGGCCGGCCGTGACCGAACGGCGTGCTGTCGGTGCGGGTCCACACCCCGCGCCGGTTCGGGATGACCGCAATCACGCGGCCGGACGGCGACAGCACGCGCCATGCCTCCCGCAGCAGCGCGGCCGGATCGTCCGACATCTCCAGTGCGTGGACCAGCAGGATGCGATCGACCGCGGCGTCGGGAAGCGGCAGCGAGAACTCATCCACCAACGAGGCGAGGGCCGGCCGTCCCGTCGGCCATTTCAGGACGCCCTGGGCCGACGGCATGAAGGCGATGCAGCGCTCCGCGTCCTCGCGGAACAACCCGAGATAGGGCGTGGGATAGCCGAAGCCGAGCACCCGCTGGCCGTCGACGCGCGGCCAGCGCTCCCGAATGCCGCGATTGATCATTTGCCGCGCCACAATCCCGAGGCGACGGGAGTAGAACTCGCGGAGGTCGACGACATCAATGGTCATGACCGCAATGTAACATGCACGAGGTGGCCCCCGCGCGCGGAATATTGCATTGCCTGCGCAACGTTAACGCCATATTTGTCTGACGGAGCTGAGCGCGATGGAGACGACATGGCCGCCGAAATTCGTACTTTCACCTGTTTAAACGACAATTTCGGTTATCTGATCCACGATGTGGAAACCAAGGCGACGGCGTCGATCGACGCGCCGGAGGCCGGCCCCATCGTGAGGGCGCTCGAGCGCGAGGGCTGGCAGCTCACCGACATCCTGATCACCCATCATCATGGCGATCATGTCGGCGGAGTCGCCGAACTCAAGCAGAAATACAATTGCCGCGTCGTCGCGCCGCATGACAAGACGACGGAGATCGCAGACGTCGACCTGCGCGTCGCCAATGCCGAAATCGTCAAGGTCGGCAGCTTGCTGGGGCGCGTACTGGAGACGCCCGGCCACACGCTCGACCACATCTCCTATGTGTTCGACACCGAGAAGGCGTTGTTCGCCGCCGACACCCTGTTCTCGATCGGCTGCGGCCGCGTGTTCGAGGGCACCTATCCGATGATGTGGGATTCGCTTTTGAAACTGCGTGCCCTGCCCGACGACTTCAAGCTCTATTGCGGCCATGAATACACAGCGTCCAACGTCAAGTTCGCACTGACCGTCGACCCCGACAATGCGGCGCTGCAAGCGCGCGCGGCGGAGGTGGCGAGGCTGCGGGCCGAGAACAAGCCGACCATTCCCTCGCTGCTTGGTGACGAGAAGCGGACAAACGTGTTCCTGCGCGCTGACGAACCGTCGATCGCAGCCAGGCTGCACATGAAGGGCGCGGATGCCACCGCGGTGTTCGGCGAGCTGCGCGAGCGCAAGAACAAGTCTTGAAGAGCAAGTCCTGAAGACCAAACCCTGGCGGGCATCGATGCCGACCGCAGCCGAGATCATCGCGCGCCTTGAACTCCGACCGCATCCCGAAGGCGGGCACTATCGCGAGACGTTTCGCGACCAGACCACGGACGCCAACGGCCGCGCGCGCTCGACTCTCATCTACTTCCTGCTGGCGCGCGGCGAGCGTTCGCACTGGCATCGTATCGATGCGGTCGAGAGCTGGCACTATTACGCCGGCAGCCCGCTGACGCTGCGCATCGCCCATGACGGCTGCTCCCAGCACGAGGTACGGCTCGGTACGGACCTGTTGAACGGCGAGCGGCCACAGGCGATCGTGCCGGCCGATGCGTGGCAGACGGCGGAAACTACGGGCGAGTGGACACTGGTCGGCTGCACCGTGGCGCCGGCCTTCGAGTTCGCGAGGTTCGAGCTCGCGCCGAAAGGCTGGGAGCCATAGGGCACCGTCGCTTCGGCTTGCGCCGGCAACGACGCTATCGCTTCCGCAGCACCATGTCCTTCGCGGCGATCAGGCCGCCGCCGGCGATCAGGATCGCTGCGATCGCGATGTTGGCGCTGGCGTTGGCGAACCCAGCGGCGATGAGGAAGCCGGTCGAAAGCAGCGGCGTCGCATAGGACGCGGCGCCGAGCACGCGGATATCGCCGCGCTTCATGCCGATGTCCCAGGCGTAGAACGCAGCACCGACGGGACCGATGCCGAGCGCGATCACGGAGAGCCATTGCAGCGTCGTGTCCGGCCATACCGTGGTTTCAAGCAGGCCATGCACCAGCGCGGCAAGCACCGCGGTGGCGAGGCAGAATCCCGCGACCGCATCGGTCGGCACCGCCTTCAATCGCCGCGACAACACCGAATAGATCGCCCACACGAAGGCTGCGATGAAAGCCGCGGCCAACCCCGGCAATTGCCCCTGGGTGAAGCCGGAGGTGTTACCGGCGAACAGCAGCACGGTGCCGACGAGGCCGAGCACGGCGCCGACGACATGATGCACGGCAAGCCGCTCGCCCGGCAGAAAAGACGAGAACAGCACGATCAGGAGCGGCCACAGATAATTCAGCAGGCCGGCTTCAGCCGGTGGCGCAAAGCGCAACGCGAGGAAATACAGCGCGTGATAGCCGAACAGTCCGCCGACACCCACGGTCCACACGACCAGCGGCTGACGCAGGCTCTTGGCCGCCTCGCCGCGGCCGATCCAGGTGAGCAGCCCGACCAGACCGCCGATCGCGAACGTCATCGCGGCCAGCTGGAACGCCGGGATCTTTCCGGTCGCCACCGTCATCACTGACAGCAGCGACCACATCAGGATCGCGGTCAATCCGATCAGCGTTGCCGTGCGGGGAGTCATCGATCAAAAGGCTCCGAGGACGTTTATGCCCGGCACGAGGCCGGGCATTTTCGTCTTCACTATCGCCTTGTCGCGCCCGAAGCTACAGATTTTGGCTCAGCGACGTTGCGCCAAGAGAATGGGCGCCATCAGGCCTGATATTGGCCGCCATTGATGGTCAGCGTCGAGCCGGTGATGAAGCCGGCTTCGTCCGCCGCCAGGAACACGACCGCGCGCGCGATCTCTTCCGGTTCGCCGAGCCGGTTCACCGGGATCTGCGGGATCACGTTCTTTTCCAGGACGTCCTTTGGCACTGCCTGCACCATTTCGGTGTTGATGTAGCCGGGGCAGATCGCGTTGACGGTGATGCCGCCCTTGGCGTTCTCGAGCGCGAGCGCCTTGGTGAAGCCGATGTCACCGGCCTTCGCCGCGGAATAGTTGACCTGGCCGAACTGTCCCTTTTGGCCGTTGATCGACGAGATCGAGATGATGCGGCCGAACTTGCGCGCACGCATGCCTTCAATGATGGGACGCGTCATGTTGAACAGCGAACCGAGATTGGTATTGATGACGGCGTTCCACTGCTCGAGCGTCATCTTGTGGAAGGCAGTGTCGCGGGTGATGCCGGCATTGTTGACGAGCACGTCGATCGGTCCGACCTCGGCTTCGACCTTCTTCACGCCCTCGGCGCAGGCATCGAAACTGCTGACGTCCCATTTGTAGACCGCGATGCCGGTCTCGGCCTTGAACTTCTCCGCCGCCGCGTCGTTGCCGGCATAGCTCGCCGCAACCTTGTAGCCGGCCGCCTTCAGCGCCTTGCTGATCGCAGCTCCGATGCCCCGCGTACCACCCGTCACCAATGCAACACGTGCCATATCGTATTCCCTTCCCTTGGACTCTTCGGACGTTTCTGAGTGATTGTTTTTAAGTGCGGATTATGGGGGACGTTTGACGGACATCAAGAACAAAACGCCCGGCGTCGAGCCGGGCGTTTCTATTTAGTCGAGGCTTGTATGGTTGCGAAGAATATTTGATTTGCAACCGCCGCCTTTTTAATCGGGTGCAACGCACTCAGCCACGCGTGCAGCGCACGCGAAATTGCGCGTCACTATCTCAGTCGCGCGCCACACACATCGCGATACCCATGCCGCCGCCGATGCACAGCGTGGCGAGGCCCTTCTTCGAGTCCCGCTTCTGCATTTCGTGCAGCAGTGTCACCAGTACGCGTGCGCCGGAGGCACCGACCGGATGGCCGATCGCGATCGCGCCGCCGTTGACGTTGACCTTGGAGGTATCCCAGCCGAGATCCTTGTTGACGGCACAAGCCTGCGCCGCGAAGGCTTCGTTGGCCTCGATCAGGTCGAGATCGCCGACGTTCCAGCCGGCCTTCTTCAGCGCGGCGCGCGAGGCCGGGATTGGGCCCGAGCCCATGATCTTCGGATCGACGCCCGCCTGAGCCCAGGACACGATGCGCGCGAGCGGCTTCTTGCCTTCCTTGGCGGCCTGCTTGGCGGTCATCAGCACCACGACCGCAGCGCCGTCATTGATGCCGGACGCAGAGCCAGCGGTGACCGTGCCGTCCTTCTCGAAGGCGGGACGGAGCTTCGCCATCGCGTCGACCGTTGCACCATGGCGCGGATATTCGTCGGCGCTGACGACGACATCGCCCTTGCGTCCCTTGATGGTGACGGGAACGATTTCGTCGTTGAATTTACCGGCCTTCTGCGCGGCTT
This sequence comes from Bradyrhizobium sp. Ken64, assembly GCF_055807555.1. Taxonomy (NCBI): domain Bacteria; kingdom Pseudomonadati; phylum Pseudomonadota; class Alphaproteobacteria; order Hyphomicrobiales; family Nitrobacteraceae; genus Bradyrhizobium; species Bradyrhizobium sp. Ken64. The sequence goes on along the minus strand of NZ_JBVVPA010000017.1, from coordinate 38,913 downwards.
CGGCCTTCTGCTGCGAAGCGACCGCGAACTCGTCCTGCTGGGCGCGGGTGATCTGCCACTGCCGCGCGACGTTCTCGGCGGTGTTGCCCATGTGATAGCCGTTGAAGGCGTCCCACAGCCCGTCCTTGATCATGGTGTCGATGAATTCGACTGCACCCATCTTGACGCCGCCGCGCAGATACTGGGCGTGCGGAGCCATGCTCATGGATTCCTGGCCGCCGGCGACCACGATCTCGGAATCGCCGTTGAGCAGCGCCTGATAGCCGAGGGCAACGGTGCGCAGGCCCGAACCGCAGAGCTGGTTGACGCCCCAGGCCGGGCTCTCGACCGGAATGCCGGCATTGATCGAGGCCTGGCGGGCCGGGTTCTGGCCTTGGGCGGCGGTCAGGATCTGGCCCATGATGACTTCGGAGACCCGGCCGGGATCGATGCCGCCGCGCTCCAGCGCGGCCTTGATGGCGATGGCGCCGAGGTCATGGGCGGGAAGGGTTGCGAACGCTCCGTTGAAGCTTCCGACCGGGGTGCGGGCGGCGCTGACGATGACGACATCGTCTGACATGGGCATCTCCTGGGTTGAATGGGGGCAGACGGGGCTGGGGAAACGGCTCGCCAGTCTCGGACGGCATCCTGTTAACGTCGTTGAGGCATGTCAATCGGCCGGCGGCCGAATTCATCCCGCAGCGCATTCAAAATAGCGTTCTTGGCGCTTTCGCAAGCACGTTTTTGCTGCCCGATTAACCGTGGCGCACAAAACGGTAGCGTGACCCCTTTGAAAATGCTTATTTTGTTGCGTTGCGTACTCTTCCCGCCCTGCGGCATAGCCCGTCAGGTTCCCGTTCTCCGCGTCTTGCAAGTGAGAGCCCATGGCGAAATCAGACCAACCCACCACCATCAAGAAATACGCGAACCGCCGGCTCTATAACACCGGGACGAGCACTTACGTGACGCTGGAAGACCTCGCCTCCATGGTCAAGGACGGCGAAGATTTCCTGGTCTACGACGCCAAGACCGGCGACGACATCACCCGCTCCGTGCTTGCCCAGATCATCTTCGAACAGGAGAACAAGGCCGGCCAGAACCTGCTCCCGACCACCTTCCTGCGCCAGCTGATCCGCTTCTACGGCGACAGCATGCAGATGGTCGTGCCGAAATATCTGGAGCAGGCCATCGCGTCGCTGACGCAGGAGCAGGAGAAGTTCCGCAAGCAGATCGCCACCTCGCTGTCCGGAACTCCGTTTGCGCCGCTGGAGGAACAGGTCCGCCGCAACATGGAGCTGTTCCAGCAGACCTTCTCGATGTTCAAGCCCTTCGCGCCCGGCGCAGGCCGCCCCGCAGGCTCCGCTGAGCCGGCGCCCGAGGCGACCGCCGAAGCCCCGAAGGACAGCAATATCGACGATTTGCGCCAGCAGATGAAAGACATGCAGGAACGCCTCGAGCGGATGTCGAAGAAGGACGAGTAGGTCGTCCCTCTGCGCCGGCTCCCGGCAGGCCGGAGGACGCGCCATGTCCGACCGAAGCACCCATTGGGACAATGTCTACGCCACCAAGGGCGAAGCCGAGGTCAGCTGGTTTCAGAACAGTCCGGCGACTTCGCTCGCGATGATCAGAGCGGCTAATCCAGGCCGCGAGGCTGCCATCCTCGACATCGGCGGCGGCGCATCGCGGCTGGTCGATGCTCTCCTGCTGGACGGATATCGCGACGTCGCTGTGCTGGATCTCTCTGCCAATGCGCTTGACGCTGCAAAGAAGCGAATCGGCCCAGCCGCTTCGACGGTCGACTGGATCGTTGCCGACGCCACGACATGGCACCCGGCAAAGACATACGACCTATGGCACGATCGGGCGGCGTTTCACTTCCTGACCGATTCCCGCGACAGGACCGCATACATCGAGCGGCTGCGGTCGGCGGTTGCGCCCGGCGGCCACGTCATCATTGCGACGTTTGCGCTCGACGGTCCCGAGAAGTGCAGCGGCCTGCCGGTGCAGCGTCATGACAGCGCGAGTCTTGCGGCGGAACTCGGGCCGGGGTTCGAGCTGGTCGAAACGCGCAACGAGGCGCACCACACGCCGTGGGACTCGACGCAGGCGTTTCAGTTCAGCCGGTTCAAGCGGCACAGCTAGGGCGGTGCTATTAAGCCGCCAGCTTCACCGCATGGGCGAAGTCCCAATAGAGCTTGCGCGCGCGCGTGTAGAGCGGCCCCGGCTTCAGCTCACGATCGTCGATGCGGATCACCGGCGCGACTTTTGCGAAATTTCCGGTAGAAAAGATCTCGTCGGCGGCGAGGAAGTCGGCGTAGCGCAGCGTCTTCTCGACCACGGTGACGCCGTCGGCGCGAAGCAGGCTGATGACGCGCTGGCGGGTGATGCCGTTGAGGAAGGTGCCGTTCGGCACCGGCGTGTAGACCACGCCGTCCCTGGCCATGAACACGTTGGAATTGCCGAACTCCGCGACGTTGCCGAGCATGTCGAGCATCAGCGCGTTCTGGAAGCCGCGCGAGGCGGCTTCGGCAAGCGCGCGCGAATTGTTCGGATAGAGACAGGCGGCCTTGGCCTCGACCGGAGCGCATTCGGCGGTGGGCCTGCGGAACGGCGACAGCGTGATCGCGTTGCCGACGGGTTTTGGCATCGGCGCCTCGTAGATGCACAGGCACCAATCGGTGGTCTCGGGGTCGAACAGCACGCCGCCACCCGAGCCATTCTGCGCCCAGTACATCGGACGGACGTAGAGCTCGGCATCCGGCGCGAAGCGCGCGATGCCTTCGTTTGCGAGTGTCATCCAGGTTCCGGTATCGACCACCGGCTTCAGCCCAAAGTTGGTCGCGGACTGATTGGCGCGGGCGACGTGGCGGTCGAGATCGGGCGCGACGCCTTCGAACGCCCGCGCGCCGTCGAACACGACCGAGCCGAGCCAGGCGGCATGCGTGCGCGGACCCATGATCGGCACATTGCCGTCATGCCATTTGCCCTCGAAGAAGGTCCAGCTCGGCGAATATGCGATGGGTTTTTTGATCTCGGCCATGACCGGCCTCTCCCTTGGCGTGGTGCCGCATTATAGCGCCACTATTGGGCGCAATTTCTAAATGATTCCCTGCGGGAAAATGGTGAGTTACCCTCCCGGAAGGGAAAGGAAGCACCATGCCGCTCGATCCACTCGCAAAGCGTTTGTTGACCATGATGGCTGCGGCCGCGCCGCAGGCAAGGAGCCGGCCGAGCGTGGAGGCACGGCGGCAATCATTGGCAAAACTGATGCAGTTTGCGCGCGCCGATGCGCCTGACGTGACGTCGTCCGACGGCATGCTGCCTGGTCCCGGCGGCGCGCTGCCCTATCGCCTCTATTCACCGGCAAGCGCCGCCGATCGCGCGCCCGGCTTCGTGTTCTTTCACGGCGGCGGGCTCGTTGCCGGCAGCATCGTCACGCATGACCGCATCGCAGCGGCATTGGCACATGCGACCGGCTGCCGCCTCGTCTCGGTCGATTACCGGCTGGCGCCCGAGCACAAATTCCCCGCCGCCGTGGACGATGCGATCGCTGCCACCGAATGGGTGGCGCGCGAGGCCTCATCGCTCGGCATCGACGCGGGGCGTCTGGTGCTCGGCGGCGATTCCGCGGGTGCAACGCTCGCTGCGATCGTGTGCCAGGAGGCAGCGCAGGCCGCAGGCCTTTCCATCGTCGCGCAATGCCTGATCTGCCCGGTGCTGGATTTCGAGGAGGCCTCACCTTCGCGCCAGGCGTTCGCCGAGGGCCACCTGATCGACCGCGTCACGATCGAAGCCGATCTCGCCGACTATCTGCCCGAGGACCTGGATGCCGCCGATCCCCGCATCTCGCCCCTGCGCGCGACACGGCTTGCGGGCCTGCCGACCGCCATCATCCACACCGCCGAGTACGACCCGATGCGAGACGAGGGCAATGCCTATGCCCGCAAGCTGCTCGCCGCGGGCGTCGCGGTCGAGCACGTCTGCCATGAGGGCATGGTCCACAATTTCCACGCTATGGGCGCAATCCTGCCGCAAGCGCAGCTCGTGCTGTCGCAGATCGGTGAGCAGGTCAGGCGGGCGGTGGGGACGTGAAGCCCCTCGTGTTGCCGTCTCCCGCAACGGGAGAGGAAAGAGAATGCCTCACGCTCTCGCCTCGATGACGGAACGCGCCGCCGCGACATAGCTTGGCCAATGCGAATCCGCATAACGCTCGGCCTGCCACGCGCAGGTGATTTCGGGCGCATGCGCAGCCGCGATCATGCGCGCAAAGCGCTCTTCGGCGACCGTCACGTCGTCGGACGCGGCCGAGGGCGCGGCTGCTGCGACGGTCGGCGCAACGGCGAGTCCCGCCAGTCCGGCGAGCAGGATGCGGCGTGACGTGTCCATGGCTGTCGTTCTCCAGTGTCCGGCCTGCACTCTGGCGGAGGATGTGTCAGTGCGGTGAAGGCAACGTACCTGCGTGCATTCGCACCGTCCACCGATTGCGGATACCACTTGACCATACGGGCGATCACATTCCATCTAGCAGGCAGTTTCGCCATCACGGCAGACGCGTCGGATTGTCACGTGTCCCATCGCAGCCAATCGCCCCGCTCGGCCTTGCGCGCTTTCGCGATGGGACTGCTCTGCCTGATGATGCCAGCTGGCGCATTGGCCGCCGATAGTGACCAAGACGCTGTCGCGAAGCCGGCGGTTCCGAATATCTATCTCGACCTGCGCACAACGTACGCCACGATCCCGGCGGGCACGCTCGGGCTCGGCTTTGGCAACACATCATTGTCTGCAGCATTCGAAGCGTTGGCGGCGCGCAGGGGCGATGCGCTGCCGAACGGATTGCCGGCCGCGAAGTCGATCGCCCTCGATCTCCCGATGACCGTCGACGTCAGCGATCGCGTCTCGCTCTATGGTGGCGTCTCGGGCTCGACCACGGACATCGGCGGCGGCTGGTCGGCGTTCGACATCACCAGCTGGAACATCGGTGTGCAGGCCGATCTCTACCAGCAAAACGGCGGAAAGATCCCGACAATCACGCTGCAATCCACCCTGACGCAGTCAGTGCCGAACGACCCCGGCATGACAACGTCATTCAACAACATCCTGGAGTTCGACTACGCGCTCGACGAGGACGAGACACGCGGATGGCTTGCCGGTGTGCAATATACCATCACCGACATTGCCGGCGCGGTCGTCCGCATCCGGCCGAACACGATCCTCTATGCCGGCGGCTACTACCAATGGCCGAGCAACTGGAAATTCACCGGCCGTCTCGGCGTGCAATCGTTCGGCGGCGCGCAACTCGCAGGCAGGGTGCTGGCTGAACCCTTCACGCAGCCGATCCTGCGCCTCGATCTCGATCGCATGGACGACAATGACAACCGACTATTCGGCATCACCGCACAGATCGCCTGGATGCCGAAACCGTCCTACCAGATGACGTTGCGGACGCCGCTCTACGCGGTGCGCAACTGACTGCGGACCGTGGTGGATTTTCCGTAAAGCGGAGCAACCGCATTTTCACGGATATCAGAGCAAGGGCCGCTCCCGCTCATCGTTGATGATGAAGGGCTTTTCGCATTCAACGCTGACGTGACGACGGCCGGATGCGTGAACCAGTTATTAGCCCTCTCGCACAATCGCGCACCACCTTACCTTTCGGCAAGTAAGCTTCGGGCAAACTGGGCCGATGTCGCTTGGGAGGTTTGGAATGCCCCGCTTGTTATCGGAACGAACGTTCCTCGCCGGCCAGATCTTCTTCAACTTCGGTCAGTCGACCATCGATTGCGTCGTGCGCCGGATGTCCGAAGACGGCGCGACGCTGGAGATGCAGAGCAGCATCGGCGTGCCCGATCGGTTCCAGCTCCGGCTCGCAGGCCAGGAGATCCTCTCCTGCCATGTGCTCTGGCGGTCGGACCGTCAGATCGGGGTTGCGCTCGGAGCGGAAGATCATGTCGAGCCTAGGGCCGTGGACGAGCAGGAGCGGCCGACCGATTCGCTGATGCGCGGACAGATGCTGGCGCTTCGCGCGGCTCTCGATTTCGTCCCGCTCGGCGTCGTGCTGCTCGATGCCAATCTCCGCGCGCAGTTGATCAATCGGGCGTTCCGGCAGATGTGGCTCTTGCCGGAGGAGGTTGCCAACAGCAATCCGTCATTTGTGACGCTGATGCATCATGGCCGCGATACGCTCGCCTACGAGATTCCGCCGGCCGAGCTTGAGGCCTATGTCGCCGAGCGCGTCCGTCAGATACAGGCAGGTGATGCGTCTCCGCGTGACCTGCGCCGTACCAGCGGCGACGTCGTTCGGATGCAATGCACGCCTCTGCCCAACGGCGGGCGGATGCTGACCTATACGCCGGTCACCGACATCGTGCGCTATTCCGACGAGCTGAAATTGCTGCGCGACGCCCTCGAGAACGTCGAGGACGGCGTGCTGCTGCTCGACCGCGATCTCAACGCCAGCTTCATGAACCGGCGCATGCGGCGGTTCTGGGAGGTGAGCGAGCAGGAAGCCGCCGCCCGCCCGACCTATGCATCCCTGGTGAGCCGGGTGCATCGCGCGAGCGCGCCGGATCTGCCGGCGAACGAACTGGTGAAATTTCCCGTCAAGCGCGTCGCCGAGGTCAAGGCGGGCGATCATGTGCGCGATCTCCAGACGCCGGATGCGCGCCGGATCAGGGCCCACTGCACCACGATGTCGAACGGCGGCCGCATGCTGACCTATGTCGACATCACCGATCTCACCAACAAGGCCAACATGCTGGAGCGTCTGGCCACCACCGACCCGCTCACGGGGCTCTACAACCGCCGCCATTTGCTGGGCGCGCTCGATGCAGAGTGGAGCCGCTTCCAGCGCTACTATCGCTCCGTTTCGGTCCTGATGCTCGACATCGACCATTTCAAGTCGGTCAACGACCGCTATGGTCACGCGATCGGAGACGAGGCGATCAAGGCCGTGGCGGCCGCATGCCTCGATGGCAAGCGCAAATCGGACGTCGTCGGCCGCTTCGGTGGCGAGGAGTTCGCGATTCTGCTGCCCGAGACCAGCCTGTCGCGCGCAAGGATCGTCGCTGAGAGAATCCGCAAGCGCGTGATGAGCTCGCGCATCGTTGCCCATCAGGTTCAGTTCGGTGTCACCGTGAGCATCGGCATTGCGGAAGCCAGTGTCAGCATGTCCGGCATCGACGCCTTGATGAGCGCGGCCGATCACGCGCTCTACCAGGCGAAGGCCGAAGGTCGCAACCGCTGCGTGGCCTGGTCGCCGCCGCCGCCCATGAACAAGGCGGCGGAGTGATCGCTCCGTAGATCTAGTCCGGCACCGGCACGTCGAACGTGTTCAGCGTGATCGACACCATGCAGTAAATGCTGACGAGATAGGACAGCTCGGCTGCGCCGTGCTCGCCGAACTCCTTGACCGCGGCCCGATAAGTCAGTTCCGGCAGCACGCCGCCGCTGACCAATGCGGACGCCACGTCATAGGCGACGGCTTCCTGCTTGGTGAGATCGACCGGCCGCTGTCCGGCGACGATGGTCGCGAGCTTCTCGTCGGAGAGGCCGCGCTGTTCGGCGACCAGCACATGCGCATAGAGCTCGTAGCCGGAGCGGAAATGCGAGCCGGTGACGAGGATCGCGACCTCGCGCACCGGTGCCGGCAGCAGCGGGTTCGACGCGATCGCCTTGACCAGCTCCCACACAGGCTTGCCGAAGCGCGGCTCGCGGATCCATGGATTCCAGGGCCCGAGCAGCGCGCCATCGTCGCGCATGTTCACAAAGCCCTTGAAGTGGTCCTTGATGCCGGCTCGCATGTCGTCATAGAGCGGCTTCTGTTCGGCACTCAGGTCCTTCGGATCGAGAATGGGAAGGCGCACGGCAGGTCTCCTCGTTGAGAAGCCGCGAAACTCGCCCGCACGCACGCGCAAGGCAAGTGAAGTTGCCGTGACGGCCGTGCAATCTTGCAAATGGCCGGGAAGCGCCAGCTATCAGGCGCCAGGATTTCGCAAGTTCTGCGGATTCGCTACGTCTTCGAACTCAAGCGCCAGCGGTTGCGCCGTATCGAGGAACGACGACAAGGCCGCCTCGAACGGCGTTGGATCGAGACCGCGCGCTTTCAGCCAGGCGGGCTCATAATAGGTCTGCCGGTAGCGCTCGCCGGAATCGCAGATCAGCGTCACCAGCGACCCCGTCTGATTCGTCCTTCGCATCTCCGAGGCGAGCCGGCACAGCGCCAGGAAATTGGTGCCCGTCGAGCCTCCGACCGCGCGGCGCAGCCGGCGCGACAACACGTTCATCGCCGCGATCGTCGCCGCATCCGGGATCTTCATCATGCGGTCGACCACGCCCGGCACGAAGGAGGGTTCGCAGCGCGGCCGGCCGACACCTTCGATCAGCGAGGGGCGGTCGCAAACGTGGGAGCGGTCCTGCGAGCTGAAGCAGTCGAAGAAAGCGGAATGCTCGACATCGGCGACGCATAGCCGTGTCGGATATTGGCGATAGCGCAAATAGCGTCCGATGGTGGCCGAGGTGCCGCCGGTGCCCGCGCCCATCACGATCCAGTCCGGCAGCGGGCGCGGCTCGCCCTGCAATTGCGTGAAGATGGATTCGGCGATGTTGTTGTTGCCGCGCCAGTCGGTGGCGCGCTCGGCGAAGGTAAACTGGTCCATGTAGTGGCCGCCCAGCCGTGCGGCCAGCGCGCCGGCCTCCGCATACAGCGCGCGGCCGTCGTCGATCAGATGGCAGTTACCGCCGTAATGCTCGATCGCGGCGATCTTCTCCGCCGAGGTCGTGCGCGGCATCACGGCATAGAAGGACACGCCGATCATCTGCGCGAAATAGGCTTCGGACACCGCGGTCGATCCCGACGAGGCCTCGACGACGGGCGTACCTTCGCGGATGTGGCCGTTGCAGAGCGCGTAAAGGAACAGCGAGCGCGCGAGCCGATGCTTCAGGCTGCCGGTCGGATGCGTCGACTCGTCTTTCAGATAGATGTCGATGCCTGAGAGCGCCGGCACGATCAGCCGGATCAGATGCGTGTCAGCCGTGCGGCACTGGTCAGCCTCGATCGCGGCCACGGCTTCGTCGACCCAGCCGCGCCGATAGGCCGGTCCGGCCGGATTGAGGTGGCGGAAGGGGACTGTCTGCATCACCTAAATCTCTCATGATGCAGATCGCGCATCAATAGCTTCCGCTCAAAACTCCAGCGGCGCGTTGTCGATGACTTCCTTCATCACGAAGAAGGTGCGGGTCTGGCGCACGCCGGGCAGCGCGATCAGCTGCTCGCCGTGGATACGGTTGAAGTCCTCCATGTCGCCGACGCGGATCTTGAGGAAATAGTCGAAGTCGCCGGCGACGAGGTGACAGTCGAGCACGAATTTCAGCCTGGTGATCGCCTGCTCGAAGATCGCAAAGCTCTCCGGCGTCGAACGATCAAGCACGACGCCGACCATCACCAGCGTGCCCTTTGCCACCTTCTTCGGCGCGACCATGGCGCGGACGGCGGCGATGAAGCCGTGGTCGAACAGGCGCTGGGTGCGTCGATGGCAGGTGGCAGGACTGATGGCGACGGTTTCGGCCAGCTCCGCGTTGCTGAGCCGGCCGTTATTTTGAAGCAATCTCAACATCTTAAGGTCGATACGGTCGAGACGAGCGGACATGGAAGAAACTTCCGTAGCTGGCGCTTATTTCGAAAGACATACTACGTATTGACGCCATTATCGCAAGATCACGCGCAACAGAACCGCAATATTTGAAAGCACCTTTGTGCGGCATGATGCTAACATTTTTGCAGACATTAACGCCAATCGGGATGACCTGACGATGCTCGAAAAATTCGCGCGCTATCCGCTGACCTTTGGTCCGACGCCCATCGAGAAGCTGGAGCGGCTGTCGAAGCATCTCGGCGGCAATGTCGAGGTCTATGCCAAGCGCGAGGACTGCAATTCCGGGCTCGCCTATGGCGGCAACAAGCTGCGCAAGCTCGAATACATCATCCCTGACGCGATCGCCTCGAACGCCGACACGCTGGTCTCGATCGGCGGCGTGCAGTCCAACCACACCCGCATGATCGCGGCGGTCGCGGCCAAGATCGGCATGAAGTGCCGCCTGGTGCAGGAGGCCTGGGTGCCGCACGAGGACGCCGTCTATGATCGCGTCGGCAACATCATGCTGTCGCGCATCATGGGCGCCGACGTGCGCCTGGTCGACGACGGCTTCGACATCGGCATCCGCAAGAGCTGGGAGGACGCGATCGAGGAGGTGAAGGCGGCGGGCGGCAAGCCCTATGCGATTCCCGCCGGCGCCTCCGTGCACAAATTCGGCGGCCTCGGCTATGTCGGCTTCGCCGAAGAAGTGCGCAAGCAGGAAGCCGAGCTCGGCTTCAAGTTCGACTACATCGTGGTCTGCACCGTCACCGGCTCGACCCATGCCGGCATGCTGGTCGGCTTCGCCGCCGACGGCCGTGCGCGACAGGTGATCGGCATCGACGCCTCCTTCACCCCGGCGCAGACCAAGGCGCAGGTGCTCTCGATCGCACAGAACACGGCCAAGCTCGTCGAACTCGGCCAGGACCTCGTCGCCGACGACGTCGTGCTGATCGAGGATTACGCCTATCCCGCCTATGGCGTGCCGTCGGAAGAGACCAAGGAGGCGATCCGCCTCACCGCGCGTCTCGAAGCCATGATCACCGACCCCGTCTACGAGGGCAAGTCGATGCAGGGCCTGATCGACCTTACGCAGAAGGGTTATTTCGAGAAGGGCGCGAAGATCCTCTACGCCCATCTCGGCGGCGCGCCGGCGCTGAACGGCTACGGGTATGCGTTCAGGAACGGCTGAGGTCGGTAGCCCGGATGGAGCGCAGCGCAATCCGGGAAGCCTACAATACGGCGAAACTGCCCCGGATTGCGCTGCGCTCCATCCGGGCTACGAACCAAGCCCCTACCGCGTCCTGACAATCTGCAGCAGCTCGTCGCCGTAATGCTCGAGCTTCTTGTCGCCGATGCCGGGCACGTTGCGCAGCTCGTCCATCGTGGTCGGCCATGCGCGAACGATGCCGTCGATGGTGGCGTCGTGCAGCACGACGTAGGCCGGCACGCCGCGTTCGCGGGCAATCTCCGAGCGCCAGGCTCGTAGCCGCGCGCGCAATTCAGGATCGACATCGCCCTGCGGCGCACCGGCCGCCGGCGCCAGATCGCCGCGGCGGGACTTGGCGCGGCTCGAACGGATCCGGGTGCCGGGCGCTTCCTCGCGCAGCCAGACCTCCGTTTCGCCCCGCAGCACGCCGCGCGACGATTCCGTCAGCTTCAGCGCGCCGAAAGCTTCGCTGTCACTCAGCAAATGTCCCATCGCCACGAGCTGCCGCAGCACCGTGCGCCACTGCTTCTCGTTGAGCTCGCGTCCGATGCCGAACACCGTGAGCTTGTCGTGGCCGAACTGCGTCACCTTCTCGGTGAGCCGTCCGATCAGCACGTCGATGAGGTGCATCGCGCCGAAGCGCTGCCCGGTGCGGTAGACGCAGGACAGAAGCTTTTGCGCCAGCACCTTGCCGTCGCGCATTTTCGGCGGCGTCAGGCAATTGTCGCAATTGCCGCAGCCCCCGCCCATCACGATCTCGCCGAAATAAGCGAGCAGCCGCTGGCGCCGGCAGTGCGGCGTTTCGGCAAGGCCAACGAGCGCATCGAGCTTGCCGATCGAGACCCGCTTGAATTCCTCGGAGCCGTTCGACTCGTCGATCATGCGGCGCTGCTGCACGATGTCGGAGAGACCGTAGGCCATCCAGGCCGCCGACGGCTTGCCGTCGCGGCCGGCGCGTCCCGTCTCCTGGTAATAGGCCTCGATGCTCTTGGGCAGATCGAGATGCGCGACGAAGCGCACGTCCGGCTTGTCGATTCCCATGCCGAAGGCAATGGTCGCGACGATGACGATGCCGTCCTCGTTGAGGAAGCGGTCCTGGTTACGCGAGCGCACGCTGCTGTCGAGCCCGGCGTGATAAGGCAACGCCGCAATGCCGGCGTCGTCGAGCGCGGCGGCGACCTCCTCGACCCGTTTGCGGGACAGGCAATAGACGACGCCCGCATCGCCCGCGTGACGCTCCCGGATGAATTCCTTGAGCTGCGACACCGCGTTGCGCTTGTCGACGATCTCGTAACGGATGTTGGGACGATCGAAGCTGGAGACGAAGTGCGGACTGTCTGCAAGCGCAAGCCGCTCGACGATCTCCTTGCGGGTCAATTCGTCGGCAGTCGCGGTCAGCGCGATGCGCGGCACGTCTGGAAAGCGCTCGGCGATGATCGACAGGCCGACATATTCGGGGCGGAAATCATGGCCCCACTGCGAGACGCAATGCGCCTCGTCGATCGCGAACAGCGCCACCTTGGCCCGCGCCAGCAGCGCCAGGCAGCGTGGCGTCAGCAGCCGTTCCGGCGCGACATAGAGCAGGTCGAGATCACCCGCGATCAGGCGCCGCTCGATGTCGGAGGCTTCCTGCGGGGTCAGCGACGAGTTCAGCGCGGCGGCATTGACGCCGGCTTCGAGCATGGCGGCGACCTGGTCGCGCATCAGCGCAATCAAGGGCGACACCACGACACCGCAGCCTTCACGCAGCAGCGCCGGCAATTGGTAACACAGCGACTTGCCGCCGCCGGTCGGCATCAGCACCAGGCAATTGCCGCCGTCGGTGACGTGCCGGATGATCTCGCCCTGCGCGCCGCGGAACCCGGGCAGGCCGAACACCGAACGCAGCACCGACAGCGCATCGCGGCCATGGGCCGGCGCAGGCAGCGGAGCGGTGGAAGGAGAGGACATGGGCATGTCGGAGTGAGGCCGTGAGATTCGTCACAAGGCCAGTCGCATGACCGCGCAGGCGTGGCAAGACTGTTTGAGGAGCGAGACGCGAGTCTTCCCCTCTCCCCTTGTGGGAGAGGGTGGCTCGTCGCGTAGCGGCGAGACGGGTGAGGGGTCTCTGTCCGCACATTCGATAGAGATTGCTTCGCCGAGGCATACCCCTCATCCGGCGCCATAGCCGATGCGAAGCATCGGCGTTCGTGTTAAGAACGGCGGCCGAAGGCCGCCTATGCCACCTTCTCCCACAAGGGGAGAAGGGAAGAGAGGCGCTACGCCCCTATCCTTCGCAGCGCTTCCGCGACTGTCACGATCGGCATGTTGCGCTTCCCGGCCGCCTGCAGCGCATGGCGCATCAGGTGCGGCGTGCAGCCATACGGGCTCGGTACGTTGGCGACGTCATGACCGTAGAAGATCAGCCATCCGCCGCTCTCGACCGCCTCGTCGAAATAGCGATCGACGCCCGCAATGTCGATCTCGCAATCGACCAGGGGCGAGGCGCGCAGGAACTGGAGGTCGATGACGTCGCGATTGACGCCGGGAAGGATGCCGCGCGCCGAGCGGAAGGTCTTGGCGAGCTGCGGCTTGCGCCACACCGACGCGATGCCATAGGGGTAAGCGAAATTTTCCAGCGTGATCGAGGAATCGATGCCGCGAAAATGGCTGCGGTTTCGCTCGATCTCGCGGGCCATGGCGGCCTCGTCGAGATTGACCGCACTCAGGTGCGAGAAGGTGTGGCAGGCAATCTCGTGCCCGGCCCGGTGAAGCCGCACCACGGCGTCGTTGGACAGGCCATGCCAATGGTCCGAGGGACGATCGACCAGGCTGCCGGCGAGATAGAACGTACCGCGGCCGCCATGCTGCTCCAGAAGCCCGGCGCCCTCGCCTGCAGCGCTATCGGGGGCATCGTCGAAGGTGAAGCTCACCATGGGCGCACGCGCGGGCAGACGGTGCGGCGCGGCGCGAAAATGCCGGGCCAGCCGATTGCTCACGCGTCCATGGAGTGCCGACCACACGACTCGCATTTCCTGTCTGCCCCGCCCCGCTCACTGAAGCATTCGTGCGCTGCTTGAGGCAAGCTTCACACTTCGTTAGTCCTAACGTCGATCCCGTCGTTCTGACCTAACGGGCAAGCACCGACGCGTCGGCCTCCGCGCCGAGATATTGCAGCCAGTTCCGGAACAATGCCGCCGCGGCGCTGCCGGCAGCGATATCGGCACGCAAATTCAGCGCCGGCAGTTCGTTGCTGAGCGCGGGGTGGCGCTGGTGCCTTGCCTGTTTCTCGAAGCGGACCAGCTTCTCTTCCGCCGAAGCGTCAAAATAGTTCACGGGCAAATGCGGATAATGGTCGCGCTCACGCGCGAGATAACGGCCGATGTCGCGCAGATATTCGCGCTGAAGCGACAGCGCGTCATATTCCGGATGGCCCTGGAAGAACACGAAGCGGCTGGCATATTGCCGGACGAAGATATCGACCCCGGCCTTTGCCGAACGCGTCAGCACCTGGTAGCCGGCCTGCGCGAGATCGCTCTCGGCGATCTCGTTGAGACGCGAATGCGAGACCTTGAGGGGCGCAGGCGCCGCCCGCGTCAGCGGATCGCTGGTCACGGCTTCGCAGTCGAAAATGCCGTGACATTTGGTGGCGAGCGGCCGCCGTTCGATCCGGTCGAGATGCAGCACCGCGGCATGCGCGGCGAGGCACGACCAGATCGTCGAGCGCGTGTTGACCTTGGCCCAGTCGATCAGCTCGGTGAGATCGCGCCAGTACGGTTCCTGGTCGAGCTCGGGCGCGATCGGCTCGGCGCCGGTCACGATCAGACCGTCGAACTTGTGACGCCTGAGCTCGGTGAGTTCGGAATATTCGCTCTCGACATGCCATTTCGCTTCCGGCGAACGTTTCACCGAGGGCAGCGAGAAGCAGTGAAAGCGGATGCGGCGCGGACCTGCCGCGGCTTGCAGCAGCTTCATGAACTGCCGCTCGGTCGCCTTCAGCGCCGGATCCGGCATGTTGTTGATCAACCCGATCGTGAGCTCGGCGTCGCCGTGCTCGCGCGTCAGATCGCCCTCTGCCGGCACCAGTGCCGGGCTCGATATGGCTTGATCCCTGTCGATCAGGATCGTCATCGGCGCGGCCGCCTACTCCGCGGCCTGGAGGCGCGCGGATGGGCAGGCCTTTTCCAAAGCCTGGTCGAGGTCCTCGATGATGTCCTGGCAATGCTCGATGCCGATCGACAAGCGGATCGTTTCCGGCAAAACGCCGGCGGCCCGTTGCTGCTCCGCCGACATCTGCCGGTGCGTGGTCGAGGCCGGATGGCAGGCCAGCGACTTGGCATCGCCGATATTGACGAGGCGCGTGATCAGCTTCAGCGCATCGTAGAAGGACTTGCCGGCTTCCATGCCGCCCTTGATGCCGAAGGTGAACAGCGACGAGGCGTTGCCGTCGAGATATTTTTGCACCAGCGGATAATAGGCACTGTCCGGGAAGCCGGTGTAGTTGACCCAGGCCACGCGCGGATCCTTGCGCAGGAATTCGGCGACCTTGCGGGCATTCTCGCAGTGGCGCTCCATGCGCAGCGCGACGGTCTCGATGCCCTGGAGCAGCAGGAAGGCGTTGAACGGCGACAGCACTGAACCCATGGTGCGCTGATAGATGCTGCGCGCGCGCTCGATATAGGCCGTCTTGCCGAAGCGCTCGGCATAGACGAGGCCGTGATAGGACGCGTCAGGCTTGTTGTAGCCGGGGAAGCGATCGGCGTGCTTGGCCCAGGGGAAATTTCCGGAGTCGACGATGGCGCCGCCGAGCGTGGTGCCGTGGCCGCCCAGAAACTTCGTCAGCGAATGCACGGCGATGTCGGCGCCGTAGTCGAACGGCTTGAGCAGGATCGGGGTTGCAACGGTATTGTCGACGATCAGCGGCACGCCATGGGCGTGGGCGATCTTCGCCAGTGCCTCGATGTCGCAGACATTGCCGGCGGGATTGCCGATGGTTTCGGCGAACACGGCGCGGGTGTTCTCGTCGATCAGCTTTTCGATCGCTTCGGGTTTGTCGCTCTCGGCGAAGCGGCCGGTGATGCCCTGCCGCGGCAGGATGTGCGAGAGCAGCGTATGCGTGGTGCCGTAGAGCTGCGGCACGGAAACGATGTTGCCGCCGTGATCGGCGACATTGACGAAGGCGAAATGCAGCGCGGCCTGCCCGGTCGCAACCGCAAGCGCACCGACGCCGCCCTCGAGCTCGGCGATACGTTTCTCCAGCACCGCGCTGGTCGGATTGGCGATGCGGCTGTAGCGATAGCCTTCGGTCTCGAGATTGAAGAGCGCCGCGCCGTGATCGGCGCTGTCGAAGGCGTAGGCCGCGGTCTGGTAGATCGGCACGGCAACCGCGTGCGTGGTGGCTTCGGGCTCGTAGCCGGCGTGAATAGCGATCGTCTCGTTGCGCATCGTGCCACCTCCGCGTGGAGCGGGCCGCACTTATTGGCCTGTATGAGGCATGTGCGTTGTCCGCCGTCCCTCTGTTAGAGGCGGGTGGTAAAGCGGACAATAATTCGTCTAGAGATCGAGGAAGTAACCCTAACACTTGTTGGGGAATTGGCTAAAATTCGAGTCAAATTGGATTAATGAAACGATACTTGGCGAAAGCTCGTTTGCGGCCATCCTTCGAGACGCCCGCCTGCGGCGGGCCCTCAGGATGAGGTCGCAACTTACTGCGGATTCTAGACCCTCATGGTGAGGAGCCCGCCAAGGCGGGCGTCTCGAACCATGCAGGCCGATCTCGTCCGGAGGGAAACACCCTTCTCTCGCTGTCAGTCCATCTGCTCCCACAGCCGATGGGCGAGCACGCCGGCGCGCTTCTCGATCGCGGCCGCTGCATCGAGCGCGAGGTCCTCGCGATAGCGCCCGGCGATGAGCTGCACGCCGATCGGCTTGCCGTCGTGCACTGCCACCGGCACCACGGCGCCGGGCAGGCCCAGCACGTTGATCGCCGAGATGAAGCGGATCTCGCCCCAGAAGATCTCGCGCACGCGCTCGGGGCTGACTGTGTCCTCGCGCGGGCTAGGCGTCGGCTTCACCGTGGTCGGTGCCAGCACCACCGGATATTCCTCGAAGAACAATTGCCAGGCGCGGATATGACCGTTGCGCGCGGCGGTCGCCTGCATCCAGGCCTTGAGGTCGAGCACGTTGGCCTTGGCTTTCATGCCGCCCCACGCCTTGTGGAAGTCTTCCGACGTCACCTTCAGCATGCCGGCTTCCTGCATCACCACCGTCTCGTTGGTGATGATGTCGCACCAGGTCTGCCAGACGCCGTCGATGTCGGGCACATCGACCTCGCTGACACGGTAGCCGGAACGCTCCAGATGATCGGCGGCCTGACGCAACGCCGCCGCGACGTGCGGATCGACGTCCATGTCTTCAGGAATCCTGGCGAGCGCGACCTTGATCGGCCCCTTCGGCTTCGGCCCCACCAGCGGCGCCGGCACCCACCAGGGATCGCGCGGATCGCGCTGGCTCATCACCTCCAGCGCGAGCCTGACGTCGGCGACGTGGCGGGCGAGCGGCCCCTGCGCCGACATCAGATGCGCCAGCATCGGCCGCTCGGCGGTTGCGCTCGCGTTGAACGCCGGAATACGCCCCTGCGTCGGCTTGATGGTCGCAACGCCGTTGCAATGCGCCGGCCAGCGCAGCGAGCCGCCGATGTCGTTGCCATGCGCGATGGTGCCGATGCCGGCGGCGACCGCCGAACCCGCACCACCCGAGGAGCCACCGCAGGTGATGTCCGGATCCCAGGGATTGAGCGTCAGCCCGTGCAAGGGATTGTCGGTGAAGCCGCGGAAGGAGAATTCCGGCGTGTTGGTGAGGCCGATGACGACCGCGCCAGCCTTTTTCAGGTTGCGCACCACGGGTGAATCCGACGGTGCGATGAGATCCTTGTTGGCGGGAACGCCGTTGAAATTCGGACGGCCTTCGTAATCGACATTCTCTTTGATCGTGATCGGTACGCCATGCAGAAGGCCGAGCTCGCCGCCTTTGGCGCGCCGCTTGTCGGCCGCATGCGCCGCAGCCAGCGCCTCCTCCGAGAGATCGACGACGACGGCGTTCAGCCTCGGATTGACGGCCCGCATCCGCTCCAGATGCGCCTCGACGGTCTCGACCGCGGAGATGGCGCCGGAGCGGATTGCGGCTGCGGTCTCGACCGCCGACCATTGCCAGGCCGGACCCTTTGGGCGGCGTGGTGCGGACGGTTTGCGCGCGGCGGCCTGCTTGACGGGCTTGGTTGCAGCCTTCGCAACCTTGCTTTGGCGCACGGCGCTTTTCTTGGTGGAGGTCTTCGCTGCCTTCTTCGCAGCAGTTTTCTTCCTGGTCGCCGTCTTCTTCGCCACGTCGCATCTCCTCACATTGCGTCGGGGAAGTTATGGAGGTCACGCGACCGTGTACAGGCGCGTTTCTGCATGGCGAGCGATCGCGCCGAAGCCGCATAGCATCGCCATGTCGGCAGCGATCGCCGATGGAAGGGTGTCGCGGACGGGCGAGAGGGACCGGAGGTATGGGGTGGCCGGACGGGGCTGCTGGCGGAGAGAGTGTCAGTCAATCGCCATTGACCTGTAAGTTGTTTTCCAGTCCAAAAGGTGGAAACCTACGGTGTTGCCTATTGACGCCTTGGACACGCACCGGCCGGCGATATGAATCTGCCGCGATGCAACGTGCTAATCGCAGACGAGAACGCGCCGGTAGCGCCTGTGGACGTAGTAGCAGCCAGTCTCCGAGGAATAGCCATAGCTTGCGCCACTATAGGCGTAGGCAGCCGTGGCTCCGGCGGCATAGGCGCCCGCGGCAACGGCGGCGCGATAGCCCTGTCGGGATCCGCCATAGCGGCCGTAGCCTTCGAAGCGGTTGTAGGTGACCGATGTGCCGCGTGCCGCACTCGCCACCGCCCGTCCGCCGTGACCACCACCGGCGCCGGCACGCTCAGCCGCGGCGAGAGCACCGCGCGGCGCAGATGCCTCGCCTAGGCGAGGCGCCGGACCGGCACGTGGCACACCGCCAGGCCCCATTGGAGGACGAGCGGCGAAGGCCGGAGGACCTCCGGTTGCCAGCGGAGGCGGCCCACCCGCTGCAATCGGCGGAGGTCCGGCCATCGGGGGTGGCGGAGGGAACTGCGCGAAAGCCGTATGTGGCGACAGCGTCACGGTTGCTAGCGTCGCGCTGACGACCAGCATCAGAGGTATGTTGGGAGGCATTGTGCTTTTCCTTGTTAGATCTGAGGTTCGAGAACCGGCACCGGCTTGGGCACAGAGATCATTTCCGGCGAAGACAACTCGTGCATGGACGACGTGGACTCGTGCGTTGGGGATGGGTCGCCTTGATCGGGCTGGATCTGGAACCAGGCCACATACAGCGCGGGCAGGAACAGCAGCGTCAGCAGCGTGCCGACGATGATGCCGCCCATCATCGCGTAGGCCATCGGGCCCCAGAAGATTTCGCGCGCGATCGGAATCAGCGCGAGACTTGCGGCCGCAGCGGTCAACAGAATAGGCCGCATGCGATGCTCGGTCGCTTCCACCACCGCGTCCCAGGCCGCCCGCCCCTCCTTCCGGAGATCCTCGATCTGGACGATCAGGATCACGGAATTGCGCACCAGGATGCCGATCAGGGCGAGCACGCCGAGGATGGCGACGAAGCCAAGCGGGGCACCGCTCGGCAGCAGCGCCATGACGACGCCGATGACGGCGAGCGGCGCGACCGCGAACACCAGGAACAAGCGATTGAAGCTCTGCAACTGGATCATCAGGACTGTGGCCATGACGAAGAGCATGAGCGGAACGACGGCCACGATCGGTGCCTGGCTCTTGGCGCTCTCCTCCACGGAGCCGCCGAGCTTGACCGAGTAGCCCGCCGGCAGCGCTTTGCTGAAGTCCGCCAGCTTCGGCGCGAGCTGATCCACGATCGTTTTGGGCTGCACATCGCCGACGATCCCGGCCTTCAATGTGATGGTGGGGATCCGCGCACGCCGCCAGATCGTCGGCTGCTCGAGTTCGTAACGCAGGTTGGCCACGGCGCCGAGCGGCACGGATTGACCGCCGAGCCCGGTCAATTGCAGATCGCGCAGCGTGTCGATGGACGCGCGTTCCGGCGCGGTCGCCCGCCCCGTGACATTGACGAGATAGATGCTGTCGCGCACCTGGGTGATCGGCGTGCCTTCGAACACGGAGTTCAAGGTGGTAGCGATGTCCTCCGAGGTCACGCCGAGCTGGCGCGCCTTGTCCTGGAGCACGTCGACCTTGACGACGCGGGCCGGCTCCATCCAGTCGAACACGACGTTGCCGAGATCCGGATTGCTTCGCACGATGCCAGCAAGCTTTTGCGAGAGATCTCGCACCTTGGCGATGTCAGGCCCGCTCAAGCGGTATTGCACGGGACGCCCCACGGGCGGGCCGACTTCGAGCAGCTTGACGTAGGTGTCGGTCCCGGGGAACGTCTTCTTCAGATAGTCCTCGAACCGTGCCTTGACCTGATCGCGCGCCTTGATGCCGCCCTTGGTCACGACCACCATCTGGCCGAACCAGCTGTTTGCGGTCTGGACGTCGAAGGACAGGACGAAGCGCGGCGAACCGATGCCGACGTAAGTTGACCAGTGATCGACGGAATTGTTGCCCCGAAGCTGTTCGCGCTCGAAACGCGCCATCTGCCCATCGGAATCGGCGATCGACGCGTTCTGCGGTAAATTCCAGTCGATCACAAGCTCGGCGCGATCGGACGACGGGAAGAACTGCTGCGGCACGAAATTCATGCCGAACAGAGCCAGCAGAAAAGCCGCGACCGTGACGCCGATCGTGGCCCAGCGGTGATGCATGCAGAACAGCAGCAGACGCGCGAACAACTGCGCCACGCGCCCCTTCTGCTCATGGTGGCCCTTCATTCTCGCTGGCAGGATGGTGACGCCGAGCAACGGCGTGAACAGCACCGCGACGATCCAGGAGACGATCAGCGAAACGGCGATGACCACGAACAGCGTGAAGGTGAATTCGCCCGCATTGCTGTTGTTGAGCCCGATCGGAATGAAGCCGGCGACGGTCACCAGCGTGCCCGTCAGCATCGGGAAGGCGGTCGAGGTGTAGACGTGCGTTGCTGCCTTTTCCAGGGGATCGCCGATCTCGAGCCGCGCGACCATCATTTCCACGGCAATCATGGCATCGTCGACCAGGAGGCCCAGCGCGATGATCAGCGCGCCAAGGGAAATTCGCTGCAGCGAAATGCCGGCATAGGCCATCACGACGAAAGTGATGGCGAGCACCAGCGGAATCGCGATCGCGACGACAAGTCCGGCGCGCATGCCGAGACTGAGAAAGCTGATGCCGAGAACGATGATCACGGCCTCGAACAGCGCCTCGGTGAAGCCGGACACGGCATGCTCGACGACGATGGGCTGATCGGCGACGAGGTGAACGCCGACGCCGACCGGCAAGTCGGCCGTAATTCTCGCCATCTCTTGCTTCAGCGCCTCGCCGAAATGCAGCAGATTGGCGCCGGACTTCATACCGATCGCGAGCGCGATCGCCGGCTCGCCATTGTACCGGAACAAGGTTTTCGCCGGATCGGCATAACCGCGCGTGATGGTAGCGACGTCGGTCAGGGGAAAAAAGCGATCGTTGATGCGCAGGTTGACCGCCTTCAGGCTCGCCTCGGACGTGAACTGGCCGTTGACCCGGACGCTGATCCGCTCGGGCCCCTCCTGGAACACCCCGGACGGCGCAACCGCATTCTGCCCCTGGAGGGAGCTCATGATGGCGTGGACGTCGAGACCAAGAGCCGCGATCTTGCGGGTGGAGAATTCGAGATAGATCACCTCGTCCTGCGCGCCCAGGATGTCGACCTTGCCGACATCGGCCACTGTCAAGACCTTGGCCCGGACGTCCTCGACCTGATCGCGCAGCCGTCGCTGGTTCAGGCCGTCACTGGTGAACGCATAGATGTTGCCGAACACGTCGCCGAAGCGATCGTTGAAGCCCGGCCCTATCACTCCTTGCGGAAAGTCACCCTTGATATCCGCGATCATGTTGCGGACCCGGATCCAGGTCGGCTTGACGTCGGCAGCCTTGGTGCTGTCGCGCAGATAAACGAAGACGGTGGTCTGGCCCGCAACGGTGACGCTCTTGGTGTAGTCGAGCGATTCCAGCTCCTCGAGCTTCTTCTCGATCCGGTCGGTGACCTGCCGCGTCACCTCCTCAGGCGAAGCGCCCGGCCACTGCGCCTGAATCACCATGGTCTTGATGGTGAAGTCGGGATCTTCCTGCCGCCCGAGCTGAAGATAGGCGAAAAGGCCCGCCGCCATGAAGGCGATCATGAAATACCAGACGAGCGAACGATGACTGAGCGCCCAGTCGGAAAGGTTGAACGACTTCATGGCTTGTCATCCTGTGCGATGCGGACTTGCTGTCCTTGCTTGAGGCTGTGGATGCCGGCGGTGACGACGCGCGCGCCGGGAGGCAGACCGCCGGTGACGCGTGCGCCCGACTGGTCGGCCACCACGTCGATTTTTTGCAGCGAGGCGGTGCTGTCGCGCGGATCGACCGTCCAGACGAAATTCGCGCCGTCCTTGGCGAGCACCGCGGAGGTTGGCAGGCGCAGAACCGGGCCCTGCTGCTTGTCGAGCTTTGCCGTGACGGTTGCACCGAGGCGGAAATTGTCAGGCGGGTTCCTCAGCGCAATGCGGACCCGGCGCAAGCGCGTCACCGGATCGGCTTGCGGCGCAATCTCGCGAATTCTGCCTTCCACCTGAACTGCCGGCACGAGCTGCAGGCTGACCGTGAATGGCAGGCCGACTTCCAGCGGCAGCGGAAAGTCCTCGCCGATATCGACGACAGCCTCGCGAACGTCCGGCCTTGCGATCGTCGCCACGCTTTGGCCGGGGGACACCACCTGGCCGACTTCCGCCCCGATCGCGGTGACCACGCCGGCGAAGTCGGCCTTAATCTGCGAATAACCGAGCTGCTCGATCGCCTTGGTCAGATTCGCCTGTTCGTGCGCCACCGTTGCTTCGGCGCCGGCACGCGCCTGCTCGGCGTTATCAAGCGTCTGCTTTGTGGTGGCGTCGGTGGTGATGAGCGTCCGCTGCCGTTCCTCCGTCGCCCTGACGGTGGCGAACTGCGCCTCGGCCTTCGCAAGCTGACCTTTGGCCGCGCGAACGGCGAGCTCAAGAGCCGTCGAGTCAATGATGCCGATCGTCTGACCTTCGCTAACGAGATCGCCGACATAGACCGGACGGCTCGTCAGGCGTCCCAGCACGCGGAAGCCGAGATCGGTATTGTAGCGGGGCTCGATAACGCCCGCTGCGACGGCAGCGTCTGCGTGGTCCGCCTCGAGAAGCACCGATTGGACGGGCCGTACGGATTCCGGCGCCTTGGTCTCCTGCTGGCAACCGGCAAGCGCGAGCGCACATGCAAGCGGGGTCGCCACAATGATTGCGCGGCTCGTCATGAGGGGTCTCCTTCATAAGTCACGGGCTGGCCCACACTCAAAAGCTTGCCGCCGTCGACGACCACGCGCTCGCCCGGATCGAGACCCGCCTTGATCAGGACTTCTCCGGCCTCGTAGCCACTGATAGTCACCGGCTTCAGCGCGGCGGCCCGCGTTGCCGGATCGACGGTCCAGACCGCAGGCCTGGTGCCCGTCGCCATCAATGCGCTCCAGGGCAATGCGATCTGCCGCTCGGCCTCTAGTTTCACGGTGCCCGCGACGGCGCTTCCAAGCGTCATTGCGGCAGGCGGGTTTTCGATCGTCACCTTGACCCGAATGGTCGAACTTCTGGCGTCGACGGCCGGCGAAACCTCGCGAACGTGGCCGCTTGCGGTCACGCCCGCATCGGAGACCAGTGCCAACGAAACGCTGCGGCCGTCGGCAGTACCGAGGAAGATCGACTCATAGACGTCAAAGACGACATCTCGCTCCCCGTCCTGCGCCAGGGACAATACCGGTTGTGCAGCCTGTACGACTTGACCAGTTTCGAGACTGCGCGCGGTGACGACGCCGTCGGCTTCGGCGCGCAGCGCGGTGTAGCTGAGAGCGTCCTTGGAGGTTCCGAGCTGCGCTTGTGCCGCTTCAAGCACGCCTTCCGCAGTTCGCAATCCCTCCTGAGCCTGGTCGTAGGTCGTGCGCGTGGTGAATCCGCTTGCGATCAGCGCCTTCTGGCGCTCGAAAGTCGCCTTCGCCACACGCAGTTGGGATTCTCCGGCAAGGACAGCGGCGGCGGCGGCATCGACATCGGCCTCTTGCTCGGCGGGATCGAGCAGGGCCAGCACTTCGCCGGCCTTGACGTGGGTCCCGACTTCGACATAGCGCGCGATCACCCGTCCGCTGACACGGAACGACAGATCGGCGCGGAAGCGAGGCTGGACCTCACCAGTCAAGGTGATTGAGGATTGCCGATCCCTCGGCTGCACGATTTCCGTGCGCACGAAGGCGGCGCGCGCGGGGGCAATGGCGGCGTGATCATCGCAGCCGCCGAGCGCGGTTACCACAAGCGCCAGCGCGAAGCCGCCGAGGGGCTTCAGCAAGCGTTCGGCTGGACCGGTCTGGGAGTGCTTCAAATAGCGCGGGTTCATAGCGCGTCCATGCGGTGAGAGGGTGACAGTAGATTGCCCAAAACGTCCGGGCCCCTGCTGGAGGAGTCCGGCTCATTCGGACGTGCTGACGACGAATTGGGATCCGTTCGCATTGCGGCCGACGGCTCGATCTGATCCGAGAGGCCGGAGTTCAAGCCGGCCGTCGCGGACGATCTGAGTTTCAGCGAGCGAGGCGACCGCATGCGGCGCGTCGCCATCGACCAGCTCGCCTGGCGCTCCCGCTCGCTCAGGTGAAACGAAAGAACGACGGAGGTGAACTCGGCGGCGTAGCCGTGCTCGATCCGTCCGCCGAGCTCCTTGGCAAGGGCATTGCTGATCTGGAGCTCGCGACCCAGAACCACCCGCGCCGGCCGCGAGCCGTTGTCCAGCACGACGCAGTTCGCCACCGAGCCGATGCGCGACAGCTTGACCTTGATCTCGCCGGAACGCGCGTCGAAATAGGCGTGCTTCGCTGCGTTGACGATGAGGTCGTGGACGATCAGGCCAAGCCGCCAGCATCGCTCGGACTGGAGCGGGAGGGACTCGGTGGTGAACGCCAGCCGGATTCCCATTCGCTCCAGCAAGGACCGGCGCAGAGCGCAGCCAAGTCTGCCAATGTATGTGGCGGCATCGTTGAGGGCTTCGCCCCGCGGCATGGCCAGCGCCCGATGCAGCTCCGCGTGCCCATGCAGCAGCTCGACCACGTCGCTCAAGGCGGCCTTTGCTTCGGCCCCCTCGGCCCGGACAACCGCAGCCGAGACCAGATCGATTGCCGTGGCGATTCCCTGATCGACCCTGTGACGCAACTCGCGCAGCAGGATGCCGCGTTGTGGACGGTCCGGGTCAGGGCTCGACATATTCACCGTGATCTCCTGAGGTGGACCGGACGGTCGCCGGGCCAACGCAAACGCGCTTGCGGCCTCGACCATCCGGAGGGCCGTCGCAGGTCCCGGCAGGCCCAGCGACGATTAAATAAACTAAACCGTATATTTTCTTTTTGTTGCCTTTTTCGGCGGAGCATGTCAAGTGCGATCTGCGCGCGCACAGACTCGTGATTGGGAGACCGACGGATGACCAAGAAGAGCACCCCGAAACGGGGCAGACCGACCAAAGACCTTGCCGGCGACGTGCAGGTCCGGATTCTCGATGCAGCCCAGCAGCTCTTTCTCGAGAAGGGTTATCGTAGCGCCAGCATCGACGACATCTCCGCGCTGGCGCCGGCGAGCAAGCCGACCATCTATGCGCATTTCCCCGGCAAGGAGGCATTGTTCGCGGCGGTGGTGGCCCGCACCATCAGCCGGTTGACCGATTTCGAAGGCGTCGAGCCCGAGGGCCGCACCCTTCATGACAAGCTCTCGAACCTCGGCACCGCGATCGTGGAGAAGGTGATCGAAGAGTCGTTGGGGATGGTTCGCGCCACGATCGCCGAGGCGCAGCGTTTCCCCGAGCTGAGCCGGAACGTCCACGATGCCGCGCGAGATCGCTCCGTCAGCGCCGTTTCCCAGCTCTTGAATGAAACGACGCAGAAGCTTGCGCGCTCGCCCAAGGGTCCCTTCACCGGCAAGCGGAGCCTCGCCACCGCGCAGATTTTTCTGGATCTGATCCTGTTGCCGATGCTGTTTCGCTCGCTGGTGGGTGAAACACCGAAAGACCTGCGACGGGAGTTGCCCTCGTTCGTACGCGAACGGGTCGGGTTCTTCCTTGCGGCCTGTGAAGCGGACTGGACGCCGTGAGCTGGCTCAACAGGCGGATTTGTAGCGCAAATCGGTCTGAACGTGGATGAGTTGAGGGGGCACGCTGTTAGCGAACGCGGTGTTACCAAGCGCTCCCGCGCAAAAGCGCATCATCTCGCCGAAGGCTGGCCGAAGGGCGGTCGCCTTGATACAGGACGGATTGAGGTAGGCGTCCATTGCGTCCAGCAGGCAGCAGGCAAGCGCCATCGGACTCCCGCCTCGAAACTCCCCGCACAGCTGCCCGGCCGCGATGATCGAACGGACGACGCCGCGAAGCCGATCCGCGTGAGACAGGCAGGCTACCCAGTTCGCTTGTCCTGCCGCGACCACTAGCTCGTGCAATCGGACGTCGTTTGCCAGCCGGTCTTCATGCATCCGGGAAACCGCACTCATTACCGCACTCATTCGCTCCAGGCCCGAGCGGCCGCTGCGCGCTGCACTTGCAGCTGCCATGGACACCTGTTCAAGCAACTCTGTCACGACCGCCTCTTCGAGCGCATGGCGTGACGGATAGAACCGATAGAGATTTGCCGGCGACATGGATGCACCGCGAGCGACGTCGGCGACCGTGGTCTTACGGTACCCGATTTGCCGGTACGAAGTGATTGCAGCCTGCATGATCCTTTCACGTGTGCACGACGATCCAGTGCGGGGCGTAGTATGTGCCTTCAGCATGTTCAATCTCACCGCGACGGAATCGCCTGCATTTCACGCCGGCAGGCCTCGCCGAATTCGCGCAGCGGGTCCATCTCCTCCATGAAGCCCGGCAGGTCGACGAAAGACGTGTTCGGTGCAAGGTAAGTCTCGATGATCAGCCGCCCCGCTCGCTCCGCGGCATGGACAACCTCGTCGTCGGACAGTATCCGCATACGCCCGATCAGCGCATACAGATTCACCAATGCCGGAATCTCGGACTTATCGCTGGTCAGCGCGTCGGCATAGAGCCGGGATGCCTCCTCGATGAAGGATCGATAGAGTTTTTCACGCTTGGTCACGGCATGGGCGTGATGCCGCTCACGCAGCCTGCGCCGCCGACCGACCCAGCCCGTGATGATCGAGGAAATCGCTCCGAAGGCTGATCCGCCGAAAGCGGCGAACGCGGGAATGTACATCGTGTTCATACGATCATTCCTCGTCATTCGCGCCACGATATCGGTGCGACCCCACGGTCCTGACGGAGGCCGCAGCGGCTGCGTGCTCGAAGACGGCTCGGCAGGCTTCGCTCAGGTCGGGCTTTCTTTGCCGGAGGCAGGCTTCCACATTGGTAGCGTTGGGGATGTAGCTCGCGCACAGGCGGAAGGCGTCGGACGTGCATGCCGCTCTCTGCTCGGGTGTCCCGCGCTCCTCCTGCGCGAACGCAGCGGTGACCAACGCAGCAAGCACCAAACCTGACAGTACCATCCGCTTCTTCAACATATCCGACCCCTTCTCGGTTGACGCTTCAGCACGGCCACACCGCCTTGCAGCCGACCAGGGCAAACACGGGCTTGTGAGTCTCTGCTCTTGACACAGCCCGCGATCCGCGCTGTATATGAAATATACGGTGTAGTTTATTTAGGAGATCGAAAATGTCAAGCCTGTTCCTGGCGCTCGTCCGGGAAAATCCCTGGCCCGGGATTGCCCTCGCGTCGCTCAATCTGATCGTGGCCGTGTCGCTCGTGGGTATCAGTCTGCTACTGGGTCTCACCATTTCGGTGCTCGCCTGGGCGCATGCGCTACTCGATAGCGACCCCGCGCCGATGGGGCGTGCGGCGAACGGAAGGGGCTTCGCATGACCGAGGGTCTATTGCTCGCTCGCGATTGCATCATCTGTTGGGTCACGGTGTGGCTCGCGCCGGTCGAGCCGATCTTCGACATGATCGAATCCGAGCTCGTCCGCAGAAGCGTCGCACTTGAAGGGGTCGAGCCCCCTTCCCCGCCCACTGCCTGAGCATTGCGGAATTCCAACATGCTCAACTTCATCGAAGTTTTCGACGTCATGCAGGTCGAGCCGTCCACTGGCGCGTCCGTGTGGACCGGAGTCACGGGCACGCGAACGGCCCTCAGGCGCGACGGACACATGATTGATCCGAAGGCGATGGCCTATTGCCCGATCGAGTGGCTCGACGAGCGCGGCTATCTCGATGCCGAACGCGCGCGCCGACATCCGCGGCCCTCGAGCATTTGAAACGAGACGGAATCATTCCATGCCTGGGAGCCGAGCGCCGTGAGCAGGAAATCCGCGTTGTCGCGATACGCGAACAGTCTTGACGAGCCCGAGCTTCCCCTGCGGACCTATTTTCTGTCGGCTGGAGGCGCGTTACTCCTTCTGCTTCAGGCGGCCGATTGGGTGCTCCCCGCACCTTTGCCGAGCCGGCTCACCGACTCGGATTCCGCACGACCGCCGATCCGCATCCAGTCGGAGCTGAAAGGCCCCGAAGCCGTCGTCTTCGACACCAGCGGGTTTGAATATCGCTCGACGTCCACCGGGCACGAGAGCGCCGAGGCTCCATCCCTGCAGCCCGAAACTGAAGTCGCCGACGCTGTTGCGGGCGTAGGTGACGATCGCCCGACGGCCACGATCGAATTGCGCCTTCGCGAAAGCCTGGCCCGGTTGCAGCCCGGCGTTCAGGAACACGCTCGGCACGGCGGAAGTCCACATCAGATCGCGGCGCGGCGGAGCGCGCACGCTCAGGCTCGGCTCCAAAGGCTGCGGCGATCCGCTCGGTATCCGGGCTTCCAGACCAGCCGCCACGAAGAACACCACAGGATTACACGTGATGCCAAAGAAACAACTGCTTGCCCTCATCGTTTGTTCCACCACGCTCGCCGGCACCGGAGCTCTGGCCGGCGTCGCGCAGGTCCCTGCCGACGCCGAACAGCAAAGAGCGACTCCGCAGGGCAACGTAGAGGAGGCAGCCATTCGCCGTGTGCTGGAGCAGTTCCACACCACGAAGGTCCCGCTCGGGCAGGCCATGGCGATCGCGGAGGGTCTGCACGATGGATCGAGGACCGCGGACATCAGCTTCGAGATATCCGGCCCGCCGGTCTACCGCGTGCGCACGATCAAGAACGAGCGCGTCTTCGAGAATGTCATAGATGCGAACAGCGGAAGGATATCACAGGTGGAAATCGCATCATCGCTCAAGGAGCTCGATCGCGCGGATCTCGCCAACATCATCGCCCTGAAGTGGATCAAGCAGGAGCTGTCCGACGCAGTGCGGGTCGCGGAAAAGGCCGCGGAGGGACAGGCGCTCGCTGGCGGGTTGATGAAGCAGGATGGGAAGCTCAACTTCGTAGTCGTCGTCGCTACCAGCGATCGCCTGAAGGAAGTGATGCTCGAGCCACCAAAGGTCGGACAGCGGTCAACTCAGCACTAGCCGCGAACCTGATGATCCATCGCAGATGCACGATCTCGTGAATTGCTCGACCGCTGTGCCCAGTATATAAACTATACCGTATATTTTCTTTAATGACGAGTCGCCTCGGCTTCCGATGACGCCGGCTCGATCATCCCACACCCGAGAGCAAGCCAAGTCATGAATTTTCAGCCCCGATCACAACCGCCGGCAACCCAACGGCGCCTGCCATTCGATTGCGTCGCCCTGCTCTTGCAGGGCGGCGGCGCTCTCGGAGCCTACCAGGCCGGAGTGTACGAGGCGCTTGCGGAAGCCGGCATCCACCCCGATTGGGTTGCCGGCATTTCCATCGGCGCGATCAATGCCGCGATCATCGCCGGCAACCCGCCCGAGTCGCGCGTTGATCGGCTGCGCGATTTCTGGACGCAGGTAACTTCGACCGCCCCTTGGGACTGGGCCGGAAACCCATTTCTCGATGCCCGCAACGACAATGCGCGCAATGTCCTCAACCAGATGAGCGCGGGCCTTGCCGCGGCATGCGGCGCAAACGGGTTCTTTTCCGCGCGCCCCCTTCTGCCATGGCTCCACGCCGGCGGCACGAGCGGAGCGACCAGCTTCTACGACACCGGCGCGTTGAAGAGCACGCTGGAGCGCCTGATTGACTTCGATCGCATCAACGCGGGAATGACCCGGTTCAGTGCAGGGGCGGTCAATGTGCGAACGGGAAATTTCGTTTATTTCGACAACAGTACCCACACGATTCGCCCCGAGCACATCATGGCAAGCGGCGCGCTGCCGCCGGGCTTTCCCGCAGTGGAGATCGACGGCGAGCATTACTGGGACGGCGGCATGGTCTCCAACACGCCACTGCAATGGGTGATCGATGCGGGTGTGCCGCAGGACATGCTAGCGTTTCAGGTCGATCTCTGGAGCGCAAAAGGCCAGCTTCCGGGCAATCTGCCCGAGGTCGTCACGCGTCAAAAGGAAATTCAATATTCCAGTCGCACGCGCGCAAGCACCGACCAGTTCAAGCACATCCAGCGCCTGCGACGTGCGCTCACGGCGCTTTTGGACCGGCTCCCCCAAGAGTTCAGGGAGCACGAGGAGGTGAAGCTGCTGAACACCGCAGTTTCCACCAACGTCTACAACATTGTTCACCTGATCTATCGGGCGAGGAACCACGAAGGCCACTCTAAAGACTACGAGTTCTCCCGCCTTTCGATGCAAGACCATTGGCGCGCCGGCTATCACGATGCGCTGCGCACCCTGCGCCACCCCGAGGCGCTCGCACGCCCGGTCACTCCGGACGGGGTTTTCACATTCGATCTGGAGCACGATGGCCGTGAGTAGGAACGCCGGTTTGCCGCACGGAGAACCCCATGCGTGAGAATGACGTGCGCAAGCGCGCCTTTGCGATGCCGCTCACCAGCCCGGCCTATCCGCCAGGCCCTTACCGGTTTGTGGATCGCGAGTACCTGATCATCACGTATCGCACCGACCCGGCAAGGCTGCGCGCCGTGGTGCCCGAACCGCTGGAACTCGATGAGCGCGAAGCGCTCGTCAAGTATGAATTCATTCGCATGCCGGACTCGAACGGCTTTGGCGATTACACGGAAAGCGGCCAGGTTATCCCCGTCTCATTCCGAGGGCGCAAGGGCGGCTACTCCCACTGCATGTTCCTCAACGACGAAGGGCCCATTGCAGGCGGACGCGAGCTCTGGGGCTTCCCGAAGAAGCTCGGCCAGCCGACGTTACGAACCGAGATCGATACGCTGATCGGTACGCTCGACTATGGTTCGTTGCGGGTTGCGACGGGAACGATGGGCTACAAACACCGCGAAGCCGATCTTGATCGGGTCAAGGCCGCGCTCGAGGAGCCTAACTTCCTGCTCAAGATCATCCCGCATGTTGATGGTAGCCCGCGCATCTGCGAGCTCGTCGAATATCGACTCGAGCAGATCGCGTTGAAGGGCGCCTGGACCGGGCCCGCGGCTCTCTCCTTGACACCGCATGCCTTGGCGCCGGTCGCTGATCTTCCCGTTCTTGAGGTCGTGTCGGCGATTCACATACGCGCAGATCTCACGCTGGGGCTTGGCAGAGTGGTCCACGATTATCTGCAAGAACCAAACCGACGTACCTTCCGGGCGGAGCGGAGCCTGGTCACCTGATCGCAACTCCACCACTCCGGCAACACACAGGGCAAAGTGACTGAAATGACCATTCTGAAGGGAAAGACAGCCGTCGTGACCGGCTCGACCAGCGGCATCGGGCTCGCATGTGCGCGAGCCTTCGCAGCCGCGGGCGCAAATATCGTACTCAACGGGATGGGGACGCCTGCCGAGGTCGAGAAAGAGTGCTCTGCGATTAGAAGCGAGTTCGCCGTCAAAGCGATCTATTCGCACGCAGACATGGCGAAGCCGGTCGAAATCGCCGGGCTGATCGCGCTCAGTGAGGCTACCTTCGGCAGTGTGGACATCCTTATCAACAACGCCGGCGTCCAGCACGTCTCTCCCATCGAAGAGTTTCCACTCGATAAATGGGACGCAGTCATCGCGATCAACCTATCCGCCGCATTCCACGCCATTCGTGCGGCGGTGCCCGGCATGAAGAAGCGCGGCTGGGGCCGGATCATCAGCACGGCTTCGGCCCATTCGCGCGTCGCCTCGCCGTTCAAGTCAGCCTATGTTGCAGCCAAGCATGGTATCGACGGGCTCACCAAGACGGTAGCGCTGGAACTCGCCAGATCAAAGATCACCTGCAACTGCATCAGTCCCGGCTACGTCTGGACGCCGCTGGTGGAAAAGCAGATCCCGAACACAATGAACGCACGCAAGATGCGGAGAGATGAGGTCATCAGCGACGTGCTGCTCGCGGCCCAACCCACCAAGGAATTCGTCACCGTCGAGCAGGTGGCCTCGCTGGCGCTGTTTCTGTGCAGCGACGAGGCCGCGCAGATCACCGGCGCCAATCTTGCGATCGACGGTGGCTGGACCGCGGCGTAGCACTCGCCGCCCGCCGATGATCGAGGGCCGCGCGCAGCCAGGACGTCAGCGTCGCCAGGAACGTCAATACTCCTTCCTCAAGTAGTTTCAGACACAACGCAACGAGCAGCTTGACACAGGTCAAGTCGAAAAACGCCAAGCTGTGAGATCGCTATCAGCGTATCGGCTAATCAATGGAGATCCGCCATGTCAGAACAGAGCAGCATGCATCTTTACCTCAATTCAGCCAAGGAGCGGATCGATGAAATGGATGCCGCGTTGGCTTCGTTTGAGACCAAGGCGACCGAGGCCAAGGCGGAGTCCATGGTCAAGGCCGATCAGATCATCGCCGATCTGAAGAAGAGGCGGGATGAATTTCAGGCACAGCTCAAGACGCAAGCGGAAGCCGGCGAAGCCGCCTGGGCGCGCGCCAAGCCGGAGCTGGAAAAGCACTGGGCAGGCTTCGAGGCGCAGATGAAGACCTATTTCGACAGCGCCGGCAAGCAGATCGAGCAGCAGCAAGCCACGTTCAAAGACATCGCAGCGGCGCAGGGCAAGGCGTGGCACGAGGCCGCGGATCGATTCCGTGAGGCGGCCGCCAAAATGGCCGGAGCGCGGACCACCGATCTCGATGCCGCGCTCAAGCAGCTGAAGTCCGACGCGTCCCAAGCTGAAGCACGTCTCCAGAAGCTGAAGCAGGCGGGCAGCGAGTCATGGTCGGTGCTGAGCGCCGCGTTAGCAGAATCCCGCAAGTCGTTCGATCAAGCCAGTCTGGCGGCGTGGGACACTCTGAGGGGCTCTGGCGCGAAGAGCTGAATCCGCCGAACCCATGAACGACGACGTCGATTGGCTCCAGTGCCGGCCCATAGTGCATTGGGCACGACTGGCGAACCCAAGCGCGCGAAATCGCAATCTGGCGTACAAAATCGTACGACTGGCGGAGAGAGTGGGATTCGAACCCACGGTACGGTTTCCCGCACACACGCTTTCCAAGCGTGCGCCTTAAGCCACTCGGCCATCTCTCCGGAGCGCACTCTCTTGAAGGGGCGCCGATGATTTTGCAAGGGATCGCGGGGAAATCGGGTGATTTTTCCCTAAGATGTTGTATTTCATAGACAATATCAGGCGTCAGGCTACCGCTCGGAACCGCCCGCCGGCTGAACCGGTAGTGGGTTTGGCGCGACGATTCACTCAAGACCGTCAAACACGTCCGGGGCACCATGACCATCCGCAACACCATCGCCGCGCTGAGCCTGATTTCTGCCCTCGCCGCCGCCTTCGCCGGACCGGCCGGCGCACAGGTCTGCACCCGGCAAGGGGTCGACATCAGCTGTGACGATGGACGGCACGGAATGCTTTCCGGCGATGCCATCCTCTGGCCGGACGGCACCCGCTCGAGCGCGACGCCGCATCAAAGCGTCATCATCGGCAACAAGAGCTCGGTGCATGTCGGGCCGGGCGTGTTCGTCGGCCAGGGCAAAGGCATGGTGCCGCTCGACGATCCGAACGCGCCGAACAAGCGGCAGTGCGCGATTCTGGAGGGCGTGTCGTATTGCTATTGAGGCTCTCGTCTTCGCCCCTGCCCCCCCGCAAGCAACTGGGGAGAAGGAGACTAGATCAACCGCACGCCTGAGATCGCCGACTTGAGCCAGCGCAGCGCCTGCGGCGGCTGGTTGGCGAGCGGAGCGACCGCAGCCTTCTCCGTCCGGCACTTCTCCAGCTCAGCGACGAAATCCGCCGACCATTGCTGGATGGTGTGGCCGCGCAGCTTCTTCATCATCGCATCCCAGCGCATCTTGCGCTCGGTGAGCGGCATCGCGGCCGCGACCGCGATCGCGCGCGCCATACCGTCGATGTCGTGCGGATTCACCAGCAGCGCGGCGTCGAGCTCGTTGGCCGCGCCGGCGAATTTCGACAGCACCAGCACGCCGGGATCGGCCGGGTTTTGCGCGGCGACATATTCCTTGGCGACAAGGTTCATGCCGTCGTGCAGCGGCGTCACGACACCGATCTGCGCCGTGCGATAGAGGCCCGCGAGCACGGCCTGGCTAAAGCCTTTGTTGAGATAGCGGATCGGTGTCCAGTCGGCCTCGCCATGGCGGCCGTTGACGTCGGACACGAGCCGCGCGACCTCGTTCTGCAAATTGCCATAGGCTTCGATGGCACCGCGCGAGGGATTTGCGATCTGTAGCAGCGAAATGCTGCGCGCAAACTGCGGATGCTCGGTCCAGAGCCGATCGAACGCGCTGATGCGGTTGACGAGGCCCTTGGAATAATCGAGCCGGTCGACGCCGATCGCGAGCCGCTCACCGTTGAGGCTGCGGCGCAGCCGCGACACATCCGGATGCGACGCCGATTTCGCCGCGTATTGCGCGAACTTCTCGGCGTCGATGCCGATCGGAAACACCTCGCAGCGCGTTCGGCCATGCTGCGAGGTCGCGACGCCGTCTTCGACGGCGAGGCCGAGTTCGCTCGCGACATAGCCGAGAAAATTCTGGCAATCGTCATGGGTCTGGAAGCCGATCAGATCGTAGGCCAGCATCGCCGTGATCAGCTCGCGATGGTTGGGCACGCCCTGCATCACCGCGGCGACCGGCCATGGCGTGTGAAGGAAGAAGCCAATCGGATCGTCGACGCCGAGATCCCGCAGCTCCGCGCCGAGCGCGAGGAAATGGTAGTCCTGCACCCAGAACGCGGTTTGTGCTTTCCGGAAGCGCATCAAGGCGCGCGCCATGAAAGCGTTGACCTCGCGATAGCTGACATAGTCGTCGCGGGAGACGCGGATCAGATCGCTGCGTGAGTGCAGCGCCGGCCACAGGGCAGAGTTGGCAAAACCTTCGTAATAGCCGCCGTAATGCGCCGCCGGCAGATCCAGCGTCGCGATCGCGCCCGAACCCAGTGCTTCGATCTCGGCGAACGGCTCCTTTTGATGTCCGTCACGCACACGGCCCGAGGAACCCACCCAGATCGCGCCCGAATGTTCCACAACGGGTAACAACGCCGCCGCGAGACCGCCCGTCATGGGCTCATTGGCCTTGCCGCGCGCGACGCGATTCGAAACGACGACTAAATTCACAGGTCGTCCCCTCCTGTTTCATTCCACCCCATTTAACTGCCGTTCATCAATATGGTTCCTGATCATCCTTTGCACCAATTGAAACCAAAATCGGGCGTGCGCGTTGGAACCGGTTTACCTTCACGGAACCCAACGATTTCGCTACACAAACTTGGTTTTGGAACATTGGCGCGCGCAGCATGAAGCGGTCGCGCTGGAGAGTTACGCGCGCGATATGTGGCTGCGAGATGTCGGCGCCTTATTCCAACCTTGAGTCGTCGAGGAGCCGCGCAAGGAACGCGCGCACGTCGTTCGGCGCGTCGAAGTGCCCGTTGACGCCCATGGCGCGGCGGCCGACCGAGAAGGCGAGCCCGTTCATGTCGGGCATGATCGCGAACACGGTCTCGTCGGTAACATCGTCGCCGATGAAGATCGGACGGCGTCCCTTGAAAGGCTCGTGCTTCATCAATTCGCGCACGCCGGTCGCCTTGGTGAAACCGGAATGCTTGATCTCGCAAACGAACTTGCCGGGCAGCACCTCGATCGGCGCATTGGGCAGGTCGGCGCGGATCAGCGAAACGGCTTCATAGATCGCTTTCTCCGCATGCGGCGCGAGGCGGTAATGCAGCGCCAGCGAATAGCCCTTGTCTTCGAGCAGAATGCCGGGACTGAGCTTGGCAACCGCCGCGAGCCGCCGCTTCAACTCCTTGTCCAGCGGCGGCGCGCTGACGGCATCGGCTTCGTTGTCGACCGAAAGCCGCATCTCCGCGCCGTGGCCGGCGACGGCGCGGAAGACATCGGGCGCGAAGATCAGGTCGATGTCGTTGAGCGAACGACCGCTGACCATCGCCAGCGCGCCCGAGGTGCGCTCCGTCAACCGGTTCAGTGTTTCCGACAGGCCGGGCGGCACCCACACCTCGCGCGGCGTCGGCATCAGGTCGAGCAGCGTCCCGTCGATGTCGAGCAGGATCGCTGTTTCATTGAGATGCGGCACGAGTGCGTGGGGCACCGGCACCGCATCGGGCGCTTCATCATCGACCATGGTGCGCTCTTGGTCCAGTTCAGCCAATTCCGATTTCATAGTCTACTCCATGGAAGCAAGCGGACGCGCGATTTCTTCGAGCGATCTGCGTTCCGCCGAGACGGCATAGCGCCACGCCACGATCGCGGCCGCGATCATCAGGAATGCCCCCAGCAAATAGCCTGCGAACACGCTCGTGCGTGATCCCGTGTCGATCAGCGCCCCGAACAACGCGGGGCCGATCACGCCGCCGATGCCGGTGCCGACCGCATAGAACACTGCGATCGCGAGCGCGCGGACTTCCAAGGGAAACGTCTCGCTGACGGTGAGATAGGCGGCGCTCGCGGCGGGCGAGGCAAAGAAGAAGATCACCATCCAGGCGACGGTCTGCCCCTGGGCACTCAAGGCGCCGATCGAGAACAGATAACCCGACAGCGCCAGCAACAGACCCGACGTCCCGTAGGTG
The DNA here is from genome assembly GCF_055807555.1 of Bradyrhizobium sp. Ken64. Taxonomy (NCBI): domain Bacteria; kingdom Pseudomonadati; phylum Pseudomonadota; class Alphaproteobacteria; order Hyphomicrobiales; family Nitrobacteraceae; genus Bradyrhizobium; species Bradyrhizobium sp. Ken64. Next base: position 1,921 of record NZ_JBVVPA010000017.1, on the reverse strand, counting down.
AACATGATCATGGTACGGCGGCCGAGCGTATCGAACAGGCGGCCGAGCAGCAGCGGACCGAGGAAATTGCCGGCGGCGAAGGGGAGCAGATACCAGCCGACATGATCGGCGCTGATGCCGTAAAAATCGGTCAACACCAGCGCAAAGGTGAAGAAGATGGCGTTGTAGAAGAAAGCCTGTGCGATCATCAGCACGAGGCCGACCATCGCGCGCTGGCGATAAACCGAGAACAGCGTGTGCACGACCTCTCGGATCGGCGTGTGACTTCGCATTTTCAGGCGGATCTTGGCGAAGCGCCCGTCGCTCTTATCCTGATCGTGTCCAATCACGGAGCGTTCGATCTCGTCGACGATGGCGTGGGCCTGGTCGGGACGGCCGTGGATCATCAGCCAGCGCGGACTCTCCGGAATCCACATCCGCATCAAGAGCACGACGAGGCCGATGGCCGCGCCGATGAGATAAGCGAGGCGCCAGCCGAGATCGGGGCCGATCACCGCGGGATCGAGCAGCACGATGGCCGCCACCGCGCCCATCGCGGCGCCGATCCAGAAGCTACCGTTGATGACGAGATCGGTCCAGCCGCGATAGCGCGCCGGCACCAATTCCTGGATGGTCGAATTGATCGCGGTATATTCGCCGCCGATGCCGGCACCGGTGAGGAAGCGAAACAGTGCGTAGCTCGCGACATTCCATGACAGAGCGGTCGCGGCCGTCGCCGAGAGATAGAGCGCGAGCGTGATGAAGAACAGCTTCTTGCGGCCGATGCGATCGGTCAGCCAGCCGAAACCGAGCGCGCCGAGCACCGCGCCCGCGAGATAGGCGGAATTGGCAATGCCGAGATCGAGATTGGAGAAGTGCAGGGAGGGGCTTTGCTTCAGCGCGCCGGAGAGGGCGCCGGCCAAGGTCACCTCGAGGCCATCGAGAATCCAGGTGATGCCGAGCGCGAGCACGACCCGGGTGTGAAAGCCGCTCCACGGCAGCGCATCAAGTCGTGCGGGAATGCTGGTTTCGATGATGCGATCGGCCGCGTACGCCGTGGAGACCACAGGTCCATCGTTCGGCGCTGGGCTTCGCTGCAATTCCATCGCGTTGTTGCATCTGACCAATGGACATGGCCCCGGTTCACATGGCGTGGACGGGGGCGATCCGATCAAGGGGGTGCGGCATTCCGCCTGCCACCTGCGACAACGTCTGCGGCGAGGGCAGGTTCCCGCAGGAACGGCCGCTCGCGGCGCTGGTTTTCGGTGGAGCCGCAAGGAGTTGACGCATGGCTCCTGCCAGAAAGACGACACATTCTCGCAAAACAGCGGCGCGCAAGAGCACCAGGCGCGCCGCACCGAAGCGCTGGTCACAGCGCGTAACCAAGGAGAGCGACGCGCTCGACCTCAAGCAAGGCGTGTTCAAACTGACCAGCGCGAAGAAGATCGCGGCTTCGCTGAAGCGTTCGGCGGAGCACAGCGAGCGCCGCAAGTCCGGCGCCTATCGCTCGGCGCTGTCGATGCTGACGTTCTATATCAACCGCGCCGGCAAGACGCTGCCGCAGACGCAGCGCACGCGGCTGGAGCGGGCAAAGGTGGAGCTGAAGCGGGCGTTCGGGAGGGAGTGAGTTTCCGCTTCTTACTCCGCCGTCGTCCCGGCGAAGGCCGGGACCCATAACCACAAAGAGCGGTTTGGCGAAGATTAGTGGTTCGATACGTCTACCTTCCGCAATCGACAGACCACGCGGCATGGTCCTGGCTTTCGCCAGGACGGCGGCGGAGTGCGTGGCGCGCCTCGAGCGCTACGCTGCCCGGATGTTCCCCATGAAGCGGTCGAGCTCGGCGCGCAGGCGGGTGCTTTCGGATGACAGCGTCTTGGCCGAGTGCAGCACCTCTTCCGAGGCCGAGCCGGTTTCAGCGGCGCCGCGGTTGACCTGGCCGAT
>NZ_JBVVPA010000016.1:0-212993 GCF_055807555.1 Bradyrhizobium sp. Ken64 | reverse complement strand
CAGAGGCGCGACACAGGCGAGGTCCCGTAGCCCGGATGGAGCGCAAGCGTAATCCGGGAAGGTGCGAAACACGGCGCTAGCGGCCCCGGATTGCGCTGCGCTCCATCCGGGCTACGAAGCCTCACTCCTTGGTTCGCACTGGCGTTCCGGCCGCCCAGGGGCCGCCTGCGACACTTCGAGTCCGCCGCGGACATAAAGACGCGACAATTGCGAGGCTTGTCGATTGCCCCTGCCCTGATTCCCCCTCCCCGGAGTTCCCATGTCTTCTGCCGACAGGCCGGCGACACGCCTTGCGACCAGGCTTGCCTTCCTCGTCGCGGGCTTCGGCATCTCGTGCTGGGCACCGCTGGTGCCGTTCGCGAAGGCGAGGCTCGCCGTCGACGACGGCATCCTCGGACTGCTCCTGCTCAGCCTCGGCATCGGCTCGGTCATCGCGATGGTTCTGACCGGCGTGCTGAGCGCGCGCTATGGCAGCAAGCCGATCATCATTGCGGGCGGGCTCGCTCTTGCCCTGGTCCTGCCTCTGCTGACAATCGCGAGCTCGCCCGCGACGCTGGCGCTGACACTCCTCGCATTCGGCGCCGCGCTTGGCTCCATCGACGTCGCCATGAACATCCACGCGGTTGAGGTGGAGCGCGCCGCGGGACGTCCGCTGATGTCCGGCTTCCACGCGCTGTTCAGCATCGGCGGCTTCGCCGGGGCCGCGCTCATGACCGCACTGCTCTCGCTGCAACTCGGTGCGCTCGCTTGCACGCTGATCTGCTCCGTCCTGATGCTGATCGCGATGCTGGCAGCCTGGCCGCGGCTGCTTCGCTCCGTGCAGGTGCAGGAAGGACCGCTGTTCGTGCTGCCGCATGGCGCCGTGCTCCTGCTCGCGCTGCTTTGCGCCATCACCTTCCTGGTCGAAGGCGCGATGCTTGATTGGGGCGCGTTGCTCGTCATCGGGGCGGGTCTCGTTTCGGAAGCGCAAGGCGGGATCGGCTACATCGTGTTCTCGGTCGCGATGACGATCGGGCGGCTCGCCGGCGACGCCGTCGTCGCACGCATCGGAGACCGCACGACATTGTTCTGGGGCAGCCTGATTGCGATCGCGGGTTTCGTGGTCATGCTCACCGCTCCCGTCGTGGCGGCCGCCGTAGGCGGCTTCCTGCTCATCGGCCTCGGCGCATCGAACCTCGTGCCGGTGCTGTTCCGCCGGGCGGCGAGGCAGACGGTGATGCCCACCGGGCTCGCCGTCGCGGCGATCACGACCGCCGGCTACGCCGGCGTTCTCGTCGGCCCCGCCGGTGTCGGCTTCGTGGCACGTCTTGGCGGATTGCCGGTGGCGTTCTGGCTCCTGACCGCGCTGATGGGCCTCGTCACGCTGACGGCGCGTATTGTTACGCGCGCCGACAGCTGAGCGGCCTCACAAATTGCTCATCCCGATCGATTTGATCAGGGGCGCGAGGCTTGCGGATGTGGCCTCCACGATGCGCTGGAATTTGTCCGGGCTTGAATCGTCGTCCGGCTCCATGCCCTGGGCGCGATAGCTCGCCAGAAGCGCCGTATCGGCCATGGCGAGCCGCGTCGCCTGCGCGATCCGGTCGATGATCGCATCGTCGGTGTGCTTGGGTGCGAACAGACCGAACCATCCCTCATACCGGATGCCGGGCATCCCGGATTCGACGGCGGTCGGGATCTCCGGCGCGCCGCTCAGCCGCGTTTCGGTGGTGACCGCGAGCAGCCTGACTTTCCCCGCTTGGGCCAGCTGCTGCAATTGAACGGACATGACGGCAATGACGAGCGATATCTGGCCGCTGACGAGGTCGTTGGTCGCCTGCGCAATGCCGCGATAGGGCACGTGGACGATGTCCAGCGCGCCGGCCTGCTGCTTGAAGGATTCGCCGACCAGATGGTTTCCGGTGGCGATCCCCGGCGTGCCATAGGACAGCTTTCCTGGATTGGCTTTCGCATAGGTGATCAACTCGCGCAGGTTTGCGGCAGGCACCGAAGGATTGACGGCGAAAACCAATGCGCTGTTGATCAGGCGGTAGATGGCGCGGAAATCGCCAACGGAATATCCGGGATTCGCCGACGTCATGGGAATGATGACCTGCGTGCTGCCGTTGCCGAGCAGCAGCGAATAGCCGTCGGGCTCCTCACGCGCGACCGCCGCGGTCCCGATGGCGCCGCCCGCGCCGCCGATATATTCGACGAAGGTCGGCCCGAGCAGCGACGACATCTTGTCCACCCAGGGGCGCGCGATCTGGTCACCCGATCCGCCGGCTCCGTAGGGAATCACCAGGCGAATGGGACGAGACGGATAGTCGGCGGCTTGTCCGCTGCGGGGAAGCGCGGCGAGCGCCGCTGCGCTTGTCAACGCGTGCACGAACTGTCGCCGCGTGAAAGAGGCCATGCTGGAAATTCCGGAAGTCGGCAGTCAATGTGGTGGCGGGACCGGCTCCCGGACGATGCCATCGCAGCAATCCGGCATGACAGTCAATGCTCCATCTGGGCGAGCCCCGGCGTCACCGCATTGTCACATCGGCCTAACTCTTTACTTTCCAAGCGTTATTCGGCGAGCGCGCCGACCCAAGCCGTCCACGCAGGGCTGCCAGCCCTGCCCACTGCTTTCGGCCAGTTTACTGTACGCCTCGTTCTGGTAGACGAGAAAGTAATACCTTTTGACTCCCTTCGAGGGGGCGATGGCGCGTGCCAGATCATAGCGAAGACTCGGCCATTTCCTTTGGGCCATTTCGACTGTTTCCGAAGTCCCGACTCTTGGAGAAGGAGGGCTCGCCGCTTCATGTCGGCGGCCGCGCGCTCGACATTCTCATCTTCCTTGCAGGACGCCCCGGAGAAGTCGTCGACAAGAGAGAGCTCGTCAAGCGCATCTGGGCCGGCGTTAATGTCGACGAGGGCAGCCTGCGCTTTCACGTCGCGGCGCTACGCAAGGCACTCGGCGACACCGGCAAGTCGGCCCGTTACGTCGTCAACGTGCCCGGCCGAGGCTATTGTTTTGTCGCCTCGTTCGCTCAAGCAGCTGCGCCGGCCGCACCGCTCCCGGCCGAAGCCGCTCCTCCCCGCTCGCTGCCCGCTCAGCTCACGAGGATGGTCGGCCGGGAAGATGTCATCGAGAAGATCTCGAACGGACTTTCGCTCTATCGCTTCATGACCGTCGTCGGCCCGGGCGGTATCGGCAAGACCTCGGTCGCGGTCACCGTCGGGCATCGCCGTTCCCAGGATTTCGCCGGGCGAGTCTTCTTTGTCGATTTCGGTCCGCTGAGGGATGCCAGTCACATCGCGACCACCATTGCTTCGGCGCTCGGACTGACCATCAGCGCGGAGGATCCGACGCCGGCCCTGCTGACGTTTCTCAAGACCGGCCCTGCCCTTCTGATCTTCGACAGTTGCGAACATGTGCTGGACAATCTGGCGCCGCTCGTCGAGCGCATCGTTCGCGAAGCACCGCAGCTTCGTGTTCTCGCAACCAGCCGCGAGTCGTTCCGGAGCGAAGGCGAGCGGATTTTCCGGCTGTTCCCGCTGGATTGTCCGCCCGAGCGCGAAGGGCTTGCCGTCGACGAGATCCTTGCCTACCCCGCGGCTCAACTCTTCGTGGAGCGCATTGCGCAGAGCTCGGGCCCGTTCCAGCTCAGCGCGGAAGAGGCCCCCCTCGTCGCGAGCATCTGCCGGCGCCTCGACGGCATCGCGCTGGCGATCGAGCTCGCGGCGGGCCGCGTCAATGCTTACGGCATCGCCGGGACGGCAACTCTGCTCGACAGCCGCTTTTCGCTGCAATGGCGGGGACGGCGCACCGCCGTGCCACGGCACCAGACGCTCGCAGCGGCTCTCGACTGGAGCTACGACCTTCTGCCTGCCGCGGAGAGCGCCACGCTGCGACGCCTGTCGGTCTTTGCCGGGCCTTTCGCGCCGGAGGCGGCTGCGGCGGTCGCGTCCGGTGACGGCCTCAACGCATCCGAGACTCTCGAAGCAATCGACAGCCTGGTAACCAAGTCGCTAATTTCGCCGTCCGGCTCGCGGACGCTGCGCTATCGGCTGCTCGACACCACGCGCACCTATGCATACGGAAAACTCAACGAGCTCGACGAAGCCAGGCAGTTCGCGCGGCGTCATGCCGAGCATTTTCGCGATTTATTCGAGCGCGCGGAGGCCGATATTTCGACGCCGCTGCCCGAATGGCTGAGCATCTATGGCGCGGAGCTGGACAATGTGCGTGCGGCGTTGGACTGGGCCTTCGGGCCCGACGGCGAGGCGAGGCTCGGTGTCGCGCTGACGGCGGCCGCGGTCACGCTGTGGGTGCGTCTCTCGCTGTTCGCGGAATGCCGTGAGCGCAGCAGAACGGCCCTCGCGGCGCTCGGAGACACCGCCGACGACGACCGCATCCGCATGCAGCTCCTGTCGGCGCTCGGCTGGTCGCTGATGTATGGCGAGGGTCGCGCGCGGGAGGCGCGACCGATCCTCGATACGACCCTCGAGCTGGCTGACAGGCTCGACGACAAGGATTTCAGGCTGCGCGCGCTCTGGGGCTTGTGCATCGACCAGTTCAACAACGGACAGTTCGGCAAGGCCCGTGCGCTCGCCGATCGCTTTGCGAACGCAGCTGCGAATTCGTCCGACAGGACCGATGTCATGCTGGGCGACCGGCTGATGGCCGTGGCGCTGCACTATCTCGGGGATCAGAACGAGGCTCGGCTGCGCATCGACCGGGTCAATGCATCGCTGCATGTACTGGCGGAGAAGCCGAAGATCTTCCCGCTCGATCTGAGAATCTCGACGCAATATTTTCGGGCTCGCATCCTGTGGCTTCAGGGCCTGGCCGATCAGGCACAGGCCCTCACGGCCAGAAACATCGAGGAAGGCCGCGCCAATGGCCACGCGCTGACCTTCTGCAGCGTACTCGGACAAGCCGCCTGTCCGATCGCCTTCTGGTCCGGCGATTTCGACGCCGCGGAGCGTCACGGCATCGAGCTGCTCGAACACACCGAGCGCCACGCCATCCGGCTGTGGGGCCTGTGGGCACGGGCCTTCAACGCCGCAGTCATGGTCAGGCGCGGCGACGTCACGACCGGCCTGCCGCTGCTGCGCGAGGAGCTCAATCGCGCCGGCGATGCGCGCTTCCTGCCGCGCTTTCTACCCCTGCTCGGCGAGCTCGCCGCGTGTTCCGGAGAGGCCGACCAGGTCGATCGCGGCCTCGACGTGATCGAGGATGTCCTGACCCGCTGCAACGACCGGCAGGAGCTCTGGTATCTGCCGGAGCTGATCCGCATCAAGGGAGAGTTGATGCTCAGGAGCGCCCGGCATTCAGAGGATGCCGAGGCGGGCTTTCGCGAGGCCATGGACATTGCCGTCCAGCAAGGCGCGCGTTTCTGGGAGCTGCGAAGCGCGGTCAGCCTGGCGCGATTGATGATCGGGGCTGGCCAGAGCGCGAACGCTCTGGCGGTTCTCGATCATGTCTGCGGAGCGTTTGCCGAGGGCTCAGACTTCGCCGATATGCGCGTTGCCCGCGACCTGGTCGCGCAATTGCGAACCTGAACGCGCGCTCACTAGCCTAGCCTGCCGCTGCGGCCCCGCGCCGCGGCAGTTTCCAGTCGGGGCGGATGAAGTGGCAGGTGTAGCCGTCAGGATAACGTTCGAGATAATCCTGATGCTCCGGCTCGGCTTCCCAGAACTCGCCCGCGGGCGCGACCTCGGTCACGACCTTGCCAGGCCAGAAACCGGAGGCCTCGACGTCTGCAATCGTATCCCTGGCGATCCGCTTCTGTTCGTCGCTGGTATAAAAGATCGCCGAGCGGTAACTCGTGCCCAAATCATTGCCCTGACGGTTGAGCGTGGTCGGATCGTGGATCTGGAAGAAGAATTCCAGCATGGTCCGAAAGCTGGTCTTGGTGGGATCGAAGGTGATCTCGATCGCTTCGGCGTGGCCTTCGTGATTGCGGTAGGTGGCATTCTTCACCGCGCCGCCGGTGTAGCCGACGCGGGTGGCGACCACGCCCGGCTGCTTGCGGATCAGATCCTGCATGCCCCAGAAGCAGCCTCCGGCCAGAATTGCGCGTTCCGTTGTCATATCTCCACTCCCAATTGATCCGTCCGTCCGTTCTGCATCCGTCGCATCCTATGCTTTTGGCGGTCGAGCCGAAAGCCGGGCATTTGTCCATCCAGTTCCTCTCGTGGAAGCCAAAGCTTCCAGAACCGGATGGAGACACAATGAAAGCGCGCCCTACGTCAGTTTAGCGTCGAGCGTGATCGCGGCGTTGAGCACTTTCGACACCGGGCAGTTCTTCTCGGCCTCGCCGGCGATGCGGGCAAAGCCGGCGTCGTCGAGGTTCGGCACCTTGGCACGCAACGTCAGGGCCGATTTGCTGATCTTGAAACCCTTGCCTTCGGGCTCGAGCGTGACCGCGGCTTCCGTCGTGAGCTCGTCAGGTGTGAAGCCGGCGAGTTGCAGGCCGAAGGCCAGCGCCATGGTGAAACAGCCGGCATGGGCCGCAGCGATCAACTCCTCGGGATTGGTGCCCTTCTCATTCTCGAAGCGGGTCTTGAACGAATAAGGCGTCGCGGCGAGCACGCCGGATTCGCTCGATAGCTGACCGGTGCCATCGCGACCGGTGCCTTTCCAGACTGCTGTTGCCTTGCGGATCATCTCAATTCTCCTCGTTGATTTTTTCAGCACCGGCGCTCGGTACCGGACGAAAGCGACATTGGCACGACCGCCTGTCGCCGTTCCAACCGGCCGAACGCCGCAGCGGTTCCGTTAGGCGCCAATCTGTCCGACGTGGAAGCCGAGCCGGTTCTCGACATCCCCGGCGCGATGGAAGCCGCGCGACATCAGCGCCTTGATACGGGTCTGGCTCGCGGGGCGGTTGAGCGAAGCCAGGAAGGCGTCCCATTCCGGCTTGATCTCGACATCCGGCGGCAGGCTCGCGACGTCGACGAGGCGCTTGGTCTCGGCGATCGCCTCCTTGTCAAAGGACGCGATGCGCATGGCCAGCGCCTCGACGAAGCCGTCGAGCTCGGCATCCGGCAACGACCGGTTCACATAGCCGTAACGTTCGGCGAGATCGCCGCGGATGTCGTCGGCGCCGAGCAGAACTTCGAGCGCACGGCCGCGGCCCATCAGGCGCGGCAATCGCGCCATCGGTCCGCCGCCGGGCACCAGGCCCGCACCGACCTCCCATTGCGACAGGATCGCCTTTTCGCGGCTGGCAAAGCGCATGTCGCTCGCGAGCGCCAGCTCGCTGCCGACGCCGGTCGCACGGCCCCTGATCGAGGCAATCGAAACGACCGGCGCGCGGCTGAGACGCACCAGCATGTCGGGCAGCGCCTGCAGGCCGGTCGGCCCGGGCGGGATACGAAGCGAATCCTCCAGCGGCGCGAGAAAGTCGTAATGCGTGATGAAGAAGCCTTCGACGGCGCTGTCGAACACCACGACCTTCACCTCAGGATCGGTCTCGATCGCCGTGACGACGTCGTCGAGAAGCGGAAGCTGCCCGGGGCCGAAGATATTGACGGGTGGCATGTCGAAGGTGACACGCCAATAAGACGGCAGCCGACGTTCCAGGCGGATTTGGTTGGTCGTGAAGGTACGTTCGGGGCGGTTCATGATTGGATTCCTGGTCTGTGGGGAAAGAGGGGAACGCGCGGAAGTGCGCGTCCCCGCAGGTCTCAGATCGACTGACGCAGCGGTCGGAAGGCGGCGCGCATTTCCGCGCAGAACAACGCTGGCTGCTCCCACGCCGCGAAATGGCCGCCCTTGTCGAGACGGTTGTAATACATCAGCTTCGGATAGGCCTTCTCGGTCCAGCTGCGCGGGGCGGCGTAGATCTCGTCCGGGAAGACGCTGACGGCGACCGGGATCTTGATGTGCTTGGGCTCGAAGAACACCAGCTTGTTCTCCCAGTACAGCCGCGCCGAGGACACCGCGGTGTTGGTGAGCCAATAGAGCGTGATGTTGTCGATTACGTCGTCGCGCGACAGCCCTTCCGTCTTGCCGTCGAACACCCGAGCAATCATGGCGGTGCTGCGCGCATCATGGTCGAGCATCCAGGACGCGAGGCCCGCCGGCGAATCCACCAGGCCATAGAGCGTCTGAGGCCGGTTGGACATCTCGATCGCGTAACCGAGACCGTGCTTGTAGAAGTCATCGAGCTGATCGTAGGCGTAACGCTCGTCGGCCGAGAGGTTCGACGGCCGCGATCCGCCGGGCTGAAGCGCCCTGGCGATGTCGTCCGGAACGGTCGCGGGCATGTTGGTGTGGATGCCGAGCAGCTCGGGCGGCGCGATCGCGGCCATCTGCTCCGTCACGGCATTGCCCCAATCGCCGCCTTGCGCGACATAGCGGTTGTAGCCGAGCCGCTTCATCAGCACGGTCCAGGCGCGCGCGACGCGCTGAGGGTCCCAGCCCAGCTCCGTCGGCTTGCCGGAGAAGCCGTGACCGGGCAGCGAGGGGATCACGAGATCGAAGGCGTCCGCCGCCGTCGCGCCATGTGCGGTGGGGTCGTTGAGCGGGCCGACGATCTTCATCTGCTCGATGATCGAACCGGGCCAGCCATGCGTGACGATCATCGGCAGCGCGTTTTCGTGACGCGAGCGAACGTGAATAAAGTGGATGTCGACGCCGTCGATCTCGGTGACAAATTGCGGCAAGGCATTCAGCCGCGCCTCGATCTTGCGCCAGTCGTAGTCGTTCTGCCAGTAGTTCACGAGCTGCTGCACCGTCTTCAGCTGCACGCCCTGCGATTGATCGGCAACGATCTCACGATCCGGCCAGCGCGTCGCCGCGAGACGGCGGCGAAGTTCGAGCAGATCCTGCTCGGGCACGCTGACGTGGAACGGGCGAACCGCGCCACTCACGCCTGCCTTGGCGGAATGCAGCGGCAGCAGGCTCGATACGCTTGCGGCAACCGCGGTCATCGCGGCCTGGCTCAACAGTTGACGGCGGTCTGGATTGAGAATGTCGATACGTGCTTGCGTTGTCATGTTCGATCTCCCTGGGTTTGGTCGGTGGCGCTGACCGAATTCGACATCAACGCCTCGGTTCGTCATGGAGAGAGATTGGCGCAGGCCTTGGCAATTTGCTCGTTATGGGTTGTTAGACCGCGTTAGCCGTTGCGAGACGCGATGCGCGCGGCCAAAGCAACACGGCACGCGATGAACTCTTTCATCGCGCGCCGCGTCGGCTTGCATCAGTCGGAGAATCCGTGCTGTCCCACTCAGGACGGCAGCGGCTGGCCCGCCTGCTCGCGGACGATATAATCGGCGTACCAATCGGCCCAGTTCTCATCGTGCCCGCCGGTCCGCTTTTCGTGCTCGCCATGGGCCGCCGCCGCGCGGCGCACTGCCGCGGCCAGCGCAGCCTGCGAAGCGAATGTCGTACCGTCGCCCGCGATCCGTCCCGGCAATCGCGTCGTGACCTCCTGGAACAGCCAGCCATTGCCGTCGGGATCGCTGAACGAGGCATATGAGCCGTAGCTGCCGCGCTTCGGATCAGCACCGCTGACCCGAACGCTGCCGGAGAGATAAGGCTCGTCGGTTCCCGCGTGAACATCGCCGGCGCCATGGAATGGCGCGCTGACCTCGATGCCGCGGTCGAGCAGATCCTTTCGCGCCGCCTCCAGATCGGAGACGATCAGGTAAAGGCCTCGCACCGAGCCCGGCGCTGCCGCGGTCACGTTCCTGCCGAAGATCACCGAGCAGGCCGAGCCTGGCGGCGTGAACTGGATCACGCGCCAATCATCGCCGGAGGCAAAATCGGCGTCCAGTCGCCAGCCGAGACGCGCGTAGAAGGCCTTGGCGCGATCGACATCGGACACGGGGATCACGATCACCTCGAGCCTCTGATCAACGCCACGCAATGTCGAACGCTTGTTCGCAGACTTGTTGGAAGGATTGGCCGCGGCGTCGCGGTCGATTTCGGTAGTGGCCATGTCGAACTCCCTGGGTTGGATCTAAGACGAACTTCAAGCAGCAGCGATCGGCATCACGATCGTTACGCGTGTGCCGTCTTCTCCCGCTTCGCCCTGCAGCCGGGCGTGAATGCTGCGTGCGAGTCCTTCGAGAATCCGGCTGCCGGTGCCCTGAAGCGGCCCGGTCGCGCCGATCCCGTTGTCTGTTACCGTGCAGAACCAGGCGCCATCGCGATTGGCCATGTCGATGCGGATCATTGCGTCATTCCTGTTCGGGAAGGCGTGCTTGGCCGCATTCGTCACCAGCTCCGTCAGCATCAGCGCAAGCCGGTGGCATTGCGACGCCGGCAGCGTGCCGTTCTCGATCGCCGCCTCGCAGCGGATGCCCGCTGGCTCCAGGACCGCCTCGGAAATCGCTCCGCACAGATTTTCGAAGAAGGCCGCCACCGGGATCGCCGTATGGTCGTCATTGTCGGACAGGAGTTGATAGAGCCTTCCGAAGGCGACGATCCGCCGCTCGAGCCGGTCCGCTGCAAGCGACACATCCCTGGTACCCGTTCGGGTGAAATCGCGGCGGACTGACGCACCCAGTATCGTCAGCGTGTTCTTCATCCGATGGTGGGATTCCCGCAGCACGAGCTCCCAGTCACGCGACTGATCGTCTAAATTGGCCACAAATTGAGATCGAACGACGTCGTCATTCGGCCGAGCATTGAAACCGGACATCGTAGCCTCCCCGTTGGAATTAGCGTCAAACTCGGAACTGATACTGGATCCAGTTCGCGCGCATTGCTCGTTAGACGTTGCAAGATTTTGTTATGATGAGGGTACGACGACCGGACTCCGAGCCGTAAGCTTGGCCGTCAAGCACGCCGCCGGGTTTATCCCGATCGCTTCGCAAGATGTTGGCGTTTAAGCCAATTTGATACGGATCGCCGCGAGAGCCGGCCAATTGCTGGCGCCCCGCGCGATTTCGCCACTTTCGGCCAGTTTACTCTGGGTTCCCTTCTGGTAGATCAAAGTGCAGAGTTCAGCTCTTTCACTGGAATGATTGGCCCGTGCCGGACACTAACGACCAGGATTCGGCCATTGCTTTCGGGCCATTCCGGCTGTTCGCAAAGACGCGGCTGCTCGAGAAGGACGGCGCCCCGGTTCACCTCGGCGGCCGTGCGCTCGACATTCTCGTTTTTCTCGCCGAGCGCGCCGGCGAGGTCGTGGACAAGCGTGAGTTGATCCGGCGAGTCTGGTCCGACGTGAATGTGGACGAAGGCAGCCTGCGCTTTCACATCACGACGCTGCGCAAGGCCTTGGGCGATGCGGGCGAAGGCTCCCGCTACGTCGTGAACGTCCCCGGACGGGGTTATTGCTTCACGGCCGCGCTGCTCCGGGCCGCCCCGTCGGAGAACCGGACCAGCCTGCCCGTTGCTGGGCCGCGCTCGCTGCCCTCGCCGCTTTCGAAGATGATCGGGCGGGACGATGCGGTCGCGAAAATCTCCGCCGAGCTTGCGCAACATCGCTTCGTCACGATCGTCGGCCCCGGCGGGATCGGCAAGACTTCGGTCGCACTGGCGGTCGCGCATCGCGAGTTCCAGGCCTTCGACGGCCATGTGTGTTTTGTCGATTTCGGCGCACTGAGGGAGACCCGGCTCGTTGCGGGAACGATTGCGGCCGCGTTGGGCCTGACCGTCAATTCCGACGACCCGATGCCGGGATTGCTGACGTTCCTGCGCAACCGGCGGATGCTGCTGGTCTTCGACAGTTGCGAGCACATCCTCGACGATCTCGCCCCTCTCGCCGAGCGTATCGTCCGGGAAGCGGGCGGGCTGCATATTCTCGCCACCAGCCGCGAATCCTTCCGCGCCGAAGGTGAGCGTGTCCATCGGCTGTTTCCACTGGATTGCCCGCCACAGCGCGACGGACTCGGCATCGCCGACATCCTTGCCTATCCCGCAACTCAGCTCTTCGTGGAACGCATTGCAGAGAGCCTCAGCGAGTTCGAGCTCAGCGAAGAGGATGCGCCGCTTGTGGCCGACATCTGCCGTCGGCTCGACGGCATCGCGCTCGCGATCGAACTCGCGGCGGGGCGTGTGAACGCCTATGGCATTGCCGGGACCGCGTCTCTGCTCGACAGCCGTTTCTCGTTGCTCTGGCGCGGGCGGCGCACCGCTGTCCCGCGGCACCACACCCTGAGTGCGGCGCTCGCCTGGAGCTATGATTTGCTGCCGCCAACCGAAAGCGCAACGCTGCGCGGATTGTCGGCGTTCGTCGGGCCGTTCACGCTGGAAGCCGCGCTTGCGGTTGCATCCTGTCAGGGCATCGGCGAGGCAGAAGCCGCCGAGGCGATCTCCAATCTACTTTCCAAATCGCTGATCGCGACCTCGCCTGCGGAGCGGCGGCTGCGCTATCGCCTGCTCGACACCACACGTGCCTTCGTCGCGGACAAGCTCGTCGAGAACGGCGACGCTGACCGCGTCGCACGCGCCCACGCCGAATATTTCCGCGACTTCCTGCGCGACATCGCCGTCAAATCCACGGGCATGCAGACGGCGGGCGGCTTCCTTCCCTATGCCGACCACCTGCCCAATGTCCGGGCCGCGCTGACCTGGAGCTTTTCAGATGGCGGGGACCGAACGATCGGCGTGGATCTGGCGGCATCAGCGGCGCAATTCTTTCTCGAGCTGACATTGCTGACGGAATGTTACCGCTGGACCCAACAGGCGCTGGCGTCCCTCGACGCGAGCGCGGTGGATGGCCGCAATGAAATGATCTTGCAGGCGGCGCTCGGCGTCTCCGCGATGTTCACGCAGGGCAATACCGAAGCGGTCCGCTCGGCATTCACGCGCAGTCTCCAGCTCGCCCAGGAGCTCCAGGATCTGCACTGGCAGCTCTGGCTGCTGCGCGGACTACACATCTACCTCACCAGGGTCGGGGATTTTCACGGAGCGCTCGGAACCGGCGAACAGGGCGAGAGCGTCGCGCGGAAGCTGAACGATCCCGCCAGCACGCTGAACGTCGAATGGATGTTGGGCGTCGCGCATCATTTGATCGGCAACCAGGACAAGGCGGTGCAGCTCTGCGAGAGCGCGATGTTGCATAATCCCGGCTCGCAGCGGCTGAATATCGGGCATCTCGGCTATGACGACCGCATCGTCGCACTGGTGGCGCTGGCGCGCGGGCTTTGGCTCACCGGCCGGCCCGATCGTGCGATCGAGGCGTCCCGATACACCATTCGCGAAGCCGAGCTGCTCGAACAGCCGCTCACTCTCGGTATTTCCTTGATCTGGACCATCTACGTGTTTCTCTGGGTCGGCGACTTGGCCAATGCGGAAATCCTGATCGAGCGACTGATCGATCATTCCGCGCGGCACTTCCTCGGGCCCTATCATGCGGTCGGCGTCGGCCAGAAGGGTGAGCTGCTGCTTCGCCGCGGCGACGCCGCCGCCGGCATCGAGCATCTCCGCCGCAGCCAGGCTACGCTGTACGCGACGCGACACCGGATCATGACCACGGTGTTTGCGACCGCGCTCGCGGAGGGACTCGTGGCGCAGAACCTGGCCGACGAAGCCTTGCAGACCATCAATGGTGCCATCGCGGAAATCCCCGCTCACGGTGAATCCTTCGACATGCCCGAGATGCTCAGGGTCAAGGGCGACATCCTCGCCCGGTCGGGCAATGCCGCGGAGGCCGAAAGCTGTTTCCGGGACTCGCTCGATCTGTCACGCCGCCAATGTGCGCTCGGCTGGGAGCTGCGGGGGGCCATCAGTCTCGGCCGGGTCTGGCGCCAGGCCGGAAAAGCCGGAGACGCACGCGCCCTGCTCGCCCCGCTGGTCGCGCGCTACCAGGAGGGCCTCCAGACCCGTGATCTCGTCGCGGCCAGGGAGCTCCTTGCGGCGCTGAATTGACAATATCTTCAACGGGATACCACAAGAATTTCCGCTCGCAACTCCTAACAAATTCTAACACGCCAAGCCGCATCCGCCCCGCCATGGTGGTGGCACTTCATGGTGGATATGGCGGGACATGGCGCTTCTTGACGATGTAATTGATGCCAGCGGCGGAATGGCCCGCTGGAATAGCTTGAGCCGGTTCACGCTTCACCTCTCCGTCGCCGGAACGCTGTTCTCCAGCACCGGACATGCCAGCGAATTCAAGGACGTGACGGCGGAGGGCTCGACCCGCACGCAGTCGGTCCGCTTCACCGGCATCACCGGAGGCGAACACTCCGGCTCTTTTCAGCCGGACGCGATCACGATCGAAAGCCTCGAGGGTGAGATCCTGCGGACCTGGCGCAATCCAAGCCTTGCGTTCACCGAGGCCGGTTCGCCCACGCTGGTGGACGAACTGCATCTCGTCTTCTTCTGCGGCGTCGCGATCTGGAATTATCTGACCAATCCATTCCTGCTCGCTCATCCCGATGTCGTGGTGGAAGAACTGCCACCATGGCAGGAGAACAACGAGTCATGGCGGAGGTTGCGGGCGCAGTTCCCGCCGGGCCTGATCACGCTCGCGCCCGAGCAGATCTTCTATTTCGACGACAACGCGTTGCAACGGCGGACCGATCACGATCTCTTTGGAATGAAGGTCGCGCATTACTCCTGGGCCCATGACAGCTTCGGCGGCATTGTGGTGCCGACACTCCGACGCGCGCAGACGCTGCGGCCCGACGGAACCGTGGTCGCCAAGCCCGTGCTGATGGACGTCGAGATCTTTGACGCCGTCTTCGAGTAGCGGCCCGCGCGATTCGCTTCGACTGGTCAGGCCGCCGGCTCGTTCAGCATGCGCCGTGCTGCAATGAGATCGGCGGTCTCGAACCCTTCCGAGAACCGGGCATAGGTTTGAGCGAGCTGTTCGAGCGGATTTTGCCCGCGCTGCCGGACTCGAAGCCGCGCCAGCGACATCTCGGCTCGCAGCCGCCAGGACAATGCGCCCTGCTGTTCGGCGAGCGAGATCGAGGCGACAAGATCTGCCTCGGCCGCGTCGAGATTGCCGCCATGGGCCTCCAGCTCTCCCCGCAGACGGAGCAGCTCGGGCATGTCGAAGGCGCCGCCTTCCTGCTCGACCCGCAGAATGGTTTCGTGAAGAACCTGAATGCCTTCCGCCAATCGTCCCAAGGTGACCAAACCTTGGGACAGATCCGCGGCGAACGCCGAAGCATAGAGCTCGTAGCGATCGGCGTGCAGGCGTGGAAGCGCACTCCGCATCAGGTCGACGCCGCCGGCGACCGCGCCCCGAGCGATCATGCTCTGCGCCCGAAAACCCGCCGCAACGGCTTCGTAGGGCACGAGTCCGTGCATGCTCGCATGCGCGGCCAGACGACCGGTCATGGCCTCGACCGACGACCAGTCGCCGAGCCAGCCGAACACCGAAGCGGACCAGCATAATGCGATACAATGCATGACCACGTCATGCGGCGCTGAAGCGCCGACAAGCGGCCGGACGCATTCAAGCGCGCGATCGGGAAAGCCGCGCAGCCATAGCACACGCGCAAGCGGAATCTGCGGTGTGCGTGAATAGGCGAAGTGCCCGGGTTGGGTCCCGCGGAGCGCAGCGTCGTCGCGCAGGCCCTGGTCGAGATGGGCTTGCGCCTCGGCCTGATCTCCGGCGAGGTGATATGACACGCCGAGCAGCGCTTTGCTCCCGGCGATGCCCGCGGCATCGCCGATCACGCGGGCAATCCGCTCGGCGTGAAGCGCAGTCGGCACCAGACGCCGATAGCGACCGGTCCGGCGGTAGAACATATTGAGCCGGGACAACAACCTGAATGTGTTGGCGTGATCGGAAAGCGCTTCCGCTATCTCCAGCCCGCGCCTGAGCGCCGCTTCCGCCTGCTCGCTGTTGCGCTCGGTAAACATGAAGGCGTGACCGAGCGTCGACTGAAGTTCGAGCTCCCATGCGCCGCCCCGGTCGGCCTCGTCGAGCATTGTGAGTGCGCGATCGGACCAGATGCGCGCCTCGTTCAGCAAATTGAGTTCGACGAACAGCCTTGTGCAGCTGCCGGCGAGCGGCACGCGCAAGCCGGCGCCCTCGTCGTTGGCATAAATCCATTGCAGCGCAGCGCGGGCATCGGCGAGCAGGCTCGCGCGTTCCTGCAATCGCGACGCATGATCGCTGCCCTCCTTGTCCTTCATGCCCGCTTCGAGCGTGCATTGAACATAGAGAGCGTGACGGTGCGCGATCTGCGCCAGCTGTCCGCCGTCGGCCAGTTTCTGCAGGGCATAGGCACGCGTTGCGTCGAGCAGGCGATAGCGCCGCGATGCGCCGTCCGGCTGGTTGGAAACCAGCGACTTCACCACGAGTTGCTCCAGCGCCTCGACGACCCGATCCTCCGGCATCTCCGCCCCGGCCGCGACCGCTATCGCGCCCTTCAACGTGAAGTGACCAGCGAAGACGGCGAGGCGCTGAAACACGATCCGCTCGCTCTCGCCGATCAGACCGAAACTCCAGTCGAGCGTGGCGCCGAGCGTCTGCTGCCGCGGCGGCGCCGTTCGCCGCCCGCGCCATTCGAGCTGCAGCCGGTTGTCGAGCAGCGCCGCCATCTCGCGCAGTCCATAGAGACCGACGCGTGCGGCAGCCAGCTCGATCGCCAACGCGATGCCGTCGAGCTTGCCGCAAATCCGGGCCAGGAGTTCGGCATCCTCGTCGGTGATGTCGTCGCGATGCCCGGCCGCGACGGCCCGATCGACGAACAGGCGCACAGCGGGATAGGCCAGCACCTCGCCGGCACTGAGGCGGGTGCCCTGGGGCGGCCCCGGGAGCGAAACGAGCTCGAAAATCTGCTCGCCTTCCACCAGCAGCGACTCGCGGCTGGTTGCGAGAATGACGATGCCCGGCGCCTCCCGGTAGATGTTTTCTGCAAGACGCGCGACCTCCTCGATGACGTGCTCGCAGCTGTCGAGCACGAGAAGCAGCCGCCGGCCGCGCAGGAAATTGACGATGCTGGCCGAGGGATCATCGTGGTGGACGACGAGCCCCAACGCGGCAGCAACCGTGCTCGCGACCAGGGCCGCGTCCTTGAGCGGACCAAATTCGAGGAAATGGACGTTGCCGTCGAAGCTATCGCACATCTCGTGCGCGAGCGCGGTCGCAACGGTGGTCTTGCCGATGCCGCCCGGCCCTCGCAGCGTGACGAAGCGATCGCGGAGCAAGCGCGCCGCCAACTCGGCCACAGCGTCCTCCCGCCCGACCATCCGGTCCAATCGGCGCGGCAGCGACGGTGGCGGCTCGGCCCTTACAGGCGCACGCGACGCCGGCGCAGACACCTCCGCGCGCTCGCCACGCCGCACGGGCGCGACGAAGCAATAGCCCCGGCCCGGAATGGTGGTGATGTAGCGGGCACCATCCTTTCCGTCGCCGAGCACCTTGCGTAGCTCCGCAACATGGACGCGCAGGCTGATCTCCTCGACGGAGAGCCCGGACCACGCATAGCCGAGAATCTCGTCCTTCGGGACCACTTCGCCGGCGCGACTGACCAGCAGGCGCAAAATATCCATCGCGCGGCTGCCGAGCCTGACCGGCAAGCCATCCTTCTCCAGCAGCCGCGACCGAAGCGAAAATGGCCCGAACGCGACGGTATCCAAATCGAGCATCGTCGCGGCCTCGCTGCCGCGGGGGCCGTGTCCCGCCGAGAGCTCGGTCACTTCTGACTCATCCTGACAGCTGCTCCATGGAAATGCGGCGTGACTATACCCGGCACTGGTGCGAGGTCCAGCGAGGGCACCGCGCAGAACTCACACCGCCGCATCGATCTCCACGGGATGTTCTGCGCTCTCCCGAGTCGGGTCGGAGATGCGCAAATATCTGATAAAATTTGAAAAAAAGACGCTTCCTGAGACGGGATGTCGCACCTGATGCGGTCCCACAAAAACTAACACATCCTAATCACCACTAACGAGCTTGCAGCGCAGCTCACCCCTATCCTCTCACCATGGAAAACGCGGGGCTTTGCGCGTTTGCTGGTCGCAAACAGCGGAGAAAGCCCGGAGAGGACGAACGATGTTGACCAATTTGCAGGCGGCTGATGCCTGGATTGAATTTCCGGGCGGCTCGGGGGATTGCGAGATCCCCCAGGCAACACAGGCGATCATTCGGGAGCGTCAATGGCGTCAGATCGGTCCGCGCACGGGGGCGGCGGCCGAGGACATCGCGATCTCGCGATGGGAAGACCCGCGGAGCACCTCGTCGCACCAGGCGACGACCCCTGAGGATCGGTATTTCGTCGGCATCGCACTGAAGGCCACGCGCGCGAAACTCACCCGGGATCGTCAGGTCATTTTCGACGGCACCATGCCCGCGGGCACACTGTATCTCACCGCGCCGTCGAATCCTGTCGCTGTGCAATTCCAGTCGCCATGCGCCTTCCTGCACTTCCACATATCCGCGGATCATTTTCCGGAGCAATCTTCGGCGACCGAAGGATTGAATGATCTCGTCCTGTTGCGCGACCCGCTCGCGGCCGAGCTTGGCAAGGCGCTGATCGAACTTGGCGACGCCGCGGACCGCGAGTTCACGCGCTGCATTGGCCAAACCCTTGCGATGCATCTGGCGCGCCTGGAATTGCCACGCGCCAGGGTCAATGCCTTGCCGAAATGGCGGCTGCGGCGGGTCGAGCAATATGTCGCCGATCATTTCCACCGCTGCATCAGCCTGTCCGAACTCGCCAAGGTCGTCGGCCTGTCCAGGATGCACTTTGCGGCGCAGTTCCGCGTCGCGACCGGTTACCGGCCCCGCGAATATCTGCTCAATCACCGGATCGAGCAGGCCAAGACGCTGCTGGCGACCACGGAACGGCCGCTGGCGGAGATTGCGCTTGCGGTCGGCTTCAGCACGCAGGCGCATTTTTCGACCGTCTTCAAGCGCATCAGCGACCAATCCCCGGCACGCTGGCGCCTCGCCAGCAAGGGCGAGCGGCGAGAGGTGCAAGCAGTGCCGCCGCGTCGTCCTTCTACGGAGAGGGGCTGGATCAGCGCAGCCGCATAAGCATCCGCTCGCGCCCTCATCCTCCCGGGCCTGCGAGCCACTTGGGGCCGCCCCTGCACCCCACACAGTGCGGCCCCTTTTTTTCTACACCGGATCGAAAGCCCGGATCGGCGGCAGATTGCCGGTGAACTTCTCGACCTCGACCGTCGTGAGCTGGCCGGTGCAGCCTTGCGCAAAGGACGAGGTGCCGACGTCGCGGGTGAGCACGTTCGGATTGCCGTGCACGCAGAGCGGCGCGTTGTCTTCGGGATCCATCGGATCGTACCACGCGCCGGTCGGGAGCTGGACCACGCCGGGCGCGATGCCGTCGGTGACGTGGACCGCGGCGAGACAGGCGCCCCGCGCGTTGAACAGGCGGATGATGTCGCCGTCCCTGATGCCGCGGGCATCGGCATCAACCGGGTTCATGCGCGCGACCTCGCGCCCGCGATGTTTGCTTTGAAGCGAATGTCCACCGAAATCGAGTTGGCTATGCAGACGCGTCACCGGCTGGTTGGCGACCAGAAAGCACGGCGCCGCCGGCTTGGGCATGTCGGACTTCTCCAGCCAGACCGGATGGCCCGGACAATCCGTATCGCCATGACCCGCGATCTTGGCGGAGAATATCTCGATGCGGCCGCTCGGCGTCGGCAGAGCGTGATTGACGGGATCGTCGCGGAAACGGCGCAGCCGGCCGCCGTCGTCGGGCTGTTGCGGCACCACCAGGCTGCCCCGCCGCCAGAACTCTTCGAAGCTCGGTGCCTCCAGGCCGCGCGCTTCGAGCGAGGCGCGGGTCGGCTCATAAAGATGTTCCAGCCACTGACGTGACGTCCGCCCCTCGGTAAAGGGTTCGCGCGCGCCGAGACGGTCGGCGAGATCGGCGAAGATCTCGTAGTCGTCGCGCGCAAGACCGAACGGCTCGGCGATCCGGTGCATCGCGACCATCAGGGGATCGTTGCTGGAATAGCCGATGTCTTCGCGCTCGAGCGTCATCGTCGAGGGCAGCACGATGTCGGCATGCCGGGCCGTGGCAGTCCATGCGAGCTCGTGCACGACCAGCGTGTCGACTTTCGCAAACGCCTTGCGCAGGCGGTTGATGTCCTGGTGATGATGGAAGGGATTGCCGCCGGCCCAGTAGACGAGGCGGATATCCGGATAGGTGCGCGTCTCGCCGTTATAGCGATAGGTGCTGCCGGGATTGAGCAGCATGTCGGCGATGCGCGCCACGGGAATGAAGTCGCGGACAGCGTTGCGGCCCTGCCCCAGTGTCGGCCCCGGCACGTCGTTGACTCGGCGGCCATAATAGCCGATCGCCCCCAACGAATAGGCGTAGCCGCCGCCGGAGAGGCCGATCTGGCCGAGCGCTGCCGCCAGCACCATGCCCATCCACACCGGCTGCTCGCCATGCTCGGCGCGCTGGAGCGAATGAGAGACGGTGATGAGCGCACGCTTGCCGGCGAGCCGGCGCGCCAGCTTGCGGATCGTATCCGCGTCGATGCCGCAGATCGCGGCGGCCCATTCGGCGTGCTTGGGTTGGCCGTCGCTGTCACCGGTGAGATAGCGCAGGAAGACGGGCCATCCCTCAGTGTAGCGATCGAGGAAAGCCTGGTCGTGCAGGTTTTCCGCGACCAGCGTATGAACGATGCCGAGCATCAGCGCGGTGTCGGTCCCGGGCACGCATGTCATCCATTCGGCGCCGGCTTCGACGGGCAGGTCTTCGCGCAACGGACTGACCAGGATGAACTCGCAGCCGCGGCGGCGCGCAGCTTCCATCGCGCCGCGCTCGACATGCTTGCTGATCGAGCCGCCGGCGACCATCGAGTTCTTCAGCGCCATGCCGCCGAACGCCAGCACAATGTCGGTGTCGGCCGCGATCTGCTCCCAGGTGACGTTGCGCTTGGTGATGTCCTCGTAACCGCAGAGGATCTGCGGCAGCAGCACCGAGGACGCGCCGGAGGAATAGGAGTTCACCGAGCGCACGTAGCCGCCCAGGGCGATGTTGAGAAAGCGATGCACCTGGCTCTGGGCGTGGTGGAAGCGGCCCGCACTCGACCAGCCATAGGAGCCGCCGAACACCGCGCCGGGGCCGCGCATGTCACGGATGCGTGCCAGCTCGTCGCCGAGCAGATCGAGCGCCTTCTCCCAGCTGACGGAGACGAATTCGTCGCGGCCGCGGCGATCATCGGGACCAGGACCGCGTTCGAGCCAGCCGCGGCGGATCGCGGGTTGGGTGATGCGCGCCTGATGGCGCAGCGCGCCGGGAAAATTGTCGATGATGCGGTTCGGATCGGGATCGCCCGCATACGCCCTGACCTCGAGCCCGGCCTCGCCTTGACGTGCCGAGAACACACCCCAATGCGAGGTGTGCGGCTTGAAGCCGTCGGACAGGTCGAGGCCGGGGTCGGGGAAGCCAATCGTATCGTCCATCGTCGCATTCCTTGTTCCGGTCGCGGCACTGTCCAGGCCGCACCGATAATCCGGGTCGCAGTATAGCGATCCGCTCTTCGATGTCGTCGGTCAGGGCCGACGAAAATGCCGGACGCTCGTGCAAGGACAGATGGCGAACGTTCGCAGGGACGTGGGCGGTGATTTTTCGACCAATTTGTGCTTTTATTTTCAACGCCTTAGCGGTGCATTCAGAGCCGTGCGGGCCGCCTTCCGGCAAGACTTTTTCGGTAAGACTTGGCGCGAGATCTCTTGCGACGACACTGACATTGAAATGTGCGATATCCCGGCCCGTCACACAGCAACATCGGTCCCATCATGATCAAGCGCGTCTTGCCCTACGAAGGTCTGCTCCACGAAGTGGTCGAGCATCATGGCGTGCTTTACATCGGTGGAATCGTCCCCGAGGACACGAGCCTCGATATGTCGGGCCAGGCAAACGACGTCCTCGGGCAGTTGGCGCAGTTGCTCAAGACCCTCGGATCCGATCTGAGCAACGTCTTGCAGGTGACGATCTACATGACCAGCCTCAAGGAGAAGGCAGAGTTCAATGCGGCCTGGAAAGCGCATTTTGCAGAGGCTCATCTGCCGGCGCGCGCCGCGATCGGCGTGGCCGATCTCGGTCCCGGTGTCAAACTCGAGATCACGGCCATCGCCGCTCGAGGATCATCAAGTCTGGATGCGTAACCTGGTGCGGTTGAGGCAAGTCGAATCAGGAGGCGGCCGCTTGGTACAGGCACTCACGTAACCAAGCATGAGCGCCGTCCTCCTGATTGCGCGGATGCCACAGCGCAACGATGCGTGCCGGCGGCAGATCGAGCGGCGGCGGCGTGAGATCGAGCTCGTGGGAAAATCGCATCAGAAAACGCCGCGGAAGGGTACATATGCAGTCGCTGTGGGCAAGGATGACCGGCGCCAGCGCATAGGTTTGAATCGAGACGGCGACTCGTCGGGAACGTCCGAGCGCAGCCAGCGCATCGTCGACGAGGCCTGAGAAGCCGCCGCCGTCGGCAGAGATCAGCAGATGATCGAGCGCACAAAAGCGATCAAGATCGAGCGCGCCGTTGCCGCGGGGATGACCCTTGCGCTGGGCGGAGAGGAAGCTGTCCTCGAAAAGCGGGCGCTGCATCAGATCGCCGTGTGCCCCATCAGCCCCCGTCACCAGAATGTCGATCTCGCCCCGCTCAAGACGATCGACGACGTCGCGCGTCGGATGGACGAAGGCCAGCCGCGCCCGTGCGGCCGTGGCGGTCAACCGCGCGACGAATCCGGGCGCCAGCGTGACGGCTGGATTTTCATGGATGGCAACGACAAAGGTGCGCTGGCTGCGGGCAGGGTCGAATACGGCCGGTCCCTCGACCATGCGACGGAGCTTGCCGAGCACGTCTGCCAGGTCCGCCTGCAGCTCCACCGCTCTCGTCGTCGGCACCACGCCGCGGCCCGCCGCCGCGGGCACGAACAACGGGTCGGCAAAGACCTGTCGCAGCCGGTTCAGCCGAGCCGATAGCGCTGGCTGGCCGATGTTCAGGCGCGACGCCGCACGCGTGACGTTCCGCTCGCGTAGCAGAGCCTCCAGCGCGAGCAACAGGCCAAGGTCGATCTCGGCGAGATCGGTGTCGTCGGCCAGCCGACCTGGACCGTGTTCCGCATCCGGCATCGGTCCTCCTCCGTTCAAGGCACATGATCGCGGCCGGACGAGCCGCGATGAGAGACGTAAAGCCAAAATGGCGGTCTGAAAAGCTCGGCTGACAGCCTTTCGATATCGACGCGGTCGATGGGACCTATCGAGCCCACAGCCCTCCTCGCGGCATGGTGCGCTTCGTACTTCACGGTCACGGCGGCGCCGGCAATCAGGCCGGCTCAGCCACGACCTGGAGTGGAGGACCTTGATGACGCAAGCGACGAAAACCTATCGCGTTGGCGATGCAGCCGTCACGCGGATCGATGAATTGCGGCTTGCCGCATTCAAGTTCGGCGCCCTCTATCCTGACGCCGAGCCGGATGCGCTTGAGCGCCATCGCGAGCGGCTCGAGGCGGGCTCGTTCGATTCCGCGACCGGCACCTTCATTCAGAGCATCCACAGCTGGCTGGTCAAAACCCCGCACCACACGATCCTGATCGACACGGCAACCGGCAACGACAAGAACCGGCCCGACATCCCGCCGCTCCATCGTCTGAACGAGCCCTTCCTGGCGCGGCTGGCCGCGGCGGGCGTCACCCCGGAACAGGTGGACTACGTTCTGCTCACGCATGTCCATGCTGACCACGTCGGCTGGAACACGCGCCTGGTCGATGGTCGCTGGATTCCGACATTCCCGAATGCGACCTACGTCTTCTCCGGGATCGAGCAGGCATATGGCGAGCGCCTCGCGGCGGGCGCGGACCCCACAGGGGCAGCCCGCCCAGACCCGGCGCTCGGCCCGGCGGCGCGCAAGCCGGCCGATCGCGTCTATGACGACAGTGTGCGGCCCGTGATCGAGGCCGGGCTTGCCCAGCTCATCTCCATGAATGGTGAGGAGGTCCTCGACGGCGTCTCCTTCATTCCGACGCCCGGCCACAGTATCGATCACGCGTCGATCCGTCTCGTATCCCGCGGCCAGCAGGCGCTTTTTGCCGGCGACGTGATGCACCATCCGTTACAGGTGTATGAGCCTTCGCTCAATTCCTGCTTCTGCGAATTTCCCGAGGCCGCCTTGCGCTCGCGCGCCAGCGTCCTGGAGGACGCAGCCGAGCGTGGCGCAACCGTCTTCACCACCCATTTCGCACAATCGTCCGTCGGACGCATCGACCGTCGCGGCGATCGCTTCGCCTGGCAATTCCTCTGATCAAGGAGACCGACCATGGACCAGAAAACTTACGCGCAGGCAGACGGATCCGACATCATGGTCGAGGATCTCATGATCCCGAGCGACACGGCCGGCATCTCGCTTCACTTGCGCAACAAGCGACAAGCGATGCACACGACGTTTTCCGCCGAGCGAACCATCCTGATGGTGCATGGCGCGACCTATTCGTCGGACAGCCTGTTCGATGCGCCGCTCGGTGGCATCTCCTTCATGGATTATCTCGCCGGGCACGGCTACGACGTCTTTGCACTCGACGTGCGCGGCTATGGCGGATCGACGCGTCCGCCCCAAATGGACGCGCCGCCCGAGGGCTCAGAGCCGCTCGTGCGCACCGAGGTGGGCGTGCGCGATCTCGCCAGCGCAGTTCATTACATTCTGAAGCAGCGCAACATCATGCAGCTCAATCTGGTCGCCATGTCCTGGGGCGGCTCTGTAGCCGGCGCTTACACGGCGGGCAATAACGACAAGATCGTAAAGCTCGCGCTGGTCGCGCCGCTGTGGCTGCTGAACGGCCCCGCTCCGATCGATGCGGGCGGCCGCCTCGGGGCCTATCGCAACGTCCCTGTTCTGGACTTCAGGGAGCGCTGGCTTTCGGCAGCGCCGGAAGCAGCGCGATCAAGTCTAATTCCGGCAGGCGGCTTCGAACTCTGGGCGAACATCTCGCTCGCGACGGACCCGCAGGCCGGCGCAGGAGCTCGTCCGCTCATGCGTGCCGTGAACGGCCCGATCCTGGACATCCGCGAGTACTGGGCCGCCGGCAAGGCCCTTTACGACGCCAGCGACATTCGCGTGCCGGTGCTCCTGGTTCACGCCGAATGGGACCGGGACGTGCCCATCAGCTCGGCGCAGGACTTCTTCCTCTCGCTGAAGCACGCGCGATATCGGCGATGGGTCGAGATCGGCGAAGGCACGCACATGGTTCTGCTGGAGAAGAACCGGTTGCAGGCGTTCGACGCGATCAACCAGTTTCTCTCGGAACAGTATGAGCATGAGTAGCGCGATCGAGCGCTCCTCGCGCTTCCGGTTCCCTAATCGTCCGATCCCTGAGGACGATCGCATGCGCCATCTACTGTTCCGGAACCGTTTGACCGATGGTCCCTCCGACTTCCGGGCGCATGCTGGGCGGACAAACAATGACCCGCATGGAGTGAAACTATCAAAGTTTAATGCGCTCTGTCGTTTTCATCGATCAGATTGGAGACGGGTTCTGAGTTGTCAGGCGACCAATGCAGGCAGGATTTGCGTTCTCCAAGCTCGCCGACCGGTTGGCGAGCCTCACTCCCGTAACGGCCGACGATCTCCACCTGCTCGCGGACATGGCAAGCACAATCGCGCATCTCAGTTCGCGTCAGGCCGTTTTGCGGCATGGCGACGATGCCACCCAGTGCTGTCTGCTCCTTCAGGGATATCTGTCGTGGCAGGATGCAGAGAGTGCGGACGGGCAGATCACGTCAATCCATGTTCCCGGCGACATCGCCGATCTACACACGCTTTATCGTCCTCGTGTTGACGGAAACCTGATCGCGCTCGGCCCTGCCATCGTCGCTCTCGTGCCACACCGCTTCTTTCACGATTTGTCCGCGCGTTCGCCCGCTATGTCTCGCGCATTGCTGCTGATGCTGCTCACCAGCCACGCCATTCAGCGCAACTGGACAGTGAACCTGGGCAGCCGTGATGCATTGACGCGCGTCGCGCATCTGCTGTGCGAGATCACCACCCGGCTGCAAAGCGTCGGCTTGGCGAGAGATCTCAGGCTGCCGTCACCCTTTACTCAATCTGACCTTGCGGCAGCATGCAGCATCTCCCCCGTCCACGCCAACCGCACAATTCAGGAACTCCGACGATGCAACCTCCTGCAATGGCAGGGTAAGACGGTAACGATCACGGACTGGCCGGGACTCGTGCGGCTCGCAAGATTCGATCCGACTTACCTGGGCATTCAGTCCAGCCGCGACGATGCGTCGTCCTCGCGTCTCAGGCCACTTACGGCGGACCTTACGCTCGCTTGAGCCCGCTTCTGACGACACCCTGGAGACTTGCGGAGCGTGCAATCAGGGCCTCCCGCACCTCTCCAAGGATGCTATCCCAATTGCCTGGTGTCCTCTGATGAAACAGCCGCAGGCTTGGATACCAAAGGGAATGGGACTCGGATGACGGCCAGCGCCAGTCGCAATCCGCATGCAACAAGACCCACGCGTCACAGCCGAGGGCTCCCGCGAGATGGGCCACCATGGTGTCGACGCAAATGAGCAGATCGAGCCGCTGGAGGAGATGACCGAGAACCGCAATGTCAGGCGTGCTGACGTCCTTCGCGCCGATCTCGGCCAGTTCGCACGTTCGGGCCCCGCGTTGCAGCGAGCAGAGCGTGACGCCGGGAACGGCAAGATGCCCTAGCAGGGACGGCGGGATGGTCCTTCGCTTGTCCCAATTGCCGACTTCCCAAACCAGGCCGACGGCAAGACCGTGTGGCAGTGGTAGCTCGACCGCCGGAGGCAGCGATACGTAAGGTGCACGCATCTCGACGTGCTCCCGCCTCGCCCTTATGGCGTGCGGCACCTCCATGATTTCGATATCGACCTCGAAGTCGATGTCAGGCGCACCGTCGTGGAGCGGAAAGGCCCGATCGACGCCGGCCACTCGCTCGACCAGCGGCAGAAGCTCGCCCTGGGACCAGACCGTGGCGCGGCGCGCGACGTCACGAAGCGGCCGCATGAAGCGCAGGAACTGGATGGTGTCGCCGAGCCCATGGTAGCAGCGGACGAGCACATCCTTCCCCCTCAGGTCCTCACCACGCCAGATCCGCTGCAGGTGACGCGGCCCGGTGTGCTTGGGTGGATAGGCAAGCATTGCCAGATCGCGGTCATTGATCGCCCAGGCGCCTTCGAAGTCGCCTGCCCGCATCGCTTCGGTCCAGCTGCCCGACACGCCCGGTGATCCGATCAACGACGCACGAATTTGTGAAAGCGACTGACCTTGCCGTCCTTGGTGCGGTCCTGATGAAGGAACGCGATGCCGGTCTCGTCAAACTTGGCGAAGAATTCGTCCCAACTGATCCTGTCGAGACCTGCGTCGGGCGGATCGAAATCGATGCGCAGGATTCCGGCGTGTCCGTCCTCCTCGGTAGCCTTGACCGTCGCGGGCTTTCCCCCGCGCTCCTCCGCCCATTTCCGGATGACGTCGTGGCTGGTGGTCTGCTGGGCTTCGCTGGTTTGTGATGATGACATGTGACACCTCGATGGCTGACAAAGAGCGAGCGACG
Source organism: Bradyrhizobium sp. Ken64 (assembly GCF_055807555.1). Taxonomy (NCBI): domain Bacteria; kingdom Pseudomonadati; phylum Pseudomonadota; class Alphaproteobacteria; order Hyphomicrobiales; family Nitrobacteraceae; genus Bradyrhizobium; species Bradyrhizobium sp. Ken64. The sequence goes on along the minus strand of NZ_JBVVPA010000016.1, from coordinate 185,586 downwards.
CATAGGTCGTCGCGTCAGACTGTTCGCCGTGAACGCCGGACGGGAGGATTTGTTCTTTCGTGGTGTGGGGCTCTCTCGGAGCATCATCTTCTTCATCTTCATCATGGAAGCTTTTCGTTCCCGCCAAACGGCCTCGAATTCTATCCCAGGTTAAGCGCGCTAAATTTTTTTGGCCGGAATCTGACGTGAGGCGGACTTAGTGGGGTGAGTTCAGGAACGAACATACGTTCCTCACGTTCGCCGACGTACTTACGTCAACACAGTACGTCTTCAACACTGCATGCCTTAACGCTGCACGTCTTCCGGAGGGCCTCGATCCATGCATTCTCGTCTTCAGAACAGGCGGCGCGTGCGCGTCGGCATCGTCGGTGTCGGCAATTGTGCGAGCTCCTTCGTTCAGGGGCTCTCCTACTACCGGGACGCCAAATCGAATGAGCCGGTGCCTGGGCTGATGAACGCCGATCTCGGCGGCTACCACATCAGCGACATTCAGATCGCGTCGGCCTTTGACGTCCATGCCGGCAAGGTCGGACGCGACGTGGCCGAGGCGATCTTCGCAGCACCGAATAACACGCACCGCTTCTCCGACGTCGCGCCCACTGGGATCATGGTCCAACGCGGCCCGGTCATGGACGGCGTCGGCCATTATCTCAAGGACGACGTCCCGATTGCGGATGTGCCGGAAGCCGACGTCTCCGAAGTGCTCGCGACCTCGCGCACGGACGTGCTCGTGTCCTATCTTCCCGTCGGCTCGCAGCGCGCGAGCGAATTTTACGCCGCGCGCGCGATCGAGGCCGGCTGCGGCTACGTCAACTGCATCCCGGTCTTCATTGCCTCGAATCCGGACTGGCGGCGGCGTTTCGAGGATGCAGGCCTGCCGATCGTCGGCGACGACATCAAGAGCCAGGTCGGCGCCACCATTCTGCACCGTGTGCTCGCCAATCTCTTCCGCGAACGCGGCGTGCGGCTGGACAGAACCTACCAACTCAATGTCGGCGGCAACACCGATTTCAAGAACATGCTCGAACGCGAGCGGCTGACGTCAAAGAAGATCTCCAAGACCCAAGCCGTGACCAGCCAGTTCGACGTACCCATGGATGCCGACAATATCCATGTCGGCCCGAGCGATCATGTGCCGTGGCTGACCGACCGCAAGCTGGCTTTCATCCGGCTGGAGGGAACGACGTTCGGCGGTGTTCCCTTGAGCGCGGAAGTCAAGCTCGAGGTCTGGGACTCCCCCAACTCGGCGGGCGTCGTGATCGACGCGGTCCGCTGCGCCAAGCTCGCCATGGACCGCGGGCAGGCCGGCGCGCTGACAGGCCCTTCGAGCTATTTCATGAAGTCGCCGCCTCAGCAGTTCACGGACGAGGAAGCCGGACGGCGAACCCGCGCCTTCATCGACGACAAGGCGTACACCTGATGGCGAAGATCATTCATCTGATCCGCCATGGGCGTCACGCCCTGCTCGGCCGCACGCTCTGTGGCCGGATGAAGGGCGTAGAACTCGATGATCTCGGCTGTGAGGAAATCGCGCGATGTGCCGATACCTTCAGGCCGCCGCCGAGCATGGTTCAGTCGAGCCCGCAGCGGCGCTGCATGCAGTCGGCCTGCATCCTGGCCGCACGCTTCGGCTTGCCGGTCGAGATCGTGCCGGCACTCGACGAGCTCGACTACGGCGAATGGACCGGACTATCGTTCGAGACGCTCGCCCGGGACCCCCGATGGTCGCGCTGGAACGAACAACGCGGAACGAGCCGCCCACCGGGCGGCGAAAGCATGCGATCGCTGCAGAAGCGCGTCGTCGCCCATCTGGAACAGGTGCGCAATGATCATGGTAGCGGCACCGTCGTCGTCGCCGTCAGCCACGCCGAACCGATCCGCGCGGCGCTGCTGCATTATTCCCGGAAAGAGCTCGACGACTTCCTCTCGATCGAGATCGACCCCGGCAGCGTCAGCACCCTCAGCGTGGACAATCGCGGACTCAAGATCACCGGGATCAATCAGCGGGTGCCAGCGTGAAGATCGTCATTTTCGGCCTGACAATTTCCTCGTCCTGGGGCAACGGTCACGCCACCTTGTGGCGAGGGCTTTGCAAGCATCTCGCGCGAGCCGGCCACAGCGTCGTCTTTTTGGAGCGCGACGTGCCCTACTACGCCGGCGCGCGGGATTTGCACGAACTGCCCGGCGGGCAATTGCGCCTGTTTTCGAACTGGGAGGATGTGCTTCCTTTGGCGCGCAGCGACATTCGCGAGGCCGATGTCGCGATCGTGACCTCCTATTGTCCCGACGCGATCGCCGCGACGGAGCTCGTCCTGTCCGAGGGTCGTGCGTTGCCCGTGTTCTACGACCTCGATACGCCGGTCACGCTGGCGAAGCTCATGGACGGCGAGGCCGTTCCCTATATCGGGCCGCGCGGCCTGCGGGATTTCGCGCTGGTCCTGAGCTTCACCGGCGGTTCCCGCATCTGCAACGAATTTCGCGACAGGCTCGGCGCCTGGAATGTCCGCCCGCTCTACGGCCATGTCGATACGGACATCCATCGGCCCGTGCCGTCGCGGCCGCATTACCGTGCGGATCTGTCCTATCTCGGCACATATTCGCAGGATCGCCAGCGCGCGCTCGAGGCTCTCTTCGTCGAACCCGCACGTAACAGGCAGGATCGCCGTTTCCTGATCGGGGGTGCACAATACCCGGAAGATTTTCCCTGGTCGCCAAACATCTACTTCGTGCAGCACTTGCCGCCGTCGGAGCACGCGTCGTTCTTTGCGTCGTCCCGGCTGACACTCAACGTGACGCGCCGGGCCATGGCGGAGATGGGCTGGTGCCCCTCCGGCCGCCTGTTCGAAGCTGCTGCCTGCAAGGCCCCGCTCCTCAGCGACGACTGGCCGGGACTCGATGAATTCTTTGTACCCGGGCGGGAGATCCTGATCGCACGCGATGCAAAGGACACACTTGCTGCGTTGACGATGGCCGACGCCGAGCTTCAGCACATCGCCGGGCGCGCATATGAACGGACCATGGATCAGCACACATCCGACAAGCGCGCAGCCGAATTGATTTTGCTGCTCGAGCAGACGGCATCCCTCGGCGCTCGCCGACAGCAACCCGAGGAGGCCTGATCATGTGGGGCATCGTTCCGGCCGCGGGCCGCGGCAGCCGCATCCAGCCGCTCGCCTTCTCCAAGGAGTTGCTTCCGGTCGGAAGCCAACGGGACGATGGCGTCGACCGTCCGTGCGCCGTCTCCGAATATCTGCTGGAGCGGCTGATCCTTGGGGGGGCCGACAAGATCTGCTTCGTGATCTCCCCCGGCAAATCGGACATCCTCGAATATTTCGGCGATCATTACGGCAGCGCCCAGCTCGCCTATGTCGTGCAGCCCGATGCGTCGGGGCTGTGCGATGCCGTGTTCAGGGCGGGCACGGTGGTCGGCCACGACGAAGACATCCTGGTCGGACTTCCGGACACCGTCTGGTTCCCAAAGACAGCGCTGCAGGCGTTGCCGGCCGCCGACCTGTCGTTTCTGCTGTTTCCAGTCGAGCACCCCGAGTTCTTCGATGCCGTCGTGCTCGACGGCGACCGCGTCACCGAGATCCAGGTCAAGCAGCCGGATGCGGCGTCGAAATGGATATGGGGCGCCTTCAAGATGTCCGGCAACGGATTTCGCGAGCTCCAGTCGCTGTGGACGAAGCGCGAGCGCCGGGATGAATATTTCGGGACACTCGTCAATGCCTACATCGCGGCCGGCGGCCAGGGTTTCGGCGTCAAGGCCGGCGAATCCTATGTCGACGTCGGCACCATCGACGGCTACCGGACGGCAATGGCGTTGCTCGCGGAAAGCTCCGCCGGGAACGGACGCTCTCGACTGCTGGCCGGCGGTTCGCCGGAGGCCGCCCGCCCGGCCCACGCAATGAACAATGGAGTGACCGCATGAGCAGTGGCGCCCTCTCCCGCGAGGAAATCCGCCAGCGCGTCGATGCCCTCGGGCCATGGTTTCACAATCTGGACCTGAACGGCGTGCCGACCGCGCCTTCACACTTTCTCGGCGACTACCCCAACGTGAAATGGCGCCGCTTCTCCGGAATCATCCCGGACCGTCTCGAAGGCAAGACCGTGCTCGATATCGGCTGCAATGCCGGCTTCTACGCCATGGAGATGAAGCGGCGCGGCGCCGAGCGCGTTCTCGGCCTGGACACCGACGACGAATATCTCGCGCAAGCGCGCTTCGCGGCTGAGGTGAACGGGCTCAGGATCGAATTCCGCAAGATGTCAGCCTATGATGTCGGACAACTCCGCGAAAAGTTCGATCTCGTGATCTTCATGGGCGTGCTCTATCACCTGCGGCACCCTCTGCTGGCACTCGACCTGATCCACGAGCACGTCGCCGGCGATCTCCTGCTGTTCCAGTCGATGCAGCGCGGCGACAGCCGCGTAGATCCCCTCGACAAGAACTACGACTTCTGGACCACCGATCAGTTCGATTCCCCGGGCTATCCAAAGCTGCACTTCATCGAGAACAAATATGCCGACGACCCCACCAATTGGTGGGTGCCGAACCGCGCCTGCGCCGAAGCCATGCTGCGTAGCGCCGGCTTTGCGATCGCAGCGCATCCGGAAGAGGAAGTCTATCTCTGCAAGCGGGTGACAAGGCCGCAGGCGGAAGGTCCGGTCTATCCGTCGCGGGAGACCGGCCGATGATCGAAGCCGCCAAGATCTGGAACGAGCCCAACAACAAGTCGCACTGGGACATCCTGATCGATCCGGATTGGACCATGTTCGCAAACCTGGCGCTCGCTGCGGGAAAGGCGATCCGCAGCGCGCATCCCACGCTCCCGCGCGTGCTTGGCGGCATATCGCCGATTGATCCGTCCTTCATCCGCAATATGCAGGCGCGCGGCGTGCTCGATCATGTCGATGCCGTGGCCGTGCACGGCTTTCCGCTGGACTGGAACCTGTGGCAGATCGCGGAATGGCCGGCCAAGATCGACGAGATCAAGGCCGTCACTTCCCTGCCGGTGTGGGTGAGCGAGGTGGGAGTCTCGTCCTTCGGTGCCGAGGAGGTGCAGGCCTGGGGAATGACCCGAACGGCGGAGTTGTTGATCGGCCGGGCGCCGCGAATTCACTGGTACAGCCTCTACGATCTTCCTTCGAGCTGGGAGGCAACCACGCGGCACAAGGAAGCTGAAGGCTCGTCGTACTATCGGCACTTCCACATGGGGCTGCTGCGCGAGGACGGAACCCCGAAAGCCTCGGTGGACCTGTTCGGCCAATATGCACCTGCGATGGGCCTGTGCCAGTGGTTTCACTTCGAGGACCACCGCCTCGATGACGCCGTGCGCTGGATGCGCCGGCTGGGCGTGCAGCATCTCAGGACCGGCCTGTCCTGGGCCGACAGCTTCCGTCCCAACGCGCTCGACTGGTTCGATCGGCAGATGGACGCGCTGGCCGAGTTTCAGGTCACAGTGACCTTCTGCTTCACCCCGGAACATCGGGGTATCGAGCCTCATCACACCAGCCCGCCGCTCGACGTGAACGAGTTCGCGGATTTCTGCGCACAGATGGTCGAACGCTATTGCGCGAAAACCGGGCTCGCGCCGTCGGCAGCGTCTTCGCGCCCGGCCATCTCGGAGCCGACATGCGTGCCCTGATCCTGGTGATGGACTCCGTCGGGATCGGCGCCGCGCCCGATGCCGTCAATTACGGCGACGAGGGTGCCGATACCGTCGGCCACATTGCTGAGATGTGCATGGCCGGAAATGCCGACGGACCGCGCCGGGAGGGGCCGCTTCGGCTTCCCAATCTGGTTGCGCTCGGACTTGGGCAGGCTTGCCGTCTCGCCACCGGGCGCGTACCGCCGGGGCTCGACGGCCGGCCTGAGCAGGCGCGATTTGGCTGCGCGAGCGAGATCTCCAAAGGCAAGGACACGCCATCCGGCCATTGGGAGATCGCCGGCGTGCCGGTGTCATTCGACTGGGGCTATTTTCCCAGAACCAAGCCGTGCTTCCCGCGCGATTTGATGGAGAGCCTGTGCGAACAGGCTCGTTTGCCCGGCATCCTCGGGAACTGCCACGCCTCCGGCACCGAGATCATCGCGGAATTCGGCGAGCGTCACATCAGAACGGGCGAACCGATCTGCTATACATCGGCCGACAGCGTGTTTCAGGTCGCAGCGGACGAGGAGACGTTCGGACTCGAACGCCTCTATGAGGTCTGCCGCGTCGCCCGCCGATTGGTCGACCCCCTCAACATCGGCCGCGTCATCGCACGTCCCTTCATCGGCACGTCGGCAGGTGACTTCAAGCGAACAGCGCACAGGAAGGACTTTTCCGTTCCGCCGCCGGAACGGACGATCCTCGATCTTGCCGAAAGCGCAGGCCGTGACATCGTCACGATCGGCAAGATCGATGACATCTTCGCCCATCGCGGGACTGGGAGGAACCTGCGCGGCGATGGCAATCAGGCGCTGTTCGATGCCACGCTCGATGGGTTGGCCTCTCTCGCGGAGGGCGGGATGTTGTTTGCCAACTTCATCGATTTCGACACGCTGTACGGCCATCGGCGCGACGTCGCGGGCTATGCAGCGGCGCTCGAAACATTCGATGCGCGCGTTCCGGATCTGCTGAACCGCCTGCGCGACGATGATTTCCTGATCATCACGGCCGATCATGGTTGCGACCCGACCTGGAGCGGTACCGACCACACGCGGGAACAAGTGCCGATTTTGGCATGGAGCCCCCGGTCAACTTCTCCGATCGGCAAGCGCGCCGGATTTGCGGACATCGGCGCGACGGTTGCGAGCCATCTCGAACTGCAGGCGCCGGTTCACGGCTTGCATTTCTAGCCCGCTGCACCCGGCAGATTCACCTGGGTTATTGATCCAGGTTAGAGAAATATTCGTTTGTAGGTTTCGCAGGAACGAACATTCCTTGCATCGCTTCTACTCCCAAATGTGACTGGCGCGCCGGTCGCCCGACCAGAACAGCAGCGCGCTTTCATTCTCATCACGGATTGATCCCGCAGGATCGATCTCACGGCGGCACGGAGCGGTGAATGACGCGAGTATTGATCACTGGAGGTGCGGGATTCATCGGATCGCATGCAGCCGACGCGCTGCTGGCGGCCGGCTATGAAGTCCGGCTGCTCGACAATCTCTCGCCGCAGGTCCACGGAGGCAACCGCCAGCGTCCCGCCTACCTTGCCAAAGACGCGGAGCTCGTCGTCGGTGACGTCACCGACGCTCACGCGGTCGATCATGCGTTGCGCGGCACCGACATGGTCCTGCATCTCGCATCAGCAGTCGGCGTCGGCCAGAGCATGTACGACATCGAACCCTATGTCAGAACCAACGAGCTCGGTACCGCCGTGCTGTTGCAAACACTATCCAAACGCCCGGTCGCGCGGCTCGTGGTGGCCTCGTCCATGAGCATTTACGGCGAAGGTCTTTACCGGAGCGCCGATCAGAGTGTGGTCGCCTGCGAGGAGCGGGCGGTCGAGCAGCTTCGCCGCGGCGATTGGGAGCTGCGCGATGCAGCCGGCAACCCGCTCGATCCCGTCCCGACGCCGGAGACAAAGCAGCCTTCGCTGAGCTCGATCTATGCGCTCAACAAATATGCGCAGGAGCGCATGTGCCTGATCACGGGAAAAGCTTATGGCATCCCGACCGTGGCGCTACGCTTCTTCAATGCGTTCGGGCCGCGTCAGGCCCTGTCCAATCCGTATACCGGTGTGCTGGCCATCTTTGCCGCCCGGCTGCTCAACGGCCGCCCTCCCCTCGTCTTCGAGGACGGCCGGCAGCGCCGCGACTTCGTCCATGTGCATGATGTCGCCCGCGCCTGCCGAATGGCGCTGGAGGCGGAGCACGCGCACGACGTCTTCAACGTCGGCTCCGGCCAGAGCCGCACCATTCTCTCGGTCGCGGAGGATCTGGCCGAAGTCATGGGGCGCCGCGACATTGCGCCCGAGCTGACGCGGAAATATCGCGCCGGGGATATCCGGCACTGTTTCGCCGACATGGGAAAATCCCGCGACGTGCTCGGCTTCGAACCTCGCGTCGCATTCAGGGATGGGCTCGAAGAGCTGGCGGAGTATCTCGCCGACCAGATCGCTGACGATCAGGCCGAGCGAGCCACCAGGGAGCTGCAGCAACGAGGATTGGTCGCGTGATGAGTGAACGAGACAACAGACCGGTCCTGATCACCGGCGGCTGCGGGTTTATCGGCTGCAACCTCGCCGACCGCCTGGCGGAGCGCGGCGAGCCGGTTCTGATCCTGGATAATCTCGCCCGCGCCGGCGTGCGGGAGAATGCGCAGTGGCTGAAGTCCCGGCATGGCGACCGGGTCACAATCACCGTGGCCGACATTCGCGAGCCGATCCCGGTGATCGACGCCGTCCGCGAAGCCCGCGCCGTGCTGCACTTGGCCGCGCAGGTCGCCGTCACCGACAGCGTGAGCGATCCGGCCGCCGATTTCGAGATCAATGCGCGTGGCACATTGAACGTGCTCGAAGCCGTGCGGCTCCACAACAACACCGCGCCGATCGTGTTCGCCTCGACCAACAAGGTCTACGGACGCCTGATCGACGATGGCGACATCGCGCTCACCGGCCGCCGCTACACGCCGACAAGCGGCCTGCTCGCCCCCGGCATCTCGGAAAATGCGCCGCTCGACTTCTACAGCCCCTATGGATGCTCCAAGGGAACGGCGGATCAATACGTTCATGACTATGCGCGGGTCTACGGCCTGCAGACCGTGGTGATGCGGATGAGCTGCATCTATGGGCCCCGCCAATTCGGCACCGAGGATCAGGGCTGGATCGCGCATTTCCTGCTGAGCGCCATCCGCAATAAAGAGCTGACGATCTATGGCGACGGCCATCAGGTCCGCGATGCGCTTCACGTCTCCGACGCGGCCTCGGCCTGGCTCGCCGTGCTCGATGGCATCGCGCTCGCCCGTGGACGCGTCTTCAATCTCGGCGGCGGTCCGGCCAACGCGATCAGTCTGCTGGAATTGATCGACCGCATCACCGATCTGACCGGCCGCAAGGTGGCCTATCGCTTTGCCGATTGGAGGCCCGGGGATCAGCCCTGGTACGTCACCGACACGCGCGCACTCTCCAACGCGCTCGGCTGGGCCCCTCAGGTTTCACTCGCAGACGGTCTGCGATCCCTTCACACCTGGCTAGACGGCAGGTTCGGATCGTCACAAGGCAATCGCGAGGCGCTGGCATGATGCGTGTTGCCCTCATCAACCCAAACTGGGATTTTGGCGGCAGCATCTATTTCGGCTGCCGATCCCCTCACCTTCCGCTCGAACTCGGGATCTCTGAGCATTACCTGAAGGCGGCCGGGCACAGGACGCTGCTGCTCGACGCCCACATGTTCGATCTTTCCCTCGCCGATATCGAAGCCGAGCTGCGCGCGTTCGGCCCCGACCAGATCGTCATCACGACGGCACCGACCTATCTGTTCTGGCGCTGTGCCCCTCCCGAGCTCCGCGTTCCGCAGGAGCTTGCGATGGCGGTGCGCGACTTGGCTCCGATCCTCATCGCGGTGGGTCCCCACGGTTCGACAGTGCCAAGGGCCGCGCTTCGAAAGCTCGGCACCGACATCGTCGTGATGGGCGAGTGCGAGGCATCGTTGCTGCGTCTGGCCAATGGCGAGCGGGATTTTCCGGGCCTGTGCTTCGCCGATGGCGCATCGCTCCGCGTCAATGGCGGCCCGCAGGCGGTCGCATTCAAGGATCAGCCGCCGCTCGACTGGCCGGAGGAGATGATCCGGCGGCACCACCATCACCACCACCGTTTCGAAGCCGAGCCGCAGGCGCCCGGCGCCGAGGTCGAGTCGTCCAGGGGATGTCCGTACAACTGCACCTTCTGCGCCAAGGAGAACTTCCGCAACGCCTACCGCAAGCGGCCTCCCTCCATCGTTCTCGAAGAGATCGATGGCCTGCGTCATCAGGGCATCGAATATGTCTATTTCATCGACGAGATTTTCCTACCGAACGCGGAACTGCTGGAAGGGCTGACCACACGCGGGCTGAAGTTCGGGGTGCAGACCCGCATCGACCTCTGGAAGCCGGACATGCTGGCTCTGCTCGGCCGCGCCGGCTGCGTCTCGATCGAAGCCGGCATCGAGAGTCTTACGGTCGAGGGCCGCGCCGCGCTCGCCAAGAACTGCAAGATGACGACCGACCAGCTTGCCGAACGGCTGGTTGAAGCGCGCCGTCACGTTCCTTTCGTGCAGGCCAATTTGATCGAAGTCCCCGAGGACGAGGACCCCGTCGTGCAGCGCTGGCGCCGCACCATGCAGGACGCCGGCATCTGGGCAAACGATCCGGTCCCGCTGTATCCCTATCCGGGCTCGCCGGATTATCGAAAGCTGTGGGGCGAGCCCGACGATTTCGCCTGGGAGCGCGCGCACCGGCACTATCTCGCGATGTTCGATCAGTTCAGCGACGTGCAGAACGATCGCCCGGTCCCGCTCGAGGCTCTCGAACTGCAGGTGGCATCATGAGCCGCAGCTCGCAGCTCAGGATCCTGATGACGACCGATACCGTCGGCGGCGTCTGGACCTACTCGTCATCGCTTGCTTCGTCCCTTGCTGCGGAGGGCGCCGACGTCACCCTGGTGACGATGGGCCCGCGCGCGCGGGCCGGCCAGCTTGAGATGCTGTGTGGCTCGCGGGTCCGCCTGATCGAAACGGACCTTGCACTCGAATGGCAGGACCCGGAAGGACAAGATCTGGCCCAGGCCAGGCGCGTCCTTGCGAAGCTCGAAGCCGGAATGCGGCCTGACGTCGTTCACCTCAACAGTTTTCGCGAGGCGACCTTCGCCTGGCGCGCTCCGGTGGTGGTCGTCGCGCATTCCTGCGTCAACTCCTGGGGGCTCGCCTGCCGCGATACGAGCTGGCTCGGCGAACCGAAATGGCGCGGCTACACCGAACGAGTGACGGCCGCACTCGACACGGCACAGGCCTGGGTTTGTCCCAGCCAGTCCTTCCACGATGACATTGCGGAAATCTATCGGCCTCGCTCGCGCGGCGTCGTGATCTGGAATGGAATTAGTCCTCACGGTTTTGCAGGACGGAAGCAAGCCATGATCTTTGCGGCGGGCCGGCTCTGGGACCGCGCCAAGAACATCGAGGTCCTGGCGGCTACAGCGCCTGGGCTGGACTGGCCCGTTCAGGTCGCCGGGCCGGCGGATGAACGCCCTTCCGCTTCCGTCACCTGGCTCGGGCATTTGCCTCACGAAGCCATGCGCGCGCACTTGCAGCACGCCGCCATTTTCGCCAGCCCCGCGCTCTACGAGCCGTTCGGCCTCTCCGTTCTGGAAGCCGCGGCGGCGGGATGTGCGCTCGTCCTATCCGACATTCCCACTTTCAGGGAATTGTGGAGCGAGGCCGCGCTGTTCGTCGATCCCACCGACAGCAAGGCGCTGCATCGAGCACTCGCAGGTCTGTGCACCGACGATCGCGAGCGGGTGCGGCTGCAACGTGCCGCCTTTGAGCATTCCCTGACCTACTCGCTGACCCGAACCACGAGCGCCTATCTCAGCCTCTACGAGGAGCTGCTTGCCGTCCATCAGGCGCCCGCCCCCATGGAGGTACGCGCATGAAATGTGTTCTGTTCTACCACGCGTTCACCTCCTGCTGGAACAACGGCAATGCCCATTTCCTGCGCGGCTATGCCCGCGAACTTCACGCGCTGGGTCATGAGGTCGTCGTGTTCGAGCCGATCGACGGCTGGAGCCGCTTGAATGCGATCCGCGAGGGTGGCAGTCAGACGATGGAGGATATTCCAATGCTGTTTCCCGGCATCGGTATCCGTCGCTACGACGCCGCCCTTGATCTCGATGAAGCCTTGCACGGCGCCGATCTCGTCGTCGTCCACGAATGGAATTCGCCTGATCTGATCGCAGACATCGGATCGAGACGGGCTCACGGCGCTCCGTTCACGCTGCTGTTCCACGACACCCATCATCGCGCCGTCAGCTCACCGGACGAACTTGCGCAATTCGACCTCGACGGCTTCGACGGTGTGCTCGCCTTCGGAGAGATCCTTCGTCAAATCTATCTGAAGCTCGGCTGGGCCGACCGGGCCTTCACCTGGCACGAGGCGGCCGACATCGCCCTGTACCATCCGCTGCCAGATATCGAGCGCACCGACGATGTCGTCTGGATTGGCAATTGGGGCGACGGCGAACGCAGCGCCGAGCTCAACGAATTTCTGGTCGAACCCGTGGCCGAGTTGAAGCTGCGCGCGGGGGTCTATGGCGTCCGCTATTCGGACGCGGCGCTCGCGACCATTCAGGCGGCAGGCATTCGGTATGGCGGCTGGCTGCCCGCACACTGGGCTCCCATTGCTTTCGCCGGCGCGCGCGCGACTGTCCACGTTCCCCGCGGCCCCTATGTCCGCTTGCTTCCGGGCATTCCAACCATTCGCGTCTTCGAGGCGATGGCGTGCGGCATTCCACTGGTCTCGGCCCCTTGGTCAGACGCGGAAGGCCTGTTCCCGGAAGGTGCCTATCTGAGCGCCGCTGACGGCACCGAAATGAAGCGGGCGCTTCGTACGCTGTTCGATGACCGGGAGTTATGGTCCGCTACCGTGGAGACCGGACTCCGGACAATCAAGGAGCGTCACACCTGCCGTCACCGGGCGGAGCAGCTAGTCGGCATCGTGCAGGACCTCAGGGCCTCAGGCCACGCCACACAGCCCTTGCGATATCTCGGAGCCTCCGCATGAAGATCTGCTTCTTCGGATCCAGCCTCGTCTCATCCTACTGGAACGGTGCCGCCACCTATTACCGCGGCATGCTGAAGGAGATTGCCGCCCTCGGCCACGACGTCACATTCTTCGAGCCCGATGCTTTCGAGCGCCAGGCCCATCGCGACATCGACGATCCCGACTGGGCGGAGGTGGTGGTCTATGCCGCGACGCCCGACGGCTGGCGAAGCTCGCTCGACGAAGCCGCACGGTCGTCCGACATGCTGGTCAAGGCCAGCGGCGTCGGTGTCTTCGATCGGGAACTGGAGAACGCGGTCGCCGAAATTCCGTCGAATGCAATGCGCATCTACTGGGACGTCGATGCCCCCGCGACGCTGGAGTCGGTGGCGGACAATCCAGACCATCATCTGCGCCATGCGATCCGGTCCTACGACATGGTTTTGACCTATGGCGGCGGCGATGCCGTCGTATCCGCCTATCGCGGCATCGGCGCGCGGGACTGCGTGCCGATCTACAATGCGCTCGACCCCGCCACACACTTTCCGGCTCCGCCAAATCCACACTTCGCGTGCGATCTGAGCTTGCTGGCAAATCGCCTCCCTGATCGCGAGCAACGCGTCGAGCGGTTCTTTATCGATGTCGCACGCCAATTGCCGGACAAGACGTTCCTGCTCGGTGGATCGGGGTGGGACTCCAAAGACACGCCAGCCAATCTGCGCAAGGTCGGGCATGTCGGCACCGGCGACCACAACGCCTTCTTCGGCTCCGGTCTGGCTACGCTGAACGTCAATCGCGACAGCATGGCGCGCTACGGCTTCTCGCCGCCAACACGCGTGTTCGAAGCCATTGGTGCCGGAGCCTGCCTGATCACCGACCAGTGGGACGGCATTGATCATTTTCTCGAGCCAGATCGCGAGGTGCTGGTGGCCGCGAGCAGGGCGGAGGTCGCAGAGCATCTTGCCGCACTGCGCTCCGACCGGGCCCAGGCGATCGCAGCGCGCGCTCGTGCGCGCATTCTGAGCCATCACACCTACCGGCAGCGCGCGCGCCAGTTCAACAATCTCTTTGCCGCAAGCAATTCGCGAATCGAGGCAGCAGAATGAACCTCAATATCGTCGTCGTCGGTCTTTCGGTTACTTCGTCCTGGGGCAATGGCCATGCCACGACCTACCGCGCCCTGATCGAAGCCCTGGCACGACGAGGTCACCAGGTCACATTTCTGGAACGCGACGTCCCCTGGTATCGCGAGCATCGTGATCTTGCCAAGCCTTCCGCTTGGACTGTCGAGCTTTATCAATCCTTGAAGGACATCCCGCAGCGTTTCGGAAAGATGATCCGGGATGCCGATCTGGTCGTCATCGGCTCCTACGTGCCCGAAGGCATCGCGATCTCCGAATGGATCACGACCCATGCCCGGGGGATTACCGCCTTCTACGACATCGACACGCCCGTCACGCTTGCGAAGCTCGAGCAGGGCCTGGACTACCTGTCCGCTGCGATGATCCCGCGCTTCGACCTTTATTTGTCCTTTGCCGGCGGCCCGGTGCCCGGCATGATCGAGGAGAACTATGGCAGTCCGCTAGCTCGGGTGCTGTATTGCAGTGCCGACACCGACATCTACGCGCCGCAACGCGCGGAGCAGAAATGGGCACTAGGCTATCTCGGAACCTACAGCGAGGACCGGCAGCCGGTTCTGGAGCAGTTGCTGCTCGCCCCTGCTCGCACTCTGTCACGCCAGCAATTCGTCGTCGCCGGCGCGCAATATCCCGATGAGGTGGTCTGGCCTGCCAATGTCGCCCGGATCGAGCACCTTACACCCAAACATCATCCGGACTTTTACGCAGAGCAACGCTTTACGCTAAACGCCACCCGCGCCGACATGCGCGCGCTCGGCTTCTCGCCCAGCGTTCGGCTGTTCGAAGCGGCCGCGTGCGGCACGCCCGTCATCTCGGACCGGTGGCCTGGAATCGAGACCGTCTTCGAGCCTTCCCGGGAAATCCTGCTCGCATCGAGCCCCCGCGACGTCATGGAGATCCTGCGCGACATGCCCGAGGAGCAAAGGCGCACGATCGCGGAAAACGCACGGCGCCGCGTTCTGGCCGACCACACCTCCGACCATCGCGCCCGGCAAGTGGAGACCTACTACGCCGAGGCATCGGTGCGTCGCCGCCGGAAAGCCCCGCAACTTCCCGCCTCGCGTCCCATGCAGGTCGCTCAAATCTGAAAGGCAGAGCACCATGACACTTCAGACCCGCATCAACGCGTCCCGCCGCTCTCCCACCGTTCTGGTGGCCGGCGGCGCCGGCTTCATCGGATCCCACCTCTGCGACGCGCTTCTGCAGCACGGCCACACCGTGATCTGCCTCGACAACCTGTTTACGGGAACGATCGACAACATCCGGCCGCTGCTCAATCATCCGAACTTTCGCTTCATCGAACACGACGTGCGCGATCCCGCTGAGATCGAGGGCGACATCGACCGGATCTACAGCCTCGCCTGCCCGGCGTCGCCCCGTCACTATCAGAAAGATCCGGTCGGCACGATGAAGACGTGCGTGCTCGGCACCATCAACATGCTGGAGCTCGCGCAGCGGAAAGGCGCCCGGGTGCTGCAGGCATCGACCAGCGAAGTCTACGGCGATCCCGAGGTCCATCCCCAGCCCGAAACCTATCTCGGCAACGTCAATCCGATCGGACCCCGGGCCTGCTACGACGAGGGCAAGCGGGCCGCGGAGACGCTGATGTTCGATTACCATCGCATGTACGGGGTCGACATCAAGGTCGCGCGCATCTTCAACACCTATGGGCCCCGGATGCTGGAGAATGACGGACGCGTGGTCTCCAACTTCATCGTGCAGGCACTTCGCGGAGAGCCGATCACGATCTATGGAGGTGGTACGCAGACCAGGAGCTTCTGTTTCGTCGACGATCTCGTGCGCGGCCTCCAGCTGCTCATGGAGAGTCCATCCTCGATTACCGGTCCGTGCAATCTGGGCAACCCCCACGAGGTCACCATCGAGGCTATTGCGCGCGACGTGCTGGCGTACACGGACTCAATTTCCCCGCTCCGGTTCGAGGAGTTGCCCAAGGACGATCCAAAGCGCCGCAAACCGGTGATCGACACAGCCGTTCGAGCGCTGGGATGGCGCCCGCGCGTGGCGCTCAAAGACGGTCTCAGGGCGACGATCGCCTATTTCGCCATGCGCATGGCCGGGGAAGCGCCGGCACTCGTTCCTGCCATTGCACCGCGCAGGGGCGGACGTACCGGGGCACGCGGCCAGCTGACGATCGCCGATCGGCAGTGATCAGCGGAAAGCACCCACGGGCCCTCGCAAGCTCTCAAGCCCGTGAAGCAGCCGCGCCGCGGGCCCGCTTGCAGAAGTTCTCGAGATGGTACTGGTATTCGGAGATCGCGCGATTGGCCATCCGGATCCGGTTTTCCTGGCCTTCCTCGACCATCATGGTGATGCGCTGGGCGAGAAATACGCACGCCTCGAACTCATCGTGGATCGCCCCGCTGCGGGCGAGAAAGTCCCATGCGATCTCATAGGCCTGTTCGGCAGCAGGATTGCGGTAGTCGCTGAAGATGATGTGCGCCATGACAGCAAAACGCGGATGAGAGGGTTTCGGTCCTGCGAGCCCATATGAGAGCGCAGGCAACCTTAGCGGCCGAACCCGCCGGTCTCGCACCAGACGGGACCGGCGGTCTCGCCGTGATGGCGATGGAGTACGATCAGGCTGCCTGGCGCTGATGCGCCAGATATTCCATTGTCACCTTCTCGACGTTTGAGTCGATCCAGGCGGCCATGCGCTGCTCCTCCTTCAGCGATGTCTCGAGCGGCTCCTTGGCCTCCGCGAGCCCAGCGGCGCCGCAGAGGGCGAGCAAAGATTTGTAGGCAGCGATCTCGAAATTCTCGAAGGCATTGTTGGCGAATGTGTTCTTGAGAATCTCGTCGCCGGCAACTGAATGTGCCATGGCTTGCATGTTCGCCATCATGGATTGCGTCGTATCCTTGAGGCTGGAGGTACTCTCGCCGCAGGCTTCCAGGCATCTCTCCAAGCGCTTCAGCTGCTCGTTGGTCTCTTGAAGGTGGGCGGCGACCTTGGCCTTGACCTCGGGATATTCGTCCAGTCGTTCCGACTGACGTTCCATCAGCTCTCGCGCCTGCACTTCCATCGCATGCGCATTACGTAATCCGACTACGAATGTATCGCGGGCTGCGTTCGTCATTTCATGTTCTCCATTTCATGGGCCTTGTTGCCGCCAACCGCAGTTTCGGTGGATCGTTCCTAGGGTGATCCGTGATGCCAACGTTGGGCCCGGCCGCCGGACCCGAAGCTAACCTGCGATAACAGAACACAAATCCCCTTGCCGCCGCAGGAACGCCGCATACAAATGGCTGTTTCCCGGAGCGGGTGGTCGCATCGCCGAACGACCGCAGCGCTCAGGGACAAGAATGACAGGCAGCTCTCCGCACGTCAGCAACTCAGGTCCTTCGTTTGGCCGGCCTGGACCGGGCAGGCCCGGATTTGGCCGGCCCGGTGAGGGACCGCCGGACAACGCTTCCGATCCGTTCTTCATGACGATTCGCGACGATCTTGCGGACAAGGGCTTCTTCACGGCAAGCGCGGAGGAGCTGATCACCTGGGCGCGAACCGGGTCGCTGATGTGGATGACGTTCGGGCTCGCCTGCTGCGCGGTCGAGATGATGCAGATGTCGATGCCGCGGTATGACGCCGAACGCTTCGGATTCGCGCCGCGCGCGTCGCCACGCCAGTCAGATGTGATCATCGTCGCGGGCACGCTCACCAACAAGATGGCGCCGGCGTTTCGCAAAATCTACGATCAGATGCCTGAGCCGCGCTACGTGATCTCGATGGGGTCGTGCGCCAACGGCGGTGGTTACTACCACTATTCGTACTCGGTCGTGCGCGGCTGCGATCGCGTCGTGCCTGTCGACATCTACGTGCCCGGCTGCCCGCCAACTGCAGAGGCGCTGCTGTACGGCGTGATGCTGCTTCAGAAGAAGATCCGGCGGATCGGCACGATCGAGCGCTAGTGAGCTGACCAACTCGGACTTGAATGGACATCAGCGTTTCAGCGCGCCAGGGTCCGCGTTAGGTCTCTCGGTCGATACGCTGGCGGATGTCCAGCAAAAACCGGCTAACACCATCATCCGGGCTGACGCCGTCAGGCGGCGCTATGGTGGTGATACCCCAGTTCGCCAATACCGCTTCCTGCACCGGATTGCGCTGCGTGACGAAAACAAAGGACCTTGGTCGGTCCTGGCGGTGCCCGGATTCGTCCCAACTCTGCCAAATACGGTGCAGCAGGAGCCGAATATTGGGATCGGACATGCTGTATCCGATGAAAAGCAGCGTGCTGCCCAAGGCATCGGCGCGAAACCGGATATCGAGTGGCAAGTCGAACGCGAGCCGGTTGAGGAAGTCGGTCTCGGTCAGGACGAGCGAGGCATCGTCGTCGAAGTCGCCATGAAACTTGATGATGTGCGTGACGCCGGAACGGGCGCTTGCAATGTCCTTTGCGTTGCTGATCTTGGCATAGGGCTTTTCCAGAACCTCGAATGCCGTCTCGAGGTTGCGGTCGTAGTTCGTGGTGCAAATGGTCGGAAAATCGAGCTCCACAATCAGCTGGTGGAGCCGTGAGGCCGCGATCCTGTCCGGGTCGACGCGCCAGTTGCGGTGGAGCCAGCTGCGGAGCGGGCCAATTCCGCCGCGCTTCAGCCGGTAGTACTCCGGCAGCATCTGGTAGCCGCCGTGCATTCCATCGATCACGTTGCGTTCAAGTCCAAGGTCATCCAGCAGATGGTCGATCAGAAATTGCCAGGACGGCAGGCCGACAGCGATCGAGACGCCGGCGCCGACGAACAGGATCGCGCAGCGCCGCTTGACCGCAGCGGCCAGGACCTCACGAGGCGGTCGCTCCTCGAATGCGTGTCCGGTCGCCTGCTGGTTCATCTACCTTGAATTATTGGAGGGCACCCGGGTTTCTCGAGTCACAGCATCGACCAACGGTGAGGAGGGGGTCTTCTCCGTCTGCGCCGCGAAGCGTGCGATTAGACGCCGAAGCTGCGCCTTGTGCACCAGACGGCTCGCCTTCTTCGGCGAGACCCAGATTGCTTCGCGCTCTCCCTTTTCCGGCCACCAGCGCTCCTGCCCGTGGACCCTCATGGGAAAGACGGCGACGTCCATGGTCCGCTTGCGATCACCCTTCCGCTTGCGATGCTTGAAGGACCCGAGCGCGCGCTTTGCGGTGACGCCGACAAGACCGGCCTCCTCGTACGCCTCCAGCGCAGCCGTACGATGCGGCTCCGTCTTGCGCATCGGAGATCCCTTCGGGACGCTCCACCTGCCCTTGCGCCTGGTCGTGATCAGCATCACGCGCAATTCGGAATTGTTCAGCGTGAACGGCAACGCGGCGAATTGTTTCTTGCCCATCGGGCGCCTCCAATTTGGTCGATAAGCCTACGCCGCAGCCATTGTTCCTTTCTGCGGGGAGCGTCCATCTCCGATCAGAACTTCCATTCGACCATCTTGAGGCGCAATCCGGAAATGGCTTCGCCCGGATTCAAGCCCTTGGGACACGCCTTCGCGCAGTTGAGGATGGTGTGACAGCGATAGATCCTGAAGGGGTCTTCAAGCTTGTCGAGACGCTCGCCTGTCGCTTCGTCGCGGCTGTCGTTGACCCAGCGGGCCGCCTGGATCAGGGCCGCTGGGCCGAGGAAACGCTCGGAATTCCACCAGTAGCTTGGACAAGACGTCGAGCAGCAGGCGCAGAGGATGCATTCGTAGAGACCGTCGAGCTTGGCCCGATCCTCATGGCTCTGCCGCCATTCCTTCTGCGGCGTGGGCGACACGGTTTGCAGCCAAGGCTCGATCAATGCGAGCTGGGCGTAGAAATTCGTCAGGTCCGGAACGAGGTCCTTCACCACGGGCTGGTGCGGCAAAGGCAGGACGCGCAGCGGCTCGCCTTGCGGGACGTCCTCGCTCATGGACTTGGTGCAGGCGAGCGCGTTCTGGCCGGCGATATTCATCGAGCAGGAGCCGCACACGCCTTCGCGGCAGGACCGTCTGAATGTCAGCGTAGAGTCGATGTTGTTCTTGATCCAGATCAGACCGTCCAGCACCATGGGCCCGCAATCGCTCATATCGACGAAGTAGGTGTCGAGCCGCGGATTGCGACCGTCGTCGGGATTCCAGCGATAGACCTGGGATTCGCGCAACGATTTGCTGTCCGGCTTGGGCCAGATCCTTCCCTTTTCGACGCGGGAGTGTTTCGGAAGCCTGAACTCGACCATATTACCTCCGGACGGACATGAGGCGTTGATAACCGCGCATCAGTTG
Organism: Bradyrhizobium sp. Ken64; assembly: GCF_055807555.1. Lineage (NCBI taxonomy): Bacteria > Pseudomonadati > Pseudomonadota > Alphaproteobacteria > Hyphomicrobiales > Nitrobacteraceae > Bradyrhizobium > Bradyrhizobium sp. Ken64. The sequence continues at coordinate 165,505 of NZ_JBVVPA010000016.1, read as the reverse complement.
GGATTGAAGCAACGGAGTTGCAGGAGATTGTCCAGCGACACACCAAACAGCACGATGCGAAACACCGGTGCCATCGCCAGCACCAGCAGCAATATGAAAATGGCATAGACCAGAGCCGGCGGGGTCTCTCTAGCGAGCCTGTAGACTGCTTTCCGCATGGACCCTCCCTTGCTTGCAAGCACGCGCCACGGCGACGCCGACAACCAGCATGGCCGCACCCCATAGCAGGAAGCCGATGTCCCAGAAGATGCGCTGCTCGTCAGGGACCGTCTCATTCACCCGATGCAGCTTCAAGATCTCATGGTCCATCACGCCTTCAACCAGATTGAAGATGCCCCAACCGAGCAAGATCGCGCCGAGACACTGGCCGCGCGACCAGTGAATGTCGGATCTGCGCGCCCGTTGCCACAGCACGTACAGGCCGAGCAGCACAACAACATAGGCCGCGCTGTGGAAGATACCGTCCCAAGTCGTGTTGAGCTTGACGTTGTCGAAGGAGTCGAGCGGGTACCAGCCGCTTAACATATGATGCCATTGCAGCAACTGATGAAACACGATGCCATCGAAAAACCCGCCCAGACCAAGCCCGAGAAGGACACCCGCGGAAATCGGGAAGCTGGATGAATTGCTGTCTTGCATGAATTGACTCGTGCGTCGGTCGGCATCTGGATGATGGACAAACCGTCCTCAGTGCTGCCGTTCCTATGATCATGACGCGCTTCCCGTGCCAATAACCTGCGTTAACCTGCCGGCTCATGCCACGATGCCGATAACATCAGGCGGAGCATCGCTCGGCGGTTTACGGCGATGATAGGAACGTTCGAAACGGTCGCAGCGTCTTGTGAATTCAACATTGGAGATTTCATAATGCTGAGGTCCCGCAGCGGGATTTTCGAACGGCCGACCTCATGGGTGGGTCGTTTGCGATGCAGACGAGTCACCTCGCCCTGACGCGCACCGGCAATCCCGACATCGTCAATTTCGCCAATGCAGAGATCGCCGAACAGGTCCAGGTCGCGAGCGCACTCGGAGCAGCGCCGGGATCGGCACCGCTGCGGCCGGATCATGCCGCCCTTTTTCAGCGTCTTCAGGCCACACCGTCGGGTCCCTTCGACCGGATGTATGTACAGGGGCAGATCCGCGGGCACCGTGAATTGCTCGCGCTCAACACGTCTTATTTGCGATCCGGCGGCAACCCCGTCGAACAGCAGGTCGCACAGATGTCGCGGCCGATCATTCAGCGTCACCTTGCGATCCTGAGCAATCTCAGGGAAGTCGGCTAGAGGTTCACCCCAGCGGCAAAAGAGCGGCGGTGGCCGTGTGTGTCGGCCCCGTCAAAGTCTTCGATGATTCGAATCGCGAGGAGCCGATATGGCGTATGCCCTGTTCAAGGACGACGAAAAACTGAGCCGGATGTTTTCAACGAAAGAGGAAGCCCTGAAAAAGGCTGACGACGCTGGTCTGGTCGAAAGCGGCGGCGCTCAACCCAGGCTCGAGGACGACCTGAAGATCAAGCCCTGCTCGCCCGACCCCGAACCTCGAAGCGAGGACGACCTCGATTGGACGCCGGAAAACCCCGCGTCCTGATCGCCTATCTAACAGCCTTTGCAGATGCTCTTGATCTTCCGATCGACGTGGGAATCCTGAGAGTTCTCCGAGCGTATTTCGGCGTCGCCCGGCATTGACGGACCGGGTGTCGCAGTTCCGTCGATCCGTCCGCTGCTGGTTCCTCCCGCAGGATTGCCGGCCCGCCCGACCGTAGTCGATCCTCGCGGACCACCACCGGTCGATTGGGCCGTTCCAGCGGTGTTCGTGCCGGTAGCCGTCGTGCCGCGCGAAGCCGCGGCCGTGTCGGCTGGATTGCCCAGGCTGGGCGATGCACCGCCAGTCTGGTTTGTAGCTCCCGCAGACCCAAGGCCTGCAGACCCAGGACCTGCAGACCCGGGACCTGCAGACCCGAGGCTTGAGGCACCGCCGGCCGACCCAGGGCTTGTAGCACCGCCGGTGCCGCCGCTCGTGCTGCTCGCGCTTGCTCCGCCCGATCCTCCCGAACCACCACCACCGCCGCCGCCACTCTGCGCCGACGCGGCCCCTATCGACGCGGTCGCCAGGAAGCCGATCAGCATCAAGCTCGAAGTTCTCCTAGCCATTGCTCAGCTCCTCTCACGATCATCGTGCGTGTGATGTTGATCGCGCTCACCACCGCCTCCGGAGACGTGTGATTTGCGGTCGTTGGTGGGCGTTCCGGGCGCAGGTCGCTCGTGCTCGCGACCTCCCTTTTCAGGGTGCTTGCGGTCCTGCCGCGAGGAGCCCGGACCACCGAAGCGCTCAGTGTCTGAGTTCTTGTGTGGCATTCATCGATCCTGCTGGTAGCCTTGGTTCGTCGTGTTCTGCTTGATGTTGCCATGACGTCCTTGCGTGTCGAAGTTCTCACGGCCGGGGACTTTTTCGTCCGTCTCGATTCTAGGATCAGATCCGGGTCCCTTGTCGCTGCGCTGCTCTGGCGGTACGGGGGGCATTTTGGTCATTGCATGCTCCGTGTTTAGGTCTCGCGACCTCATGCGCTGGCAATGAGATGCGGCGGCGGTCGTTCCTGATCGATGCTGATGCATGCCCCTAGGAACGAAGGATTCCTGCCCGTGTTGACCCCGCAGTTCATACCGAAGGCTTTCAGTTCATGGTCAAGGATCTATCGCGGAAAACGGAGAAGGACGGAACCCGGAAGCTGATGATGGCGGGATCGGTCGTGGCCGCGGTTCTGTTTGTAGGTTTCATTGTCTGGTTCGCCGTCCCGCAGATGTTCGGGGCAACGGACTATCTGGGCCGCCCCTCCACAGGAGCAGACAAAGGTGCGGCGGCCACGACGGTGGGCACGGGAGTTCCGACGCAGCGCGAAGCCGTCAGCAAAGCTGCCAAGGAAAACCCGGCCGGCAATGAGGACGCGACCGGCGCCCGTGCGCGGGATGTGAAGCAGACCGCCCAGCCGGCTGGCCTCAACGATCAGCAACGCGAGCAGCTCCGCGCCATCATCTCATCGGCGCATAGCCCGACAATGGATCGCCCGAATTTCGAGATGATGATCGGCACTTCCGTGCCACGCCAGACCGAGGTGGCCGACTTGCCGCCCGAGGTCACGCAAGTTCTGAACGGGTTCTGGGGCGACCAGTACCTGATCGCCGGGAATGATCTCGTCATCGTCGATCAGCATTCGCGCCGCGTGGCCGCAATCATCGCTGGGGTACGCTGATCGCGTGCCGCCGCTTCGACAAATTGTAGAGAGGACAGCTTATGCCGAGAGCGAAAGCACCTGAGAACGACCCGAGAGAAACCCCGGCCGACGATCCGCGACAGCAGACCGATTTGCCAACCCACCGGCAGACGGACCAGCCTTGGCAGGGAAATCCCGAGAAGGAGCAGATCGACCCAAAGCGTCCCCCGATCGATCTGGAACGGTGGCAAAGATCGAATACCCACTAGCTGCCACAGCTGCCACGCACGTACCTCGTTCACGCGTCGAGCTCATGGATGGTGGGCCGCAGGTCGCCGTTCTCATCCAGATCGAGCGTTGCCAGCGTGATCGGCAGCTTGAAGCGCCTTGGACCGGCGCTCCCGGGATTCAGGAAAAGCACTCCGTTGATCGTGTTGACCTGCACCCGATGCGAATGTCCTGATATCACCACGTTCACACCGGTTGCCGCAGGGTCGATGGTGAGCGCCTTGAGATCGTGAAGGAGGTAGAAACAACGAGCGCCGAGGTGCACTGTTTCGGTTTCGGGATAGCGCCTCGCCCAACTGCCGACGTCGACGTTTCCCCTGATCGCGGTGACGTGCGCTATTCGGCAAAGCCTCTCCAGAACCTCCGGCGCGCCGATATCACCGGCATGGAGGATATGCGACACCCCCGCAAGACGGTGTTCGGCCTCAGGTCTGAGAAGGCCGTGCGTATCCGAGATCACTCCGATCCTCAACGCCGTGATCCTCAATGCCATGTCAGACCAAGGCTTCAGTGCAGGACATCCAGTGGCACCTTGCCGATCTCCTCACCCTCTTGGTTCGTGACCAGGATGGAAAAATGACGATTTCTGAGTTCGGGACGCACCGCAAGGAGCCTCTTCGCGATCTCCTCGGCGACATCCAGCGCCATGATGTCGTCAGGCAATTCAGCACCTCCCTCGTCTGCAACGGTCTTCGAATCGACCAGATCGAAATGATAGCGCGGCACGTGAACCCTCGAATCCGTCGCAGGAACGCGCGATGTCGAGCCTTCGTTCCGGCGCTCGCACGTCAACTCCTGGCACGTCCGCAGGAACCCTCAGGGTCATCGCGGCATTGCTGTGCTTTTGGAGCCGACACATGCTCGGAGAGTTGCGCGTGCTTGCCCAGCCGGGCGCGATCATCGCCTGTCTCGCCGTCCTGTTGCTGATGGCCGCAGGCGACGCAGCCATCGTGATCGCTGCGAAGGGGTGGCCATTTTAGTCCGGTGATCGATGTCGGACATATCCCTCTTCGGCCAATCGCTCCGATCAGCGCATAGGAACCTTTGTAGGCCTGACCGGTTCCGCATGTGAAGCGGAGTGCGACAAAACGTCAATGCCGGTCTGGGTGCGAAGGGTTTTGGTGTTGTGCATGACGTGGCCGCTTGCTGCGTGCGCGGGCCGGCAGTCGGCGCTTGACCCTCAGGGGCCGCAATCGGGCCAGATCTTGCACACGCTGTTCACCTTCCTCGCTGTAGCAGCGATCGTCTGGACCTCTGTCGTGATCGTCTTGGGCGTCGGAATGTTGCGGCGGAAGCGCGCGGCCGATCGGCCGCTCGATCTTCACCAGGCCTTCGAGGAACGCTCCGGGCGCGTCATTCTTGCGCTTGGGATTGCAACCACCGTCATCGTGCTCGGCCTCTCCCTTGTCAGCTATGCCGGTCAGCGCACCGTCTTTGCCAAGGACGAGAAAGCCCACATCCTGAAGATCATCGGCCACCAATGGTGGTGGGAGGTCCGCTATGAGGCTGACAGTCCGCACCACAGTTTCGTGACCGCCAACGAGATCCGGATCCCGACCGGCCAGCCGGTGAAGGTCGAGCTGGAATCCGCCGACGTGATCCACAGCTTCTGGGTGCCGAGCCTGACCGGCAAGATGGACTTGATCCCCGGGCAGAAGAACGAGCTGCAATTCACGGCGAAGAACGCGGGCATCTATCGCGGGCAATGCGCCGAGTTCTGCGGGATCCAGCACGCCCATATGGCATTCGCCGTGATCGCGATGTCGCCCGACGAGTTCGGCCGCTGGCGCGACCATGAAAACCAGAGCGCGAACAGCCCTACCGATCAGCTCGGCAAACAGGGCGAGGCTCTGTTCCGGGCGCGCGGATGCGCCTTGTGCCACAACATCAGCGGTACGCTGGCGGGCGGGCAGCTCGGCCCGGATCTCACGCATATCGGCAGCCGCACGAGCATCGCGGCGGGGACGCTGCCGAATAGCCCGGCGACGCTCGGCGCCTGGATCGCCGATCCCCAGCACATCAAGCCGGGCAACCTCATGCCGAAGATGCCGCTGCAATCGGACGAGTTGATCGCGATCATTCATTATCTGGAGCAGCTCAAGTGAGCATGGCCGCTGAACCAAATGAATTGCGGGACGACGTCCTGAACGGCCTTCAGCTTTCGACGCAGCTCGAGCGAGTGTGGCGCACGCCGTCTGGACTTATCGGTGCGCTCATGTCGGTCGACCACAAGGTTGTGGGACGTCGCTACATCCTGACCGCATTCGCCTTCCTGCTTCTCGGCGGCATTCTTGCGATCCTGATGCGCATTCAGCTTGCCGGGCCCGAGAAGACGTTTCTCTCGGCCGACAAGTACAATCAGGTCTTCACGATGCACGGCTCGACGATGATGTTCCTGTTCGCCGTGCCTGTCATGGAGGCGTTCGCCGTCTATCTGGTGCCGTTGATGGTTGGCACGCGGAACATCGCCTTTCCGCGCCTGAATGCCTTCAGCTATTGGATGTTTCTGTTCGGCGGCTGCTTTCTGTGGATCTCCTTTCTGTTCAACGTCGGCCCCGACGTCGGCTGGTTTTCGTACGTTCCGCTCTCCAGCCTGCAGTTCACACCGACCAAGCGGGCCGACGTCTGGGCGCAGATGATCACCTTCACCGAGGTCGCGGCGCTCGCGGTCGCGGTCGAGATCGTCGTGACCGTGTTCAAGCTCCGCGCGCCAGGGATGACCCTCGACCGTATTCCCCTGTTCGTCTGGGCGATGCTGGTGACGGCCTTCCTGGTGATGTTCGCGATGCCGTCGATCATGGTCGCATCGACGTCGCTGATCCTGGACCGCCTCGTCAACACCCGCTTCTACGACTCCTCGTCGGGCGGACATCCCCTGCTCTGGCAGCATCTGTTCTGGTTCTTCGGCCATCCCGAGGTCTACATCATCTTCATCCCGGGCACGGGAATGGTGTCGATGATTCTCGCCACTTTCGCGCGCCGCCCGGTGATCGGCTATCTCGTCATTATCCTGTCCCTGATCGCCACCGGCTTCCTGTCGTTCGGCCTCTGGGTTCACCACATGTTCGTCACGGGCCTGCCCCAGCTCGGCGCCGGGCTGTTCACGGCGTCCAGCATGCTGATCGCTGTGCCGAGCGGACTCCAGATCTTCTGCTGGCTGGCCACGCTGTGGGACGGGCGTCCGGTCTACCGGACACCGCTGCTGTTCGTGCTCGGCTTCATCGTAATCTTCGTGCTCGGCGGCCTGTCAGGCGTGATGGTCGCCTCGGTCCCGATCGACACCCAGGTGCACGACACCTATTTTGTCGTCGCCCACTTCCACTATGTGCTGATCGGCGGCGCCGTCTTCCCGCTGGTGGGCGCGGTCTACTACTGGTTTCCCAAGATCACCGGCCGCATGCTCAGCGAACGGCTCGGGCGCTGGAATTTCTGGCTGGCCTTCATCGGCTTCAACGTCGCGTTCTTCCCGATGCATATCCTCGGGCTGATCGGAATGCCGCGCCGCGTCTACACTTATACGGCCGACATGGACTGGGCTCATTTGAATCTGCTGTCCAGCATCGGCGCATTCGTGTTCGCGCTCAGCTTCGCGCTGCTTGTGGTTAATGTGATCTACAGCCTGCGCAAGGGCGCGCTTGCGGGTGACAATCCCTGGGATGCCTCGACGCTGGAATGGGCGACCTCGTCACCGCCTCCGCCGCAGAACTTCGACCGCATTCCGGTCGTCAAACACCGCGATCCGCTGTGGGCCGACAGCGAGAGGCTGCCCGTGGTCGCGGGTCTGAGCGCCGAACGCCGCGAGGTTCTCCTGACCTCGCTGGCGGAAGCCGAGCCGCAGACCCGCGAAGCTTCGCCCGAGCCGAACATCTGGCCGCTGCTCACGGCGATCGCGACCACAATCTTCTTCATCGGGTCGATCTTCACGCCTTGGGCCGTGCTGTGGGGAACGCCGCCGATGGCCGTGACCTTGATCGGCTGGTTCTGGCCGACCGGCAGCAAGGAGGACGAGGAGTGAGACAGACGATCGTCCGCGACGTCTCGGACCTGCCGACTTACGGCTACGGTCCGCGCAGCGGTCCGTGGTGGGGCGCCATGGGTTTCATGGCCCTCGAAGGCATGGGCTTTGCCATTGCCATCGGCGCCTACCTCTATCTCTACGCAGTCACCCCGACCTGGCCGATCGGAGCCTCCCCGCCGGATCTCTGGCCGGGGACGGCCGAGACGGTGATTTATGTACTAAGCATCATCCCGAACGAGTTCACCAACCGCGCCGCACACCGGCAGGATCTCGCGAAGGTGCGGATCGGTCTCATCGTTATGGCCATGATCGGCATCGCGCTGCTGGTCCTGCGCGGCTTCGAGTTCGCGCATCTCAACACCCGCTGGGACAATTCAGCCTATGGCTCCGTTGTATGGCTCATTCTGGGTCTACACACGACTCACCTTGCCACGGATCTCGGCGACACGGTCGTGCTGGCGGTGTTGATGTTCACGCGCCATGCGAAACCGCGCCGGTTCAGCGACGTGACCGATAACGTGTTTTATTGGAACTTCGTCGTGCTCGCCTGGCTGCCGCTCTATGTCCTGCTCGATTGGGTGCCGCGCCTATGACCGAAGCCGAGGGACGTTCCAGACTGCTCTACTGGGCCGGTGTTGCACTGGGGCCTCTCGCATGGGGCATCAATCTGCAAGGGATCTACGTGCTGACGCATTTCTCCTGTGAGAACACCAGGATCAGCGGCGCGATCATGAGTGCGGTTCTGGCTGTCGTCTCGCTCGCGGGCACTGTCATTTCCGCCCGCGCGGTTCGACGCCGCGCGGGGGCTGAATGGACGGATGCGCAAGGCGGCGGGCCACGGACGTTCATGGCCTGGGTCGGCGTCGGCTCCGGCGTGCTGTTTGCGCTGGTGATTGCGAACCAGTTCGCCGCCTCGCTCATGATCAACCCATGCCTGCGCTGAGCCTTGCAGCACTGCTGCTTGCACTGCTCGCGGCGCGGGCCGATGCGCACGGACTGTCGGATGTCGATCCCGGCTCGCTGTGGAGCTACGATCCCTGGCTCATGGCCCCGCTCTATGCCGTCGGTATCGGCTTCTATGTCGGAACTCAGCGGCTCTGGCATCATGCGGGCGGCGGCCGCGGCGTCAGCTTCCGCCAGGTGGCCGCATTCTGGACCGGATGGCTGGTGGCCGCGCTGGCCGTGACCTCGCCACTGCACTGGCTCGGCGAGCGTCTGTTCACCGCGCACATGGTCGAGCACGAACTCCTGATGGTGGTCGCGGCACCGCTGATGGCGTACGCCCGGATCAATGGGCCAATGCTGTGGAGTCTGCCAGCCCGGCTGCGCCCGGCTGCTGGTCGCATGCTCAATTGGCCGATACTGGCGTGGCCGTGGCGTTTTGTCAGGCACCCCCTGAGCGCGACTGCCCTCCATGGCACAGCGCTCTGGATCTGGCATGCACCGCCGCTATATGCGTGGGCGCTTGAGAATACGGCCATCCATCGTCTCCAGCACATCAGCTTCTTCGCAAGCGCGCTGTTGTTCTGGTGGGTGCTGCTGCATGGCCGCGGTCAGGGTCGTAGCACACGAATTCGCGACGGCATCGCTGTCGCGTGCCTGTTCATTACGATTTTGCATTCGGGTGTGCTGGGGGCTCTGCTGACAGTGTCGCCGAGGCTGTGGATCCCAGGCCAGGGCGCTCTCGCCAGCGAATTCGGCCTCTCGGCACTGGAGGACCAGCAACTCGCCGGCATCCTGATGTGGGTGCCCATGGGCATACTCTACACGGGGGCTGCGTTGTTCTTCGCTCATCGGTGGCTGACTGCGAACGGCGAGCATTCCCACCTGCCGCTCCTTCAACATCCGGGCTGAGCGACGCTGCATAGGAACCGCAACTTCTCTTCGGACGTTCGCCTGCCGACTGCGACACTCCACGGAGTTCACATGAAAAAGCGATCCGTCATGGCCGCAACGGCTATCTTCACCGCGGCATTTTTGATGCCTGCAATCTTGAACGCGCAGGACCAACCTCGGCAAGGGATGTCGTGCCCGATCGATCATGACAAGCTCGCCGACATCCTCAAGAAGAGTGTCAAGCCGGGCGGTGGCCCGAGCAACGGAGGTCTCGACAACAACGAATGGGCTGCCGTCGTCGATCGACAGGGCGTCGTCTGCGCCGTCGCCTACAGCGGTAATAAGGCCGATGATCAGTGGCTTGGCAGCCGGGCCATCGCAGCCGAAAAGGCCAACACGGCGAATGCGTTCAGCCTGAAGGACAAGGCGATGGCGACGGCCAATCTGTATGCCGGTGCCCAGCCCGGCGGATTCCTGTTCGGCGCGGCACTCGGCAACCCACCGTCCCCGGAAGCCTTATACGCCGGATCTCCGGACAATTTCGGCACGGCCAACGATCCGATGGTGGGCAAGCCGATCGGCGGCACCATCGTGTTCGGAGGCGGGCTGGCGCTCTATGACGGCAACGGCATCACGGGCGCGCTCGGTGTCAGCGGCGACAGCTCCTGCGCAGACCACAACGTGGCCTGGCGCGTGCGTCACCAGCTCGGGCTCGACCGCGTGCCCGCCGGCGTCAGTCCCAACATGAAGGACGCGATCATCTATGACATCGGCCCCGACGGCAAAAGCCCGTCGGGATTTGGTCATCCCAAGTGCAACGGCAAAGAGGATCAGATCGCAGTCGACCTCGGCGCCGGCGTGTCAGGCAACGTCGTGAGATAACTCGTCGGTCTCACCATTTGGAACCAAGCGAAGGCGGAACGTTTGTAGGTTCGTAAACCGGCCTGCAACGCAGCACGGCCTCGTCACTGCCGTGGAGATCTTTACATATGTTAGTGCGTGGTCTCACGCGTTTGCTGAGCGTGGCGTGCGCCTGCTGGGCGGTGGTGTCGTCCGCCTCGGCACAAACCGATCTGGCTAGCCGGATGAAAGACCCGGCCCAGTGGCCGATGGCGGCGCGCGACTATGCCAACACCCGCTACAGCGAACTCGACCAGATCAACGCGTCCAATGCATCGCTCCTGCAGCTTGCGTGGACGTTCTCGGTCGGCGTCGATCGCGGCCAGGAGGCGGCGCCGCTCGTCGTGGACGGCACCATGTATGTGGTCGGCCCCTATGCGGGCCCCTACCCCAACCGTGTGTTCGCACTCGATGCAACGACCGGTGAATTGAAATGGTCCTACGCACCGAAGCCCGAGCCCGCAGCCGCAGGCGTTGCCTGCTGCGACGTCGTCAATCGCGGGCTCGCTTTCGACAATGGCAAGGTTTTCCTCAACACGCTCGATAACCACACCGTTGCCATCGATGCCAAGACCGGCAAAGAGCTCTGGCATACGAAGCTCGGCGAGATCAACAAGGGCGAAACCATCACGATGGCCCCCGTGGTGGTGAAGGGCAAGATCCTTGTCGGCAACAGCGGCGGCGAGATGGGCGTGCGCGGCTGGGTCACCGCACTCGACGAGAACACCGGCGCGATCACGTGGCGCGCCTACGCCACCGGCCCAGACAAGGACGTGCTGATCGGCGATGACTTCAAGCCGTTCTATGACAATCTCAAGGGCAAGGATCTCGGCGTGAAAACGTGGCCGGCCGACCGCTGGCAGGTCGGCGGCGGCACGATGTGGGGCTGGATCTCCTACGATCCCGATCTGAACCTGATCTACTACGGCACAGCCAACCCAAGCCCCTGGAACGCCAACCAGCGCAGCGGTGATAATCTCTGGAGCGCATCGATCTTCGCGCGAAACCCGGATACGGGCCAGGCGAAATGGGCCTACCAGGTCAACCCGCACGACCTCTTCGACCACGACGAGATCAACGAGAATGTGCTCGTCGACCTCGAGCTGAATGGACTGCCGCGCAAGGTTCTCATCCACCCCGGCCGCAACGGCTATATGTACGTGATGGATCGCGCCACCGGTGAAGTCATCTCGGCGGACGCCTATGAGTTCGTGAACGCATACAATGGCGTCGACCTCAAGACGGGCAAGATCATTCCGAACGAGGAGAAGACGCCGCTCATCGGCAAGACCGTCGAGAACATCTGCCCGACCGCGCCGGGCGCCAAGGATTGGCAACCCAGCGCCTGGTCGCCGCGCACAAAACTTCTCTACGTGCCCCATCAGCATCTCTGCATGAACTTCAAGGCCTCTCAAGTCGGCTACATCGCCGGGACGCCCTATGTCGGCGCCGACGTCGACATGTATGCCGGCCCCGGCGGCTATCGCGGCGAGTTCATGGCGTGGGACCCTGTCGCGCGCAAGAAGGTCTGGGAGATTCACGAGAAGCTGCCGGTCTGGAGCGGCACGCTGGTGACGGCTGGCGACGTCGCGTTCTACGGCACCATGGACCGCCTTTTCAAAGCAGTGGATGCCAAGGATGGGCACGTGCTGTGGCAATTCCGTGCCGGCTCCGGCTTCATCGGCCAACCGATCTCCTATCGCGGCTCCGACGGGCAGCAATACGTCGCGATCCTGTCGGGCGTCGGCGGCTGGCCGGGCGTGGTCGCCAATGCGGAGGTCGATCAGCGCGTGCGCAACGCCGCGCTGGGCTTCACCGGCGCCACGCAGGATCTGCCGTTCTACACCGCTGGCGGCAGCGAGCTGCTGGTGTTCAAGCTCGGCGGCGCGAATGGTGAGGACACCAGCCATGCGCCTTCCAAGTAATCACCTCGGCTACGTCCTTGGGCTTCTTCTCGCGTTCGCGACCACGGCTGCGCCGGCCACAGAGGGCGAGCTTCGCGTCTGTGCCGATCCCAACAATCTGCCGTTCTCGAACAGCGCCGAAGCAGGATTCGAGAACAGGCTCGCGGCCATGATGGCCGAGCATTTCGGCCAGCAGGTCTCCTACACCTGGTGGGCGCAGCGCCGCGGCTTCATCCGTAACACGCTGAAAGCCGGCAGATGCGACGTCGTCATGGGCGTGCCGTCCGGCTATGATCTGGTCGAGACGACGAAGCCCTATTATCGCTCGAGCTACGTGTTCGTCACGCGGCAGGACCAGCACCTTGAGCTTTCGTCCCTGCTCGATCCGCGCTTGCATCACCTTGCGATCGGCGTGCACCTGATCGGCGATGACGGCAACAATCCCCCGCCGGCGCAGGCGCTCGGCGAACAGGGCATCGTTGATAATGTTCACGGCTACTCGATCTACGGTGACTATCGCCAGGCCGATCCGCCGGCGCGCCTGATCGAAGCCGTCGAAAGCGGCAGCCTCGATGTCGCCGCAGCCTGGGGTCCGCTCGGCGGATATTTCGCCCAGCGCTCTCCCGTCCCCCTGACGGTCACGCCAATCCGGGATTACGAACGCTTTGCACCTCAGCAATTCCAGTTCGCCATCGCGATGGGCGTGCGCAAAGGCGACGACGCCTTGCGCGACCGACTGAATGCATTCATCGACGAACACCGGTCCGAGATCACTTCTCTGCTGCGCAGTTACGGCGTTCCGCTGGTGGACCAACCGGTTGCGGTATCGGGAGGACATGAGTGATGTCTGCTCCAGTACTGCGCGCGAGCGCCCTTTCGTTGCTGCTGGCGGTCGTGCCGAATGGCGCGGGGCTGGCGCAGCAGACTTTGCCGCAGTCGCAGGAGGCGCAGATGCCGACGCTGTCTCCCCGCCCGAATTTCGGTGGCAGCGTCGGCAATGGCAGGCCCGGCGTCTTCATGCAGGTTCCGGTCAGTCACCTCCATCCCGGCGCCCAGCCGGACCCGCCGCAAATCAAGAACCCAGTGCAAGGCGATCCCAACGCGCAGCAGCGCGGGATGACTTACTATGTCAACTTCAACTGCGTCGGCTGTCACGCACCCAATGGCGGCGGCGGCATGGGGCCGGCGCTGAGCAACAACACCTTTACTTACGGCTCGCAGCCCGAGAACATCTTTCTCTCGATTTACCAGGGGCGGCCCAACGGAATGCCGGCCTGGGGCGGCGTGCTGCCCGACAGCGTGATCTGGGACCTCGTCACCTATATCGGCAAGATCAGCAACGAGCCGCGCCACCAATGGGGCCGCACCTTCTCGGCGAACCTGCCGTCGCCCGAGGTCGAGCAAGTCCCGAGCGAGCAGGTCTCGACGACCGATCCCTGGTCTGCCACCAAGTCTTTCAATTTCGGCCAGAAGCCCTGACCGGCCGAGCGGAGCAGCGATGGTGAATCCGATCACAAGATTGCTAGTCACTGCACTCCTGGCTACCGCTACCGCCGCCTGCGAGGCTGCGGGTCCGGACAATTTCATAGGCGACGCGCGTCGTGGCACCGACCTCGTCAAGCAGTACCAGTGCGGCGGCTGTCACGATATTCCCGGTATCGCCGGCGCCGAAGGCAATGTCGGCCCACCCTTGCATCGGATCGGCACGCGAACCTACATCGCCGGCTACATCCGCAATTCGCCGGACAACATGGCCGACTGGATCGAGGATCCGCAGAGGGCGTTGCCGGGCAATGCCATGCCGCGAATGGGCATCCCGCAGAAGGACGCGCGGGATATCGCGGCATTTCTCTATACGCTGAAGTAACCATCATGCCTCCGACGCATCGTTCAACGAATTGGTTCCGTGACGCGCCATTGCTGGCCATCACCATGGTGGTCGTCGCTATCATGGGATTGGCCCTCCTGGCTGGCGGTGCCTGGCTCGCGGCCCTCGGTGGCTCCGTCTACTATCTGGTCGCGGGCATCATGCTTCTACTCACGAGCTGGCTGCTCGCGCGCCGCCGTGCCGAGGCGCTCTGGACCTATGCCGCGCTGCTGGCCGGAACGATGGCCTGGGCGATCTGGGAGGCCGGCCTCGATTTCTGGTCGCTGGCGCCGCGCGGCGACGTGCTCGTGCCGCTTGGCTTGTGGCTGATGCTGCCCTTCATTGCCTCCCGCCTGGCGCCCCGCTTGCGCGCAGCGCGATGGGCGCTTGGCCTTGTGCTGGTCGCCGCAGCCATCGCCGTCGGCATTTCCCTGACGAGCGATCGCCGCGATCTTGCCGGCACGATACCTGAGGGCGAAACAAAGGGAGCCATTGCGTCTCCCGAACCGGACCAGCCCGCTGCCGGCCAGAACTGGACGGCCTACGGCGGCAGCGGCTTCGGTACGCGCTTTTCGTCGCTGAGCCAGATCACCAAGGACAACGTCAAGGACCTCAAGCTCGCCTGGGAATTCCGCACCGGCGACCACAAGGGCCCTGATGACCCCGACGAGATCACCAACCAGGCAACGCCGCTCAAGGTGGGTGATCTCCTCTACACCTGCTCGCCGCACCAGATCGTGTTCGCGCTCGAAGCTGCGACCGGAAAACTGCGCTGGAAGTTTGACCCGCAGGTCCAGCACAACAAGGCGTTCCAGCACATGACCTGCCGCGGCGTGGCCTATCACGCGACCAAGCCCGGCGCGGTGACTGCCGACGGCACGCCGGCGCCGAGCGATTGTGCGGGACGCATTTTCGTACCGACCAACGACGGGCGGATGTTCGCGCTCGATGCGCAGAGCGGCGTGCCTTGCCAAGGTTTTGGCAACCAGGGGCAGATCGATCTCAAGCAAGGCAGCGAGATCCAGACACTCGGCTTCTACGAGGGCACCTCACCGCCCGTCGTCACGGACAAGGTGCTGATCGTCGGTGGAGCGGTCATTGACAATTATTCCGACCGCGTGCCGTCGGGTGTAATTCGTGGCTTCGACATCTATTCAGGACGGTTGATCTGGGCCTTCGATGCCGGCAATTCCGATCCGAACGAGATGCCCTCGGCCTCGCACCATTTTACGGCCGGCTCACCCAATTCGTGGAGCATTTCGGCGGTCGACGAGAAGCTCGGACTCGTCTACGTGCCGCTCGGCTCGAGTTCTCCGGATATCTGGGGCGGCGGCCGTTCGCCCGAAAAGGAGCGCTACGATTCGGCATTGATTGCGCTCGATGTCTCGACCGGAAAACTGCGTTGGTCGTTCCAGAACGTGCACCACGATCTCTGGGACATGGATATGCCGTCGCAGCCCAGTCTGGTCGATTTGCGCCTTAACGGCGGCATGACGCCTGCGATCTACATTCCGGCAAAGACCGGCGACATCTTCGTGCTCGACCGCCGCGACGGGCGTCAGTTGGTGCCCGCACCGGAGAAGCCGGTGCCGCAGGGCGCCGCGAACGGAGACCGGCTGTCGCCAACCCAGCCTTTTTCGGAATTGAGCTTCCGCCCCTCGGGCAAACTGACGGACGCGCAGATGTGGGGCAGCACGATGTTCGACCAGCTCGCCTGCCGCATCAAGTTCAAGCGCCTGCGCTATGAGGGGCCGTTCACGCCGCCGTCCGAACAAGGCACGCTGGTGTTTCCCGGAGACTTCGGCATGTTCGAATGGGGCGGCATCGCCGTCGATCCGCAGCGCCAGATCGCGATCGCGAACCCTCAATCGATTCCCTTCGTCTCGCGCCTCGTGCCGCGCGGGAAAGACAATCCGGCCGCGCCGAACGCAGCGCATCCGCCGGGAACCGAGCTCGGCGTGCAGCCGATGTACGGCGCCCCCTACGGGGTCGACCTCGGCATTTTCCTCTCACCGCTCGGCATCCCCTGCCTTGCCCCGCCATGGGGCAACATCGCAGCGATCGATCTCAGGACGCACAAGGTGGTTTGGCAGCATCGCATCGGCACGATCCGCGATCAGGCCCCGCTGCCGCTGCCATTCAAGCTCGGCGTTCCCATGCTCGGCGGTCCGATCGTCACCGCGGGCGGCGTCATCTTCATCACGGGAACGATGGATGACTACATCCGCGCGTTTGACGTTCGCGATGGCAGACAGCTTTGGCAAGACCGCCTTCCTGCCGGCGGCCAGTCGACGCCGATGACCTATGAGGCCGGCGGCAAGCAATATGTCGTCACGGTCGACGGCGGCCACGGGTCATTCGGAACTAAACTCGGCGATTACGTGCGGGCCTACGCGCTGCCGTGATCTGCCTCGGCACGGCTTGTTTGTACTTGCTGACGCCTTGTCCCGGTCTGCCGGCGCGACGCGCAACTGCTGAAGCCAGGAGAGCCACGCCCGCAGCCAGTCCCAGCGCCGCGAGCCCCTGACTGATGATCCCGGCAGGTGGGAGCTGCTTGCGTGACAGCCAACCGCCATCGATCGACGTGCCCTGCGGACCAGCTTCAATCATGGTGCCCTCGCTGCTCTTCGCCGCGCGCGCGCGCGACAGCAGATAGCGGAAGGCAGCTCCCACGATGTTCTCGGTGATCTGCGGAGCCATCGCGTAGGCAATTTGGCCGGCACGGGCCGGCCAGCCCACGGCGACCTCGTCCCGCGGTGCGCGAACAAGGCTGACGAACGTCTCGGCAACGTCCTCCGCCTGATACAGCAGCGGACCTGGATCAAGCGTTCGGCCGGACATATTGGCGCCGTGGACGAAGCCCGGCGTGTCGACCATGGCCGGGAAGACGCCGCAGACATGGATGTTGCGGTGAGCCCTGAGCTCCTGGCGCAAGCTCGCCGTGAACCCGCGCAGGCCGAACTTGCTCGCCGTATAGGCCGCAGCGAAAGGCGTCGGCGCCCAGCCGCCGAGCGAGATGTTGTTGATCAGGATGCCGCGGTTCTGGCGGAGGAAGATCGGAAGCACCGCGAAAGCGCCATGCATCGTGCCGAGGAGATTGACCTCGATCGTTCGGCGATGAAGCGCGATATCCGCGTCCTGATAGGCCCCGAAAACGCCGGTGCCGGCGTTGTTGATCCAGACGTCGATGCCGCCGAAGGCGTCTTCGGCCTCTCGGGCCAGTCGCTGCACCGCCTCGGCATCGGTGATATCAGTCGGGATCGCCAATGCGCGACCTCCGAGCGCCTCGCATTCCGCGGCGAGGCTCGTCAGGACTTCAGCACGGCGTGCCGCCAGGACCACGCTTGCGCCTTTGCCGGCGAAGGCCAGCGCCGCAGCACGCCCGATTCCGCTCGATGCGCCGGTGATGACGACGCGCGTGCCAATCATTTGCCGCGGCTCGGATCCGGAGCCGCCCGCGGGAAGCAGCCAGTGCAGGGATCGCCGGAGGCGCTCGGTTCCGTCCGCTTCGAACCAGTCGCCGTGCGCGAAGATCACCCGCTCCGGAGAGAGCCGTATGAGCCGCTCCGCCGCCGACCGGACGGAACGACCGCCGAGGCGCAGCAGGAGCCGCAGATAGACCGGCGCCATGCCGTTCGGCTTGGAAATGCCGAGGAGGTTTGCCGCCGCCTCGTTCGGCGCGCTGAGATCATTGGGATCGAGATTTTGCACGAGATCCGTCAGGATCAATGTCCGGCTGCGCTTGTCGAACAGCTCGATCTCGGAGAACATCGGAGCATTCAGCGAGACGGCCTCGAGGTTGGCCCTCCATTCCTCAGGCGTTGTGTCTCCCAACTCGCGGTCGATGCGGATGCGTGCCGCCCGCACTTGCCTGCGCGCCGAAAGGCCGCGCGCCGCGAAAACCGTCACCTGCGGCAGCTCGCTCTGCCACTCGGACAGGAACATCCAGTGCGCGATATTCGGCGCGAGCAAGTACCTTATCGTCCCAAGCCGCTCCAGCTCACCGCGGAGAGCCGGCGAATATCTCACCGGCGAATGCAGCACGAGATCGCCATTCGAGAGCCGAATGACGGTCATACGCACCGGGAGTTTCAGACCGGCGGCGCTGATCGGCGCGTCGTCCACGACCCAGATATCGTCCGTCGCTCGCGACAAACGGGCGGTCGACAAGGTGGCGTCGGAACTTTGCATGAGCGTCTTCCATCGCAAGGCGTTTGCTCAAGCCTCGGGAGCGACGCTCGTTCCTCGCTAGGACGCCCGAGCCTGCTTGCGGGCATTGCGTCGGCGACGGCGCGCCGCGAGTCGTCCTCCGACCCTCTCCGCCGGAAAGTGCCGCGTGATCGCCGGTAGGAGTTCCGGCTCTGAGGGAGGTTGTTGGGCGGCAATCGGCGCTTGGTCCGGACGAGCTTCCATCAGATCGAGCACGGCGCGGCCCTTGGCCGTGATGCGCCACCCGCCATTTGTCCGGTCGATCAGCCCTTGCGAAAAGATGTCCAGGCCGGGCACCCGCGCGCCCAGCCGCCGGGTACGCTCCGTCCAGTCGCGACCGCTGGTCGCCAGAATGGCCATATCCCGCTTGAGATCCTCCAAGGCGGCGAACCCATCCGGGTAGCTCACCAGGATCTTGAGGACCGTCACGTGGAAATTCACCCCCGCCCCCACATGACCATCGTCACATCGTCGGGATTTCTGACAGAGCATTGCGGGCCGCTTGCTTGAGCCGATCCGCAGAGATGTCACCCCTGCTTGCAGTCTCCAGAAGCTTCGAGGCTACGCGGGTCCTGGCGCCGATCTCACAGCGTGGAACACCTTCACACACCTCGTCGAGGACGGTGCGCAACAACGCCTTGGTCGCGGTATCGATCATGGAAAGCCCCAGCGGAAAGTTTCACGGTAGGGCA
The DNA here is from genome assembly GCF_055807555.1 of Bradyrhizobium sp. Ken64. Taxonomy (NCBI): domain Bacteria; kingdom Pseudomonadati; phylum Pseudomonadota; class Alphaproteobacteria; order Hyphomicrobiales; family Nitrobacteraceae; genus Bradyrhizobium; species Bradyrhizobium sp. Ken64. The sequence continues at coordinate 146,583 of NZ_JBVVPA010000016.1, read as the reverse complement.
ATCGCTCCGGCCAGGGATTCAACATTGTTAATGAGCTGAAAATTTCGCTGCCTGGCTACTGCCGGCTTGGCGATGTTTCGGGGTTGCCGAGCGCGCGACCGTCCTGGTTACTGCCCGCATTGCGCGTGAGGTCGTGCGAACCTCCGTCGCTCGCCAATCGTAGTCGAGGCCGAGCGGCAAGTCGCAGGGACCTGCGACAATACACGCACACTACAGGGGCGCCGCGAAAAGTTGGCGGCGGGCATTTGTGATGCCAGCGATCGGTCAGTATTGCTCCCTATTGCGTGGCGGAAGAGCATCAACGGGCAACAAACTCAAGTTGCATCTCCTGTCGTCACAATTACGGCCATCCCATCACGATTGTGATCCTTTGTACTCCGTCATGACGGCTGCGTTTATCGTTGCGGATTGGAGGTTGCTTTGGACCCGGATCGACTTCTCTTCATCCGATCGCGCCGCGATACCTCGCCAGCACGCGCCGCGTGCAGACATCTCTCATCAGGATTGTTCGCAACGATTGCGCTTATCACTGCAGCACCGGTTTCGACGCACGCTCAGACAAACTGGACCGGGGCATTCTCCAATGGCTGGTTTAACCCTCTAAACTGGAGCGCCGGTGTTCCGAACACGGCGACCAGCGCAAACATTGACACGGTGATCCCAAATTCGACGGAGGTCAGGGGACCGGGAGCAACAGCATTAAACCTTGCAGTCGGTCAAAACGGGACAGGAATGCTCGTCATCCGAAACGGCGGAACATTGACCGACATAGGCGGCTTTATTGGTAATTTGCCGGGTTCGCAGGGTACCGTGATCGTTTCCGACGCCGGCTCCACATGGACGAACATTGGCAACCTCGTGGTCGGCGGTTTGGGCGCGGGCGCGCTCACCGTCGAAAGCGGCGGTACCGTGAACAGTTTCGGCGGCGTCTCCGTCGGATTGTCTACCAACTCGTCGGGGACAGTGACGGTTACCGGCGCGGGCTCCAGTTTGAACATCACTGCAGGCGGCGGGTTCAATATCGGCAGTTTTGGCACGGGCACGCTCACCATCACGAACGGTGGAACGGTCATCAATAACACTGCGTTCACTGCCAACGTTGGTAGCAATGCAGGCTCGCTCGGTACGGTAAGGGTGGCGGGCGCGGGCTCTATCTGGAGCAACAGTTCGGGCGTGAACGTCGGCAACTCGGGCACCGGCACGCTTACGCTTGCGGAAGGCGGCGTCGTTACGGCGCCTAGTGTTGTGATCGCGGCAAATGTAGGTGCGACTGGAACGCTCAACATCGGCGCGGGCGCGAGCGCCCCGGCGGCTGCGCCCGGCACGCTCAACACCCCGAGCGTGGCATTTGGCGCCGGCGCCGGCGCAATCAACTTCAATCATACGTCCGCCGACTATGTGTTTGCACCGACGATCAGCGGTACCGGCACCGTCAATGTGCTTGCCGGTACCACCAGGCTCACCGCTGCCAACAGCTATTTCGGCGCGACGAACGTCAACGCGGGCACGTTGGGAGCCGGCGCGGTGAATACGTTCAGTCCAAATTCGGCAGTAGCGGTGGCCCCAGCTGGAACGCTCGATCTCAACGGCTTCAACCAGACCGTACTCAGCCTCACGAACCGCGGTCTGGTGAGCATGGGTACGAGCACTGCCCCGGGCAAGGTCCTGACGACGAACGGCTACATCGGGATTGGCGGAACGATCGCGATGAACACATTTCTTGGCGCCGACGGTTCGCCGTCGGACAGGCTCGTCATCAATGGCGGGAATGCGACCGGAAATTCCTTTTTGCGCATCACCAATGTCGGCGGCCCCGGCGCCGAGACGGTGGCAAACGGCATTACAGTGGTGCAGGCAATTAACGGCGGCACTACGGCTCAAGGTGCTTTCGCGCTTGCCGGCGAGGTGCGCGGTGGCGCCTTTGACTATTTTCTTTTCCGTGGTGGCCTCGACCCCAGCAACAGTCCCAACGACTGGTTCCTACGATCGACCTTCACCGTGGGGCCGCCGATCGAGCCGCCGACCTTGCCGCTGCCGATCCTGCCGCCCGAGCCGCCGGTGACAGGGCCGCTGCCGCCGGGCGTCTATCCAATTATTGGGCCGGAGATCGCGACCTATGGCGTGGTCCAGCCGATCGCCCGGCAATTGGGGATGACGACGCTTGGCACCTTGCATGAACGCACCGGCGATACTTCGCCGACCGCAAACACGGACACGCCGTGCCCAACCGATGGTAACACATGGGACAGGATGCCGCGCAGGAGACCGGTGAAGGCGTCGACAGATTGCCTGAATGCCGTCTGGGGACCTTCGGTCTGGGGCCGGTTCCTGGGCCAGCAGATCGACAACCACTACAAGGCGTTCGCTGATCCGCGCACCTCCGGACAGGTGCTGGGTTTTCAGAGCGGAATGGATCTCTGGCGAGGCGAATGGATACCGGGCCATCGCGATGCCGGAGGCATTTATGTCGGATATGCCAACGCCAATGTCGATGTGAGCGGCCTGGTCACGAACGAAGCAGCGACCGGCTACGTGCTCCGTCACACCGGCGGTCTCAATCTCAATGCATGGTCGGGCGGCGCTTACTGGACGCATTACGGCCCGAATGACTGGTACCTCGACGCGGTGGCGCAGGCGACGCGCTATGAAGGCGCGGCCTCGACGCAATTCGCCAGCCTTTCAACCACCGGTTTCGGCTTCCTCTCGTCGTTGGAGACGGGCTATCCCATTCGGCTGCCGATGTTCGGGCCGGGCTTCGTGCTGGAGCCGCAGGCGCAGATCGTCTGGCAACATGTGTCGTTCGACGACGCCCATGATGGCCTAGGTGCGGTCGCACTGGGTACTACGTCGGGCACCAGCGGGCGGATTGGCCTGCGCGGCCGATGGACCGTCGTCAGCGACAGCGGCCAGGTGTGGCAGCCTTATGTTCGCGCCAATCTGTGGCGCGATTGGGCGGCGCAGGCGACGACGACATTTTCCGGTGTCGATCTGGTGCCCTTGCTTGAGCAGACCACGCGCCTGCAACTGGGAGGCGGGGTGAGTGTGAGGATGAACGCCAACGTCAGCTTCTACGCCAATGCCGACTACCAGTTCGCTGTCAGCGATACCGACGGAGGCAGGCGCGACGGCGTCCGCGGAGCGGCCGGTATGCGATATGCGTGGTGAACTCGAGGTCATACGGAGAAAAGAGTAGCTAAGAGCAATAAAGTGATCTTGCAAATCCCATTCCCGCCTCCGTCCCGTTCACCCTTCTCCGGCCACCACTTCGACGGCGGAAATCTTCTGGCTAAAGATAACGGATGGGACCGCATGCTGAATTGGTGGCAGTTGTCTGAAGCGGTTGGGCGGCTTGCCTGCTTGTCGCGGCCCGGCGATCTGCCCTCCCTCGCCTTTACAGAAAGTCGCCAACATCGCCGGTTGGCGCAAATGCCGCATCCGCCAAGGCTTGACCGTAGCAACGACGGCCAGGACCACACGTCTATATTTTGGCATCCGGTGAAACACGCCGAAACTAACAAAATACTTGAAGCACGGATTTTTCGACTACCCTGATGCAGGCTGTTTCAGCGGGCTTCACCAAATTGAGGGCCCGGCCCTAAGCCTTCCAGCGGTCCGCACGACAAGCTGAAAGACTCAAAGCCGAGCCCTTTGGTCCAAGCCTTAGGAGCCGAAACCACATGGATAACAGCATCGCCGCCTCCGCCGCCGGCAAGCGCGGCCGCAACAGCAGCGTCATCCTGACCGACCGCCTGTGCGAGAAGCGGGTCGCCAAGCGAGCCAAGCTCTACGACCGCAAATGCCCTGGTCTCTACGTCAGCATCACCGCGGCGGGCGTGGCGACCTTCTCGTACAAGTTCACCGACCGGCAGACCGGGAAGCAGCGTACCGGCTGGCTCGGCGTCTACAATCCCGAGACCTTCACCGTCGAGGACGCCCGCAGCAAGGTCTACGGCCTCAAGGGACTGGGTGCCAAAGCTCTCGCCGAGACTTTCCGGGACCAGAAGGCCAACAAGGCAAAGCGCGGCAAGACCGTCGCCGAGATCATTGAGGAGCGGATCGACTGGATGAAGACGCCAGTCAAGAAGCCGGATGGCGAGATGCGGCTCCGGCTGGAGGCTTGGCAAGACACTCGCGAGAGACGTCACGAATCATGACATCGCAACACTCTCGAATGACATCGTCGCGGGGAAGTTCGGCAAGCCCTCCGTCAGCAACGCCCGCGATATGCGCAAGGCAGCCTCGGGGCTGTTCAACTGGGCGGCTGAAGCGGGCCGCGACTATGTGACCGCCAGTCCTTGCATCAACCTGCCGAAGCTCGATCCCGGGCATCCGCGCACGCGAGTCCTGTCGGAGAATGAGATCAGGATCTTCTGGCATGGACTGGATCGCAAGGACCTGCCCTGGGACCGCCGGACCCGGCTGGCGCTCAAGTTCGAGTTCGTAACCATGCTGCGCTCGCGTGAGTTGCTCGGCGCGCACCGGAGCGAGTTGTTCGACTCGACAGCGAGCACCCGCGGTTTGACATGCCCCTCAAGCGGGTCAAAAAGCGGCGCGGGATCCAGCAGCCCTTGTCTGATCTGGCGATCATCAAGGAAGCGCTCGCGCGGGAGGATCAGCAATTTGTGTTCGAAAGCCCCATGTACAAGGGCCAGCCGATCCACCGCAAAGCGATGGCCGATGCGTTGCGCGGCACAAAACACGAGAAGAACGAGGACAAGACCAAGACGCCTGGGCTAGGCGCCGGCGATCGAGGATCGCGCCTGATGGCCGCCATGGCAGCAAGGAGCGTGATTTAATTCTTCGGTGCAAACGCTTCGGTCGCCGCCTTCATGGCAGACTCGCCCATGCTTCTGGTTTGCTCGGTGAGCAATCGCATTTGGGCCTGGAAGAAATCAGACTGGATCTCGAGGGCGTCCTTCATGTCCTTGGCCTGCATGAGCTTGTCGCCGAGGTCGAACGTCGCGGTGACGTTGCGCTGCATGTAGCCGCAGAACTCCTTGGCGCCGCTTGCAATCGGCAGCTTTGAGGCACTTAAGCCCATTTCCAGCTGCTCGAAATACTCGGCGTTTGCCTTGCGCAGGCGAACCAGCGTCTCGGCGAGCATGGTGCGGAGACCCGCTGCGGATGGATTGCTATCGGCCATGGTGTCATTCCTCCTTGTTATGCCGTAAGTCCCCCGAACCACGCGCCAAAATAGCCGGCGTAGAGCGCGGGCATTTCGAGATTCATCGAATGTCCGATACCGGGCACCACGACGAGGCGGCAGTCCGGCATTGCCGCGGCCATCGTGCGAAGGTCGGCGGGGGGGATCCAGCCGTCCCGTTCGCCCCACAATACCAAATGCGAATGCCCGATCTCCGGCATGCGGCTCTCCAATTCCCGACTCTCCCGCTCGCGTGTGAGATTGACGGGCGTCCCGATCCAGATGCCCTCGGAGACGCCGAAGGTTTGGTCGATGATCCGCTCGAACAGCGCCTGGATGTCCGCGCCCCCTGGACGGAATTGCGGGATCTTGTTCGGCGCCATGCTTTCCGGCACGAACAGCGATGATGCCGCAGTCGCCATCACCGAACGGGTCAACTCCTTGCTTGCCATCATCGCCCGAAACAGTCCGATCTGATCAGCATTGAAGGCCATGCCCAACGGCGTGACCGGATCAAGCGCAAATACACGCCCGAACCGCCGTGGCTGCATCAGCAGCATGCGGGCCGCGATGATGCCGCCGGTCGAATGCGTTGCAAGATGGCAGTATCCAATGTCCAGCGTATCGAGCGCGGCCAGCATGTCTTCCGCATGCTGCTGCATCGTATAGTTGGTGTAGTCGACCGTAGGCTTCGGCCGGTCGCTATCACCGCAGCCGCGCCAGTCGATCCCGATCACGCGGAGGCCGGAGGGAAACAGCGGCGCAGCGAGCTCGATCCAGTCCTTGCTGGCGAGATTGCCATGGATGAAGACGACCGTGACGGCGCCTCGTCCCCACTCTCGCCAGCCCAGCTGGACTTCGCCTGCCTGCACCCTCGGCATCGACCGGCCCTACTTGTTGAGGCCAGCGGTAGGCGCGGCCCCCGGCGGTGTCGGAGCCACCGGCAAGGCCGAGACCACCGCCCCCTTGATCATGCGATCGGTTCCGACCGGCGATGAGGTGTCGACGCTTCCCCGCGTCACGAAATCCACGACATCGGACGGGTATTCGACCGGATTGTCTGTGTGAATGAAATGCCCGGTCTCCGGATAGATCTTGAGGATCGGCCGATTGCCTGCATTGCTCATGCGCGTCATGAACGGCGTGATGGCGTCGCGTCCGAGGTCCGTCAGCCCGTTGAATGCCGGCGTCGGGATGAACGGCTCCTTGTCGCCGAATGCAAGGAAGATCGGCGCCTTGATCTGCGTGAGCCGCTTGTAGAGGTTCTTCGGATCATCCTGCTGCAGTTCCGCGCCGATCGTGTAGATGTCGTAGATAAAGATATTACACCACTGCTCCAGCTCCTTCGGATTGCCCTTGGTCAGTCCGACGCGCTGCTCGGTGTGGAGGCGGGCATATTCGCTGTCGCTGAAGAAATAGCCGCTTTTGGCGGCCGACACCGCGCCGGTCTCCGGGTCACGCTTCTTGAAGTAGAAGAAGTCCCGGATGTTCTGCTCGTCGCGCGCCTTCTCCGCGGCAAGGATCCCGGTCTGGTCCCAGGTAGCCCTCCATTTGTCGAAGTCATGATCGAAGGCCGGGTCGAACAGCGGCGCCTTTTTGCCCTTGGCGATGGTAATCTCGCGCGGATATTCCTCGAGACCGGACGGCGCCTCCAGCGCGAGGCCCTGCACTGCATCCGGCCAGGTCAGGGCATAACCCATCACGAACTGACCGCCGAGCGAATGGCCGAGATAATACGCCTTCTTGACGCCGAGCTGGTTGACGACGAGATCGTAGATGACCTCGCGCATGTCCTGCATGGTGCGCGCCGGGCTCTTGTCGAGATTGCCGGGGCCTGACATGCCGTAATGCGGCAGGTCGGGCACGATCACGCGCAAGCCGCTGCGTAGTGCATACTGCATTATGTTGCCGTAGTGCCCGCCGAACGCGCCCTTGCCATGGATGATCACAAGGATCTTCGGATCCTTCTCCGTGCCGGCATATTCATCCATGTAGCCGATCTGCCAGGAATTTCCGCCCTTGTCTTTGGCATTGGCGTATTTGACCGGATAGGGATACGTCACGAACTCTTTCCAGAACGACTTTTTGGGGTCGATGTTCTCGGCGACGCCGGGCACGCGATAATTCTTGTCAACGAACTTCTGCGCGCGGTCCAGGCTCGCCACATCATCCATGAAGGCAACGAACTTCGGGTCGTTCTTGCGCTGGTTGATGATCGGAAACACACCATAATGTGCGACCGGGCTTTCCTGAGCGATAAGGTCCGCACCGGGTACACGGTCGACAGCCTTCTGAGCCAACTTGAAGTTCAGCCACAGGTCATTCGTGATGTGCATCACCAGCGTCCGCGCCTGGATGCGGCCGAGATAAGGGTTGATGTTGTGCGTTTCGCCGACACGGTTGCGCCAGACCAGGTCGACCGCATCGTAAAGCTTGGCACGGTTGACGACGTTCAAAGCCGCCTTTTCGTTCGGGGGGTCCCAATAGAAGATTTCGGGCTGGACGGCGCCCCAATTCTGGGTCGTACGGAACGCAAAGTCATAGCCCGTCATGCCGAGGATCGACCAGCCGAACGCCACGCCCGGCATCGGATGCTTCTCCTTGGGCAGCTTGTAATAATCACCCTTCGTGTTCTGCCACACCGGATCGGATTCGATCGCTGCCGTCATCATCTGGAATGTCCAGTTGCCGACCGGATCTTCGCCATCCGACTGCGTGGTGCCGCCGATCGGCATCAGTGCGCCGATATATTCGGGATGCATCACGCCCCAGACATAGGTCTGCGTGCCGCCCATGGAAACGCCGGACACCAGCGCAACGCGCGCGACCTTCAGCCCGTCGCGCAGCATTCGGTAATTGGCCTGGACCATGTCATAGTAGCTGTACTGCGGAAACTTTACGCCGAGACCGTCCGAAGGTTTGCTGGCGCCCCAGGTTCCAAGCGGATCGACCATGATGACATAGTAGCGATCCGTATCGATCGGCCGGCCCGGGCCGATAATTGGCACGGTGCCTGATAACGCTGCTCCTTTGACCCACTGCTCGTACATGTCAGTGGAGTCACCGGAATAATATGAGTTGATGACAACGGCATTGGTGATCTCACCAGCTGCGTTGCGCCGCGGCGTACCGACGGCGATATAGGCGGTGTGCAGTTTCCCGGCGCCAAGCGATTCAAGGGTGACACCGCCCTCGCCGCCATTCTCCCACTTCGAGGGATCGGCGAGATCGTACTTGCCGCCAAGCCGGAAATTCGCAATCTCGTACGTCTTCTTCAGCCCGTCATGCTGTATCTGCGACGAGCGGCGCGTGAAGGGCTGCGCGACCGCGAGCGATGTCCCGATCAACAGCAGCAGCAGGCTGATGAGATATCGCCGCATGACATGTCTCCCGATCATGACGAATTCCTCCGGCAGGCTTGATTTTTGCCGAAAGCTAGGAGCGGACGCGGCGCGACCCTTGATCTAGCGCAAGGGAATTTGAACTGCCCGCGCGAGAATTTTGAGAACAAATTACATGCCGGGTCGCCGCGATGCCTTTCCTCACCCACGGCTCCTACCGGATCCGGTATGAGCTCGACGGTCCTGCGACGGCGCCGGCCTACGTGCTGGTCAATGGACTGACTCAATATTCCGAACTGTGGACCGCTTATCGCGACGCGCTCATCGCACGGGGGTTTCGCGTCGCGACATTCGATCTGCTCGGCCAGGGCGCCTCCGACAAGCCCACGCTTTTCATCAATCAGGACGACCATGTCCTTGCGCTGCATCGCTTGATCGAGATGCTCGGTGAAGGACCGGTCTTCCTCAGTGGAATCAGTTTCGGTGGCCTGATCGCGCTCCGCTACGCCATCGAGCATGGGGCGCGCCTCTCGGGTCTGGTGCCAATGAGTTGCTTTGCCGAGCTTTCGCCTCAACTTCTCCTGATCGGCAACGCACTACGCACCGGCCTAATTCTGGGTGGAACCGGCTATCTCCAGGATCTGCTGCTGCCGATGAATCTGTCCGATGAATGGTTGAAGCCGCTGTTGGACAAGCTCGACGTGGTCAAGCGGCAGGGCTGGCTGGTCAATGACCTCTACGCGTTGCAGAACCTGATGGAGTCGTTCCTCGACTTCCAGCCGCTGACGCCGCAACTCGCCTCGATCGCCGTCCCAACCATGATCCTAAACGGAGAATTCGACTTCCTGACGCCGCGCGCCCTACACGAGACGCTGCGTGTCGGAATCCCCAACAGCGCGCTCGTGATCATCCCAGGCGCCTATCACGCTTTCACGTTGGAAAAGGGTGCGCTCACAGCCGACCTGCTCGCGCGCTTCGCCGATGACGTGCTGGCCGGACGCTGGCAGGGGAACAAGGCGGTCTGGATTGCGCCTGAGGATCCTGGCGGTGAGCTCACTCCATTTCCCGCCGGCTACGACCATCTGCGTGCCATCCCCGTCCAGAGGACCCGGGCATGAGCGGACTTCTCGGACCACTCGACTCCGAAGGCCGCGTGCCGCCCAGCCAGCAGACCCGCGTCGCCGCTTTCCTGATCTCGGCCCATGGCGCTCTCGCAAGGCAGTTCGCCCTCGCCCTGCCGGCTAAGTTCGAGGCCGGTTGGCAGACAGAACTGAACGCTCAGCTCTACCGCGAAAGCGAGATCGTCTCGCTTCTGATGCGCGCAACCACATGGGTGCCGGATCTCGCCCTGGGTTATATGGCCGTATCCTGGGAGGCCGCCTGGCTTCCGGCGCCGAACGAAGGCATTGCCGATCGCTCTCTTTGGCAAGCAGTCCACCTCGCCACGCTCGCGCATGCCATCCACGCCGGGATCCGGCCAGCGGCGTTACTACCGCTTGAGGCAAACCCGAATGACCCCTTCGTGATGGCTTTGCGCCGCATCGAGTTCGAGAGCGGGCGCTTGTTGCAGGCGCAAATCCTGTTCCTGAAAGGTCCCGACCTGCTACCCTTCCGCGACACCGTCAGTACAGTCCTGGAAAGCCGACACACCGAACTGCGCAAGCTCTGGCACGACACGCTCGCGAGCCTGGGAATCGTCTGCGAATGATGCGGAGCCTTGACGCAGATCAAAGCAGCGCGACTTCCGCCCTCCAGCATTTATCGACCGCCCTGCACGCGCCGACCGGAGTTCTCCCTCATGAAGGCCATTTCGCTTGAAGAAGCCGTCGCAATGATCCCGGCCGGGGCGAGTGTCATGGTCGGCGGGTTCATGGGTGTCGGGACACCGGAGCGCCTGCTCGACGAGGTGGTGCGGCAGAAGAAGGGCGGCCTGTCGCTGATCTGCAACGACGCGGCGATCCCCGGCAAGGGCGTCGGCAAGCTGTTCGATGCTGCGCTGGTCGCGCGATTGACTGCAACGCATATCGGTCTGAATGCGAAGGCACAGCAGCAGATGCTGGCAAACCAGATCGCCGTTGATCTGGTACCCCAGGGAACCTTCGTCGAGCGCATTCGTGCGGGTGGATGCGGGCTGGGTGGAGTTTTGACGCCAACCGGCGTCGGCACGCTGGTTGCGCAGGGCAAGCGCGAGATCGAAGTCGACGGAAAGCCTTTTCTGCTTGAGACGGCCTTGCGTGCGCAGTTTGCGCTAGTGCACGCCTTCCTTGCCGACTACCTCGGCAACTTGGCGTACGCACTGACCTCGCGCAACTTCAATCCAGTCATGGCGATGGCCGCCGACACCGTGATCGTCACGGCGGAGAACATTGTGCCGGTCGGCGTGATCGCGCCCGACCACGTCGTGACCCCGGCGCCGCTCGTCGACTACCTCATTACAAACGGGTGACGACATGGATCCGCAGATCATCATCGCCCGGCGCGTCGCCAAGGAGCTTCGGAGCGGCGATCTCGTCAATCTCGGCATTGGTATTCCGACGCTGGTCGCGAACTACGTTCCAACGGACCTGAAAGTGTTCTTCCAGTCGGAAAACGGCCTGATCGGAACGGGGCCTATCCCCGAGCAAGGCCTGGCTCATCCGACGCTAACGGACGCAGGGGGGCGCCCGATTAGCGCACTGCCCGGGGCCTCGACCTTTGACAGCGCGATGTCGTTCGGGCTGATCCGCGGCGGCCATGTCGACGTCACGGTGCTTGGCGGTCTTCAGGTCGATGCCCATGGCCATCTCGCCAACTGGATGATCCCGGGCAAGATGGTTCCTGGCATGGGCGGCGCCATGGATCTCGTCAGCGGCGCGAAGCGGGTCATCGTCGCCATGCAGCATGCTGCAAAGGGCAAGTCAAAGATCGTTGCCAAATGCAGCTTGCCACTGACCTCGGCGCGACCGGTGAATCTGGTCGTCACCGACTTGGCTGTGATCGGCTTTGCCGATGGCAGGGCGACGCTTCTAGAGACCGCGCCGGGCGTCACGATCGGCGAAGTGATGGCCGCGACAGAAGCCGACCTCCTCGTCGGCGACCATGTCCGGGAGATGATGATCTGAAGGTAAGGGACATGCGGATATTCGGCGATTTTGATGAGATAAGATCTGCGGTCGGCACCGAAATCGGCGCTAGTGAGTGGATCGAGGTGACGCAGGACCGTATCAACAAGTTTGCGGAAGCGACCTGCGATGAACAGTGGATCCATGTCGATCAGGAGCGCGCGAGGAAAGAAATGCCCGGGGGCACCACCATCGCCCATGGCATGCTGTCCCTGGCGTTGGCACCGATGTTCATCCGCTCGGTGATGGGGTTAAAAGGCCTCCGAAACACCCTGAACTACGGTGCCGACAGGATCAGGTACCTTTCACCGGTCCCGGCGGGCTCGAAGCTGCGCGGCCGCGTCAGCGTTGCTGAAACGGAGGACGTGCCTCCCGACGGGCTGCGCGTGAACTATCATCTGGTCATCGAGATCGAAGGCGGCAAACGACCAGCCTGCGTCGCCGAGTTGATCGCCCTGCACTATCGCTGAGCCGCGTCCCGTCCTCTTCAATCGATGATGTGATAGCCGCCATCAATATAGAGAACGCTTCCCGTAATGAGCTTCGCCCCGTCGAGCGCGAGAAATGCCGTGGCATTGCCGACGTCTTCAATGCTGACGAGACTGCGCGAGGGCGCCTTCGATTGCGCCTTGTCCATCAGTTCGTCGAAGTCGGGAATGCCGGAAGCCGCTCGCGTGGCCAGCGGTCCGGGCGAAATGGCGTGCACGCGGATACCCTTCGGGCCCAGCTCGGCGGCGATGTAGCGCACCGAAGCCTCAAGCGCAGCCTTGGCCACGCCCATGACGTTGTAGTTCTCAACCACCATCTGGCTGCCATAATAGGTCATGGTGAACATGGTGCCGCCGTTCTTCATCAGCGGCTCGGCCAGATGAGCCATGCGCATGAAGGACCAGCAGGAGACCTCCATCGTCTTCAGAAACCCGTCGCGGCCGACGTCCACCACACGTCCGTGCAAGGCTTCCTTCGGTGAGAAGGCGATCGAATGCAGCAGGAAATCGAGTTGGCCCCAGTCCCTCTCGATCCGGGCAAACACGTCTTCAGTCTGCCCCTCCGTCATGACATCGAGGGGCATGAAAATAGACGCATCGAGCGCCTGCGCAAGAGGCTCGACGTGCCTCTTCGCGCGCTCGTTCAGGTAGGTGACGGCGACATCAGCGCCGAGAGCGCGAAAGGCCTTGGCGCACCCCCATGCGATCGACTGGTCGTTGGCGATTCCTACGACGAGGCCTTTTTTCCCCTTCAGGGCAATCTTGGAATCTGGAAACACTGGAATCATGATGCCCTCTCCTGCCTCTGATTGTTCGATGTTCTCTTCATCAGCAGCGACAGTGTGTGCTGCGCGATCATCAACTCCTCGTCGGTCGGCACCACATAGACTGGAATGCGACTGTCGGGACCCGAGATCAGCTGTGAGTGGCGCGTATTCTCGGTTTGATTGAGGGTGACGCCCAGCCACGCGAGCTGGCCAGCGACATGCGCGCGAATTGTTGCGGAATTTTCACCGATACCGGCTGTAAAGACAAACGCGTCCAGCCCCTGCAGCGCCGCGGCAAGCATCCCGGCATTGAGCCCTATGCGGTAGCTGAAATATTCAATCGCGAGTCTGGCTCTCGGATCCTCACTGCTCTCCAGTTCCCGCATATCGTTGCTGACGCCCGATAACCCCTTCAAGCCGCAATCGCGGTAAAGGAAGTTCCGGACGTTGGAGGCTGACATCCCCTTCTCGGAAATGAGATAGAGCACGACCCCGGGGTCGATCTGACCAGGGCGGGTTCCCATCGGAAGCCCATCGAGAGCGGTGAAGCCCATGGTGCTTTCGACGCTTCGTCCCGCGCTGAGAGCGCACATCGAGGCGCCGCTTCCGAGGTGAGCGACGATCACCCGACCATTCGCGATTTTCGGCGCGACCTTTGGCAAGGTCTTCGCAATGTATTCGTAGGAGAGACCGTGAAAGCCGTAGCGACGCACGCCTTCGGCATAAAGATGATGCGGGATCGCATAATGATCGGCGACCGCGCTATGCGTGCGATGAAATGCAGTATCGAAACAGGCGACCTGCGGAAGCTCCGGGAAATTGCCGAGAATCGAGCGGATCGGCGCCAGATTATGGGGTTGATGCAGCGGCGCGAGCGCAATGAACCGCTCCAGCCGGGTGACGACACCATGATCGATCTGGGTCGGCCGGTCGTAGTCCGGGCCACCGTGAACGACGCGATGACCGACAGCGATCGGGTGAATGCGTTGCTCGTCCCGCAACCAGGCGCCGGCAATGTCCATCGCGGCCGGTACATCCGGCACCGCCTCGATCGGATAGGCGCGATCCGCAAGCGGATCGCCGGTGGAGCCACTCGCGCGCAAACGCGGGCGGCTGCCGATCCCATCCATCTGCCCTTTCAGCTGTCGCCGCAATATTCCGTCACCCTCGATCGAGTAGACCTGGAACTTGACGCTGGAGGAGCCGGCATTGACCACAAGGATGGTATCCATGGCGTTCACGCGGCAATCGTTGGAGCACGCCGGCGCCGGGCATGGGCATACAGCGCAGCGACCGCGCACGAGGCCATCCGCGCACGCGCCGAATCCGCGCGTGACGTCAGGACGACCGGGACGCGGGCTCCGAGCACGATGCCGGCGCCGTCCGCCTTGGCGAAATAGGCGAGATTCTTTGCCAGCATGTTGCCGGCCTCCAGGTCGGGAACGACCAGGATCTGAGCGCGACCGGCGACCTCGGACTTGATCCCCTTGATGCGCGCCGCCTCCACGTCGATGGCGTTGTCGAAGGCCAGTGGACCGTCGAGGATCCCTCCGGCGATCTGCCCGCGGTCCGCCATCTTGCAGAGTGCCGCCGCCTCTATCGTAGACGGAATTTTCGAGGTCACGGTTTCAACCGCTGACAGGATTGCCACGCGCGGCGATTTACCGAACCCAGCTTCCACATACAGATCAATGGCGTTCTGGATGATGTCGCGTTTGGCGTCCAGATCAGGGAAGATGTTGATGGCCGCGTCCGTCACGAAGATGGTCTCCGCATAGGCCGGCACGTCCATCACGAAGACATGGCTGATACGCCGATCGGTACGCAGGCCTCCGGCCTTCGCGGTGACCGCGCGCATCAACTCATCCGTATGCAAGCTGCCTTTCATCAACAGCTCACCTCGGCCGGCGTGGATCAGCTCTACCCCCTTTGCAGCGGCTTCATCGCTATGTGCTGCGTCAACAAGCTCGAAGGCCGCGATGTCGAGACCATGCCTGGCGGCCGTATCCCGGATCTTCCTTTCAGGTCCGACCAGGAGCGGCCGGATAATGCCGGCCTGTGCACTATCGACAGCGCCCCGCAATGAGCTTTCATCGCACGGATGCACAACGATGGTTGGGGCCGGCGGCACGGCCTGCGCGGCCGCGATCAAGCGGTCGTATTTGCTCGGGGACTGTGCCTGCGACGTGTCGGCTGACATGAGCCGGTTCCTTCCAGACAGTGTTACGATGCCCTCGCCTTGGGGTCGAAAGGGGCAACGTTCGACGCCCTCCCCGACGTTTCGGCGTCGAGACCGAACAGCTGTGCGACACGCTGCAGGCGGCTGGCGCGCTCGCCTGTGATGTCCTCGCTGGCCGACAGCACCTCGCTCATCGTCGTGAAAGCCGCGCGGCGTTGATTGACGTCGTCGGGAAGCAACTTCGGGATAACGGCCAGCGCCGCCTCGCGATCGAGCAGCAGCATGAAGAACTGCTCGCGAACCAGCATCTTGAATTCGGCAAGCGTTAATCGCGCTCCGCTGTCGTCGCGACGAGCCTGACGCAACGCCTCGATGCTGCGTTCATCCACCATTCCTCTCGCCGAGCCGATATAAAGCAGGGCACGGATGGCCGCCTCGCGAAGCCCCCCTTCGCCAATCCTGGATCGGAGCTCGGCGATCCGTTTGTCGAGCATGGCACGGTGTTCGGCCGGCATCTCGCGCCGGCGCGACGGTTCAGCTTTCGGATCTATGCCGACCGCCGCCTGTAGCGCCGGCGAGCCGTAGACGTTGAGGAACATCGCCTCGCTCATCGCTTCCTGCGAATCGCGCCAGCTGTCCAGCGCATGAACGATCTGCTTAGAGACCTGCTCCTGAAATGCCAGGAACGGATTGTCGTTCGAAACCGGCTTGCGGTTCTCTTCTAGCCCTTCCGCTGCCGACTTCACCGCGCTCATCCACGGATTCTGACTTCTGAACGCCTCGTACTGCGTCCGCAGCGGATGCAGATTGCGCATCATCTCCGCCGTCTGCGGCGCCACCATGCTTTTGATCCAGGGCTGCACGAACTTGCGGTAGGCGGCAAGATTGAGCTCCGAGACGCGTTTTGCCGCGGCAAAGCGCCGCTCGTCCTCAGGCGAATTGCCACCCATGGCCCGAATATCGTCTAGTGTCCGGGCCTCGCAGCGCATCACCCACTGGCCCACAACGAGATCGGAACTGGTGGTTTCTTCGTCCTTGGCTTCGAACGTTGCTTCGTAAAGGCCGGGTGGTAGTACATCGATCAGATCGATGTTGCTGGAAAATTCGGCGTGCTCCTTCTTGGCGACACCACCTGACACGAAGATGCCGAGATGGCCGACGTTCTCGTGAACGGTATAGACGATCGTCTGCCCATAGGCCCTGATGTCATCAACGTCGGCGTAGCATTCGAGGATCCAACCCAGCGCCTGTTGTGGCGGAGTGATGTTGTCGCCCTTGGAGCAGAACACCACGATCGGCGAACTGATGTTGCGCAGATCTACCTTCTGCCCGTCGGCCATGGTGATATTGCCGGCGGCCAAGTTGTTGCCGACGAAGAGCTCGTCGACAATGAACTGGATCTCCTCGGCGTTGAGATTGACGTGCCCACCCCACCAGCGCTCGAACTCGAGGTAGCGATCGGCTTCGGTATCGACCTTTGAATAGACGTTGTACTGCTTGGTCCAGAGCGTGTTCGAGGGGTTCTGGCCTTCGAAATTCTGGACCAGCCAGGCACCATCGAACTTCCCGCCGCCGAGATCGCTCACGAGCGCAGTTAGCCAGCTTCCGCCCAGAAGGCCGCCCGAATATCGCATCGGGTTTTTGCCATGCACGCCCGCCCAGTACGCGAGCGGGGCTCCGGCGATGATCAGTGGGCCGAACAGTTCGGGCCGAACCGAAGCCAGGATCATGACCGCCCAGCCGGCTTGGCAATTGCCTATCACGCAGGGTTTCCCGTCAGCTTCCGGGTGACGACTGATCACTTTTTCGATGAACAGTGCCTCGGCACGCGCGATACGCTCGATAGTCTGGCCCGGCACCGGCTCCGGCAGGAAGCCGATGAAGTAGCAGGGATGCCCCGCCTTCATCGCGACGCCGATCTCGCTGTCGGCCTTGAACCCGCCGATGCCTGGACCGTGCCCGGCGCGTGGATCAATCACGATGAACGGCCGCCGCGTGGAATCGATCTCGACGCCGGCTGGCGGGACGATGCGGGCAAGCGCGTAATTGACGGGTTCGTCCAGCTTGCGGCCATCGATGATCAGTTCGGCCGCATATTGCAGAACGTGTGGCGCGGTTTGGGCGACGTGCTCCCGATATTGGTCGCCGCGCCGGCGCATCACATCGAGGAAGAGTATGCTCCGTTGCCCAGCATCGACCATGTATTCAATCGCCGAGGCGACGAGACCGGACATCGGACCACCGGGTGATCCAGGCACTTCCATCTGCATGCTCCGACCTCGATGTGGTATGAATGCATCCAAAGCCCGCCGCAACTGCAGGCCTTTGATATAGGTCAATGCTGGACGGCGAGTACGCCGACCCAGTCGTGTCAGGTCGTCATCCCGCCCGAATGTGTCGAGCTGACTGCCGAGAGTCAGGCCGCCGGCTTTTGCGGGGCCCTTGATACAAATCAAACGGGTAACCGACCTCCCGTTCATAGACGAGCCTCAGGCCGTCGTGTTTTCCGCCGCCCGAGCCGAGACCTCGCATGTCGGACATCGCCAAATACAGCGTGACGGAACGCTTGCGGGACGGCAGCACGGCCGAAATCCGAGCGTTGCGGCCGGCCGACGAGACGGCTGTCCTCGACGCGCTGGATCAGACCAGCAAGCAGTCGTTGCAGCGCCGTTTTTTTGGGATCAAGCGTCATTTCTCGGACAAGGAGCGCGCGTTCTTCATGGATGTCGACTTCATGAATCACGTCGCGCTGGTGTGCGAGGTCGGGCAGCCCGAGCGGACAATGATTGTCGGAGGCGCTCGATACGTCGTGTTTGAGCCCGGACGAGCCGAGTTGGCCTTCGTCGTCATCGACGCTTGGCAGGGCCGAGGCATCGGCTCCATCTTGATGCGCCACCTTGGCGAGATCGCCTCCAATGCCGGATTGCGTGAACTCACCGCTGAGGTCCTGCCCGAGAACAAGTCCATGCAGGCGGTGCTCGGCAAGTTTGGCTTCAGGCCGGACGGCAACCGCGACCCACACACGATGAATTTGGCGCTACACCTGGGCAAAGAGGGGCGGTGATCAATGAGCGGTGCATGGCGCCCGCGCTCAAGATCTTGCGGAGCGATGCATCGTCGCACCCCATCGCCGGTCGGCCCCGGGCGCCCTGGTTATCCTGTTGCCGGCCGTTCCGGTCGGCCCGGCTATCGTCCCGTGGCGGTTATCCGGGCTGATACTATGGCTACCGCATATACGGAGCGGCGGCGCCGTAGGAGGGGCCGCCCTCCGAGCTGCAGCCTAGGGAGCTACGACAGCTGCTAGTACGACAACTATGGCAATTACGTCCCGGTCAGCACCTTACTGACTGCTGCCCATCGGCGACAGGTCACCTCACGCCGTCGCGGCGCTTTCTTTTTACCTGCGTATCGATCCGTGGCAGAGACTTTGCGCCCACACATTTTGTGGCCTCAAATAACAAAAACTTGGCGACTTCCCGCAAGCGAGTGTCTGCCGAGTACTGCTATCTCCGATCGACCTCACCCCAATGCGCAGGCTGGTCGCGGTGGACCAAAGCGCTTGGTCAATGCTCCCACAAGACACCCAGGATCGAATTTTGGTCGACGGCAGCATGCCCGAAAGAGCGCTTACGCAACTGAAGATCGCGCAGGCTTACGTTCGGCTTTCGTGCATCCCAGACAACGATCAAAATTTATCCGTTTCGGTCGCCACGGTGGCAAGCTGTGTAATACGCATGTTGCGAGGTCCCAAACTCGATCTGAATGGCGTGCCACTATTTTGGCTAGAGCTGTTTGATCTCAGTGCCGGGCTTTCACTCGACAGCTGCTGCTGCCACAGCATCGAGGATGCGGTACCGGTGCTTGAGGGCTTCGTTGCCCAGGCCGCAGCCATGAGCCAGCCCGGGGGCGAGCCGCTATGAACGATCACCGGCATCATCTCGAAGCACTGCGAAAGCAGGCAGCAGAGGCTGCGTTGATAAGCGCGCTTACGACCTCGCCAGAGAAGCGAGAACTTTTCGCCAAGATTGCGGAACATCTCGACACGCTCGCGGCTGCTGTGGAGCTGGCATTGAAGGCCGGCTTCATGTCAGAGGCAGGTACCGGACCACATAGGTTGGGGACTGCTGGGGCAAAGATTTGATCTAGCTCAACGCGGCCTTTGGTTATGCGCCGACGGTCGGCACATGAAACCGCTCGTCAGAAAACGCGGCGCGGCTAAAAAGCTCAAGCTGTCCTACACGGAATGGCGCGCCGAATCGTCGCGGAATACGGCAGCCAGCTGGGGCGACCATCAACACCTCCGGACGATGCTCACGCATTCGAACGCTTCCATGCACCCGGTTGCAACCTTTAGCATAGTCTCGACGGGTGTTCGGAATGACAAATTTGAAATCGCGAGCCGTCTATCTGGTTCTTCTTTTGGTTCAGCTCAGTGGAGCCCTTTTCATAATCTTGGAGGGCTTGCCCGAATTTAGGCACTTGATGAACTATCCCGGTGAGCAGCTGCCGTTCGAACGATCTGACAATCTTGCTGCACCGATCATGATCATGGCAATGCAGGTCGCCTATTGGTATCGCCTGCAGCGCGTTCCGCTTCCCCCTCAGCGCTCGAATCCAATCCTGAGCCACCTGTTTTTGTTTCTGGGGCGTCTTGCCTTCATTTTTGGTGGGTCGCTGTTCGGCGTCGTGTTCTTCAGACATTTGCCTGAGATCCATCAGGGCGCCGATCTATGGCTCATGTTTCGTCGCGGGCTGCAACTCCTGGCGTCGCTGTTCGCGCTATTCTGCGTAACGCTTGAATTAGAGCGATTAGGGCGCGCGCTTGGAAGTAACCAATAGCCGCCTCGCCTGCTTCAACACCACGCCGGGCTTCACGCCACGGCCCAATCTGCATTGGGACACAATGCAGTAGCCAAACACTGACATCCTGTTTGTCTAAGGCGCGCCTGCCAATCGTACAAGCTTCCAACGACTGGCGAGAACGTCGAAGGCCCCGGTGCAGTCACCATCTTGATCGGGGCCGGTCGCGCCGTGGGTGGCCTACTTTCTCGGGTCTGGAATGATCACGCCCGCGAAGTGTGATTCACAGACCCACGACCTTTCCGCGTTCGTGCGCATTTCCGCTGGGCTGGAGAATCCCGGGTTGGCGCGCATGATCGTGGCGATGCCGGTCAAACATTTCGCGCAGGCATCCAAGCCTGGGGGCGGATACTGCTCAAATGCCTCTCACACTGCTCCGCTGCTGCGCATCTTTCCCTCAAATCGTTTTTGGTCATCAGGAGTCCGGATTGCAAACTTCTAGGTGTCTTTCTAACGACACCGAAGCTCTCAGTAGCACGGCGGATATGGGTAGTAACCGCAGTGTCGACGGTGATAGTACGCTCCCGTGGCCGCTGCTCCAACGGCAGCCGCGCCTACCGCAGCTCCATAGTATCCACGCCGATAAGCGCGCCGATGCACTCGCCTATGAACCCCCGCAACGCTGCCTGGTGTGAGCGGACGACCGACACGAGCATCAGCTTGGTCGACGGACATAACGACTGTCCCGGCCGGTGACAGGTGAAACGACACTGGCGTCAAGCACAACATCGCTGCACCGAGGCCTGCGCCCAAAACCGCTGATATTTTCATGTTTTCTCCTGTTTGGTTCGTTGCGAATTGCCTAGTGGCGCATGACTACGTTTCTCTTCGGCACCACCGTCGTGCCATTTCTGGTGCGGCTGCGCGCAGCCTGTGCACGAAAGCATCGCTGACGTTGACCTAGATCAACCCAGCCGCCGAATGAGGTTGTCGGGTCGGGGGTTACGAAAGATAAGCATGCTGAAGATGATCCGCCGAGGGAGGAGTAAACCAAGACAAGCGCCCAGCACGTGCCTGCTGCTATTTGGCCGCAGCGGATCGAACGCTCCGGTCTTTTTTGTTTCCGCCCCGCAGCCCTTGCCCTCTTATTGACCGACGGGCGAAGCGGTCAAGTTGGTGAGCCAAGGCTCTCCAGCTACGGAAAGGCTCATAAGCACCGAAGATCGGGGGGCCGGGTGGAAAACTGGCCGACTTAGGTAGCTCTGTTCTGAATGGCCGTTGGTAGGGTGCGAGATTTGTTCTTCTTGCAATACGTAACGACCGCACTGGAATTCCTCTGCAGACGGTCGAAGTCCAATAAACTGTTGCTTGCTGCGGCGTTGTAGTAGCCACTCATAAAATATCTTACAAACTCTTGATCCGCTGGACCGTACGCCAACCAGGTTCCGCAAGTGATCTTGTTAAAATCCAGCGTAGCGTTAGGCACCGCAGTTACGCCTATCGATTTTTCCAGCCCTGCCATCACACTGGCGCTCGGGTTGGATTGGCACCACCCTCTTACGCTTGCGACATTTGTCCGATGCAGGTCAAAATCCACAAAAGTCCTCCGACTTTCATAAGCAAACCAGCCGGTCATCCAAGCCGAAAACTTACTCGACGGTGCAGCCGGCATGGCAAGATATTCGCCACAGGTGATGCTGCGAATATCGGCCGTCGTGGCACGCGCCTCACTGGCGAAAGCTGAGGACACTAAGATCAGCGCAAGCAGAAGCAATCTGCACCTCATTGTGATGACCTCCCGAGCAACGATTGGCTACCAGACCAAGCAACAGCGTGATCACACATCCCGTGACCACAACTGCATTCGGGCGTTGTGGCGACAGCCTAGTTGATCTAGATCAACGCCGGCGAAGCAATGTCCCTGCCAACCATCCCGGCTCAAGCAAAGTATGTCCTCGCGAAGGCAACGAAGTACTCGTCACGTCAATTTAAGGATGGCGCACACTGACGCAAGAGACCGTGAGGTGGCGCTTACGCCGGCCGCGATTCGGGCGTAATGTACTCACTCAAGAGTCGATCGATCACTAATTGGGTCTCAACTTCGGTTCGGAATCCTGCAAGGATCAAAATAGAACCTCGCGGCGATTCTTGCGCCAGAGACGTCTCGCGGGTACCTTCGGCCGTGATTGACGGGTCCGGGAAGTGCCGTCGGATCGAGGCATGACAAGACATGATTTCCCCCTCTTCGAAGTGAACTACTCCGGAGCAAGCTGCAGCAGGGTAGACGGACTCGCAATTGCACCAAAGGGCATCGTCCTTGGGAACACTATGAATAGCACTTGAGCCGGCCTGCGAACCCGAGCGCCATGACGTCACCCTTTCTCCGCTCCACACTCGGCAAGTACTCCGCTCGTCGAAGTAATCAACGGCAATTAGGGCTTTTCGTTGCAACTCAGTTTCTGTTGAGACCTTGACCGGAACTGTCGTGGTGTCATTCCGGTCCATCGCTTGAACGCGTGTGTGAGGGAACTCAGTTCGCGATAGCCAAGCAGCCAAGCAACTTCAGACACGGGTAGCTGCTCTTCTTTGAGATACCGCTTTGCAAGCGCGGCCCGCAACTCATCAAGGATTTCAGCGAAGGACGTCTTCTGTTCGCCAAGCTTGCGTGACAGCGTGCGGGTACTCAGTCCCATCTGCCGTGCGACTTCCTTCGCGACGCCTCTACCGTGAGGCAGCAGTGTGGTAAGCGTCTTTTCGACTTTTGAACGGACCGTCGGGCCATGCGGCACTTTCCGTACCAACGCTTCATCCGCATAGCGTCGCAACAAATCGTGCAGATAGCCGTCGCGGCCGACCAGCGGAAGCAGTGCCACCGGCACCGGAAAGGAGATCACATCGCCGTCAGCGCCGAACTCGACGTCCCTGCCAAAGAACGTTCTAAATTCGGGCGGCAGCGCGGCTCGCAGGTGCCTCACTTGGAGCCTGGACGGCACCAGACGGCCATCCGTCACCTGCCTGCAGATCCGCACCAGCGTCACTATCCAAAATTCGATCTGTTGCCGCTCGCCCCTTCGATCGACACCGACATATTCGAGGGCAACGGTCGCAGTATGCCCCTCCATGTCGAAACACAGCCGGACTCCCTCATTCATGATCCGGCTGTACCGTTCCGCGGCACGAAGCGCGTCGGCGACATTCTCCGACGACGCCATAACGTAGTAGACAAGGCCGATCTCACGCAGATCAAAGCTCCGGGCCAGCCGGAAACCCAGGATGTCGTCCTCCAATACTTGGGAGGCCAATTCCAGAATTTTGATCTGAGTCGCCACCTCGAGCCGGACCGCAGGGTCGCGGAAGTCATTCAGCGTCAATCCCGCCTTGGACAGTAGCGCAGCTGTGTCTTGGCCAGAGGCAGCGACGCGCGCGCAAGCCAACCGTGCAATACCGCCCGTCGCGCTAGGTATCGCACTCAGGCTTCCCGCCGACCTATAACTCGCTCCTGCCTTGCTCAAGACCTCAAAGCCTACATTTATGGCGATCCAGCATTGGGCGATCCCCGTCACCATAGTAGAAACATCCTGCTGCAGCGCCCTTTCACATTTGCCCGACTGCGTATCCCCGGAACGTCCAAGCGGTGGTCTTCCAAAGCCGCTTTTCTTTTCAGGCGGGAACTCAAAAGGTCGCGGGGCTTCGATTTCCTGCAAATGCCTGAGGTCATTGCGTTCGCAATGTTTGACCTAGGTCAACACTGGGCCACCAGGGATCCAAGATTGATTACGTGGGGCACGAATGCTCAGCGTCGTCATTCCAGGACGGCCGAACGATATAGAAGACAAGCGCGATGCTTATAACGTCCTTTCCGCTTTAGAGGTAATCGTGTTGATCAGCGCGAGCGTGATCCCGGACGATGCTCTGGCCCGTCGCGGTGGTGGCGGCGGCTTCCGGGTGGCGGAGGATCACGAAGCCCGAATGAGAGCCGGAGGTTTTCAGGCGACAGTTGCCGAGGAGGAGCTGTTCACGCTGGACGCATTCGCGGCGGGCGCTGCCGGACGCTCGCCCCGGTGCACCCGATCGCGGAGCGGCCGGCCGCCCAAGACGATTTGCTGCAAAGCGTTCGCTCGCGCATCGCGAAGCCGCTATTCCATCTCGTGCGGGCGAAGAGCTGCAATGACGGTCTCAGTCGAAGAGGCAAATTATGAGAAATATTGCCCTGTTGCTCGCTTCCACATTGTCGATTGCATGCGCCAGCCAGTGCCAAGCCGTAGTGAGAATTGCGAACGATCGAGGTGGTTTGATCCAACGTTACCTGGATCGTTATGATGAGTTAAAGGGCACGGGGCAAACCGTGGTAATCGACGGCCTCTGCGCGTCCGCCTGCACGATCTTACTAGCAAAGATCCCATCAGATAGAGTTTGCGTGACAGAAAGGGCAAACCTTGCTTTCCACGCAGCTTGGGATCTCGGCGTCGGTGGACGCCATGTTACAAATCGAGAAGCTACACGGATGATCTATTCGATGTACCCGGCTCCAGTTCGGAGTTGGATCTCAGGCCGGGGTGGTTTGTCGCCTCACACCATCTTCCTTCGCGGCGCGCAGTTACAGACGATATTTGCGCGCTGCTATTTGGACTCCGCAGTCTTCTTGCGGTCATAGTCCTAAGCTCGCGTCTGGGCCTCCAGCAATTGCCGCATCGCAAGTCCCTGAAGTCGCTTTGATCTATCTCAATTCTCCGACAGGGGCGGGTATCAGTTTGGGGGAGTCGCGTCCATCGCCCTGCCGCGCCGGCCGGGCGGTTGGGCGCTTCCAGGGAGCTCGATATGATCAAGTCGCTCGGAATTGCCACGTTCGCCTTCTTCTTCGCAGTATCGGCTCAGGCGATGACGCCTGGCCCGATTGCACAGCCCGAAAGCCTGATTACGGAAGTCGCTGCTGCCTGCGGCGTCGGTAGGACACGTATCAACGGCGTGTGCGTGGCACGGACGACCGTCCGGCATACCCGTCGGGCGGTCCGCAGATGTGTGAGAGGGACGACGTGCTGATTGGTTGTCCTCAAGGACAATACGCAAATTGGTGTGTCGCGATTAGAATTCTAGAGTACCGACCCCAACGGTACATCGACGCCCCCCACCGGCCTCAGTCTTCCCAGACTGAGGCCGTCTTGCGCCTGAAAGGTTGGACGGACCGGTCACCTTGTGGGATTTATCGAACCGGGAACAACTCCAACCGCAACGCTGATGCCGGCACGCCAACGATCAGCCTTCGAGAGCCGGTCATCGTCAACTGACGAAGCCGACGATGCAGGTGAATAGCGCAGGCACAAAAAGCAAATGTTTACGCAATTTACCACTCGGCCATCAACGCGATGTTCTTCATTTTCCCGTCTGATAATCGCCTTGTGCGCCTTGTTTGGTCGGATGCTCGGAATGGTCCTGTCGTAGCGGAGGTGGGCGGCATGTCCGAAATGGTGGAAGTGCCCGCCGGAACGAGTTTATTTCTACTCGCCTTCTCGCTGCTGATATTCGACATCCCCCGCTACACTTTATCGCTGGTATCTCTTGCTCTGTTCAGCTCGAAGCGGCGAAGAGCTGGCAAGACGGTTTGCCAGGCGACGGTAAGCGTGATTATCCCGACATTCAACGGCGGCTCCGGGCTTGCTCCGTCGATCAGTTCGCTGCGCCGGCAAACCCTGCGACCTGTCGAAATCATCGTCGTCGACGACGGCTCCACCGACGCAACACGTGCGGTCGCGGAGCGGGCGAGAGCGCAGGGCCTGGTTGACATGGTCATCTGCCATGGGAGGCGCTGCGGCCGCAGCGCTGCCATCAACGCTGCAGCACGGTTTGCCCGCGGCGATCCTCTCTTGACCGTAGATGCCGACACTGTCTTCGAACCGAACGCGGTTGAGCGCCTCGCGGCTGCGTTCGGCAATCCGCTCGTCGCCGGCGCAAGTTGCAGCGTCGCGATCAGCAACGAGCGCGACTCGATATGGACAGGGCTTCAAAGCGTCGAATACCTGATGTCGATCACCGCGGGGCGGTCGATCCTCGACGTGCTATGTTGGTCCAGAGTATGACTTCACGCCAAATATCGCGGGATACACTTGCCCGAAGTGCTGCCGCGGCATTGTGCCGGCTGACCCAGCTTGCGAGATCGTGGGGACTAGCGCGCGCTGCACCCGATGTCGGGTTGAGATGGTGGTTTCGCCTGCGTATGCTCCGGCTGGCTTGTAACGATTGGCGATGATCTTGTTAGACGTTCGTTGCCGAATGACTAGTTCCGCCGATGGCGCTGTAAGTGGATGTGTTCCCTGAGCGCTCTTGCATCCTGCCGGAACGATCGAGTTAACATAGATGAACGGAGATGTTTGATCTGCGTCAATCGGCGATGGTGCCACCTGCATTGCACTTCAGGAAGGTCGCGGCCGTATCAGCGCGCTGCGGCTCTTCCTCCAGAAGGAGAATGCCATGCTCCGCCAATTCCTTATTGCAGCTTCAGCCGCGACCGCGCTGCTTGTAGCTAGTTTGCATTCTGACGAAGCCTTCGCCCGTCGTGGTGGTGGAGGCGTGCGAGCCGGAGGCTATCACGGCGGCGGCGCGATGCGGGCGGGCGGCTACCGCGGCGGAGCCGTGGCCGTTCGAGGCTATCGAGGCGGTGCAGTTGCTGTGCGCGGCGGACGCTATGGCTATCGAACCGGCGCGTACCGTGGCTACGGCGCCTACCGAGGCTACCGCTACGGCGCAGCCGCTGTAGGCGCTGCGGCAGTCGGCGCCGCCGCAGCAGGCGCGTACTACGGAGGCGGCTGCGGATACGATGGCTACGGAAACTGGATTTGCCCGAACGGCTACTAAGGCTCTCAAGCGGACACTAGCGCTAGGGCAAGCGGGCAGCCCGTTCTGCCCTAGTAGCTGGTCGATCACGCGCGAAGCCTCCGGTCGGATTTGCGCGGCTTGTCCGCCCCAATGCCAAGTTGGACGTGCGGCCATTGATGACTGGGAGAGCCATCCCGACAACGAGCCCAAGTCGGTGCTTTAAAGACCAGACGCGACCAGGCAACCTCGATCGAAGTCTGCAGATGGCTCAACGAGCCCGCCGCCGCGAACACCTCTGTGGCTCTCAGGCACATTGAATCGCCCCGGCTGTTTCGGATAACGAGCCTTGATCAGCCTGTTATCCCGACAGCCCGAAAGCTATTTTCGGCCGGGGCATTCACCCATTGGCACAAAGTGCACTGGCCAAGCACTGCGCATCTGATTGTCTAGAGTGCGCCTTGCCGATTCTTTCGAGCCCCCAAGCTTCCAGGATTGGCGAGATCGTACAGG
The DNA here is from genome assembly GCF_055807555.1 of Bradyrhizobium sp. Ken64. Classification (NCBI taxonomy): domain Bacteria; kingdom Pseudomonadati; phylum Pseudomonadota; class Alphaproteobacteria; order Hyphomicrobiales; family Nitrobacteraceae; genus Bradyrhizobium; species Bradyrhizobium sp. Ken64. The sequence goes on along the minus strand of NZ_JBVVPA010000016.1, from coordinate 119,444 downwards.
CCCCGGCGCGGCATCAGCTTCGCCGGGGCCACGCGGGGATGGTCCAGGACTATGGACACAGAAGCAGACCGGCAACGAGGTTTGGAGTTGGGTCGCCGCTGGGCAGAGCATGCTTCGGCGCACGAGCTTGCCACCATGGTGAGCGGGTCGTTTGATGATCTCAGCGAAATTCTGCCAGCGGACGCATCTGATCAGTTCGTCGGCGGCTTCCGCGAAGGCGTGTTGCACGTCTGGCGCGGGGCCTAGGATCTCAGCATAAGGGTGCGGGGATGAGACCAAGCGCCCTTCCCACCATCGCGGAACAATTTCAGGCGGCCAGTTGACCGGTCAATATTCCTGACACAACTCAAGCGCGCAAATTGCTCAATTTTCCCAGCTGTTGCCGCGTAAGCACACCGAATTCCAGTCGGCTCAGCTAGCTTCGAACTGGAATGCCGGCTGCCAAGAAAAGAGCCGGCATCGTTAGGGTGAAACGTGGATGGAGCAAAAAAAATGAAGAAGATTTGGTTGAGTTGCATGGCCTTGCTGGCGGTGAGCATGGCGGCACCCGCGTCAGCGGCTGATCTGGCTGCTAAACCTTACGTCAAGGCCCCGCCCCCGGTGATCGCGCCGATCTATGATTGGACCGGGTTCTACATCGGCGCCAACGGCGGTTGGGGACAAAGCCACGGCTGTGTGGATTTCGTAACGCCAGCAGGGACGGTCGCAGGTGGTTGCGCCGATCGTTCCGGCGGCCTCGCTGGCGGACAGATCGGGTACCGCTGGCAAACCAATCAGTTTGTGCTCGGCCTGGAAGCGCAGGGAGATTGGGCAGAAATCAAGAATACGCGGGTCAGTCTGATCGACCCGCTGATTTCGACAACCGGTAAGATTGACGCCATCGGGCTCTTCACGGCGCAGCTCGGCTGGGCGTGGAATGCCTCGCTGTTTTACGTGAAGGGCGGCGCCGCCGTGACGCGCAACCGATTCGATATATTCAACAACGTCACCGGGGTCGGCTTGGCATCGGCGGGCCACACACGCTGGGGCGGCGCCCTTGGCGTGGGCTGGGAGTACGGCTTCACGCCCAATTGGTCGTTCGGTATCGAATACGACCATCTCTGGATGGGGCGTGATAATGCCGGCTTCGCAGGCGTCGTCACTCCCGGAGGGTTCGTCCTCACCGGCAGCGGGGTCAGCCAGGATGTGGACATGCTCACGCTTCGGTTGAATTACCGTTTCGGTGGATACGGCGCACCGGTCACGGCGAGATATTGATCGCACCCAACTTGGCAAACCAAAGCCCCGGCATGCCGGGGCTTTTTTGTGCTTATGAATCCTTGGCGCTCAAGAAGCGCCGAGCATCTCCAGCGCAAGCACCTCGAGAGAGCTGCGACTGCGTCATCGCCCCAAGACAATTGTCTCGAGCTGTTACCATTCTGTCACGCATTTGGACGTTGCTTGTGCCTAGTAGTGAATGCCGTCGTAACCTGGGGTCCTGCGGTTCGCGGAGCGCTTTGCTGTAACAGCGCTTGGCTGCAAATACTGCCCAGAGGTTTGTAAATGGGATCAAACAAACCGCAACACTGCGTCATCAACTATGCGGCCGCGATTGCTGCACTCGTGCTTTGCAGTGATGTTTCGTATGCCGACCAGGGCGGTAGCTCATTCTGGTTTCCAGGCCAGTTTGCGAGTCTTGCCGCCGTGCAGCAGACGCCGGGCTGGGCGCTCAGTGTCATCGATTACCATTCAGGCGTAGCGGCCGCGGGGAGCGCTGCCGTGGCTAAGCAGATCCAAGCCAGCAGAATCCCCGCCAACGTCAACGTCAGTTTGAATCTGGGTCTGAGCGGACGGACTGATCTAGTCGCCCTCGCGCCATCGTATACTTTCGAGACGACGGTGCTTGGCGGTCAGTTGGTCGTGGGCATGTCCGGCCAATACGGCAGAGCCGCCGCCAGTCTCGCTGGAACACTGACAGCGATGGCTGGACCGATTGTGGTGACGCGCACTGGGACTGTCGAAGGCTCACTTGTCTCATACGGCGACCTCGCGCCATTCGCGGAGGTGTTTTGGAACGATGGCGTCCACAATTACATGGCTTACGTCACAGGCAATATTCCCGTCGGTGACTATGATCCGACGCGGATTCCCAATATCGGGCTCGGTCATGGCGCGATCGACATTGGAGGCGCCTATACCTATTTCAACCCGGCGGCAGGAAACGAAATCTCGGGCGTCGTCGGCCTCACCTACAATTTCAGGAATCCGGACACCCAGTACCAGAGCGGCATCAATCTCCACTTCGACTGGGGCGCATCGCACTACCTCACCAAGCAGCTTTTCGTCGGGCTTGCTGGATACGCCTATCAGCAAATCGCCGACGACTCAGGGCAGAACCCGATCCTCGGTGGCTTCAGATCACGCGTTTTCGGCCTCGGTCCGCAAATCGGGTACAGCTTCCCGATCGGAGATATGCAGGGCTCTCTTAGTCTAAGGGGATACGGCGAATTTGGAGCAGCCAACCGTCCGTCGGGATGGAACACCTGGCTGACGTTCACTATTTCCCCGTCTGCGCCTGCCGCCGTAGCGCCCAGGAAGCATTTGGTTGTGAGATAGACCTCTTCCGAACTGGAAGGTCGGCTGCGGTCGGCCGAAGTATCAATGAGAGAAACTGCGAAGAACTCCAACCTTCGCAAATCTTGTCCGACATGCGTCACTGAGCGAACCTCAGGCAAGCGGCAGGTCTCAAAGGGCCACAAGCGGACCGCGACGACAGCTGCTGCGGCAGCCCGAAGACGCCAAGAGCAGCATGAAGAGGCCGTGGGCGCTCATTCAAGTTTTCGCTGGATACCAAGCCGCATCGCCTGGGGAACTTGCGGGCTACCACTTGATCCAAATCAATGGATGCCTACCCCCGAGACCTAGCGTCAGGCCAGACTATATCTGTCGGAGAAAGAAGATGCTGAAGCACTTGCTTGTGGTTCTTCTTTTGCTGGTTTTCCCCTCCTCACTCCATTCCGTTACTGCAGCAGATGACCGAACTGCGGGACCACAAATCCAGGAGGAAATCTGGGCGCTGCCGTTTCCGCTACCTGTGCTTGCTTTCTTGGTACGACCGGTCGGAGATGGCCCGTTTCCCCTCGTGATCATGAACCACGGAATTTCTCTGGACGCCAATCAGCGGTCCATGTTTCCGATGATAGAATATCGGGATGCGGCACGCTGGTTTGCGCGTCGCGGCTATGTGGTCATCTCGCCGATCAGGTACGGAGCCAGCAGTCTCGATGACAAGGATCAGGGGCTGTACGGAGCTGTCTTCGGCCACGTTGGTAGCTGCGACAACCCGAATTTTCGTGGTCCCGGGCTCGCTATTGCCACTCTGAATGAGTGGGTCATCGACTACATGAGTAAGAAGAAGATGATCCAGCCTGGTAAGGTCATCGTCGTTGGCCAGTCGGGCGGTGGATGGGGCTCGATTGCTCTTGGAAGCCTGAACCCGTCATCCGTTCAGGCTATCATTACCTTCGCGGCGGGGCGTGGAGGCCGCGTCGATGGTAAACCCAATAACAATTGTGCTCCCGATCAGCTTGTTGCCGCTACCGGCGAGTTTGGACGCACCGCACGTATACCGATGCTTTGGGTCTACGCGGAAAACGACACCTATTTCGGGCCGGAGTTGACGAAGCGGATGTATCAAAGCTTTGTCGAAGCGGGCGGCAATGTCGACTATCGTATGCTGCCCCCCTTTGGAAGTGACGGGCACTTCATGATCGATTCAGCGGACGCTGTGCCGATATGGTCGCCCTTGGTAACCCAATTTCTAGAGAAGCATTCAGCAACCGCCACGCCGTCGGGACAAGTCAGCGGCTCTTCACTCCAGCAGGAGCCTCACGCGAAGCCGCCGCGGCTGCGCGTGCCTGAAAACATTCATTACTCAAACTGGGAGAAACTTTGCTTCGACTCGTCCGACGGGACCACGATATGCCGGACGACATCAACCGGCACGGACGACCTCGATCAGGTGGTGGTGCGTGTCGACCTGATCCAACGAGCTGACGGTCCGGCTCGCTTGCAGCTCTTCGTTCCGCAAGGAGCAAATCTGCAGCAGGGTGTAAAAGTGACGATAGATCAGGGTAGCCCTACCCAAGTGCCCTTCAACTGGTGTCTCACCAACATCTGCATCGCGGCACGCGGAAGCGAACCAACCTTCGCTGGCCAGATGGAAGCCGGCCGACAGCTCAAACTTGAACTCACCGACCTCAACGCCTCTTCAGTTGTGTTAAGTCTGCCGCTCGAGCAGTTCGCCAACGTTCACAAGGGGCCGCCCACCCGCACGTTCGATTTCACGTCAGATGAGGAATGAATAAAGCATTCACCCGGTCGTCGGACATGCGCAAGCGGCACCGTCCCTCCACCTGCGACTCAAGTCAACAAGACCGTCACGAACCGAACAGGCCTGCCTTCGAAGAACGCAGCGCGGTTACGCCTGCCTTCCGTGGCGGCTCCGATGCTCAGGGTATCGGGGGTCGACCTCGTCACCGCGGTGTGCCGGTCGGGGGTGATTGGCGCCTTCCCTACCGCGAGAGGAGAAAAAGCCAATCCCTTGACCAAACCCCGATTAGACAACCATCCAGAGGTGGCTCTCTTCTCGGTGGGAAAACCGGCCCAGTTTGCTCAAGCCGAAGAGGTTGCCTCCGCCATCATCAAAGCCGGAGGCGAGATGATCGCTTCGCGCTCAAGGCACTATCAGGGCGCGGCCCGGCCTCGCGGACGATGCGGGCTGGGCGATCGGACTCGTGCTGGAGTTCTTCGCGGGAATGATCCCGGTTGGCCCTGCGGCAGCGTCGACATCGACCGCGGCGACGACCCGCCCGGCAGCGCCTTGACGTCGCCCCCGATCATCCTGCCCCGGCGAACAAGCGAATGCGCACGGGGCCGCGACGCCTTGGAGAAATTCTCTGGCTTGGCGAAGCCATCGGGACACGAAAGCGAAAGGTACTCGGCGATCTGCTCGGGCTCCAGGAGTCCGAGCTAAAACAAATGCGCAAAGAGGGCCTCATCTAGCCCTTGGGCAGCATCCCGTCACGATGCCAACCGATTTTGCAGCAGCGGTACCCTGCGGCGATGGGGCAGAAACAAAGGAAAGTCGCGCAGCAATCCGGCCATAAACCTTCGACAACAAAACGTCGCACGAGACCCGCTTTGTTCTCAGCGCCCCTTCTCGCCAGTTCTTGAAGAAGAAGGCTTATTGTTTGGTGGGCGCACCAGGGCTCGAACCTGGGACCCGCTGATTAAGAGTCAGCTGCTCTACCAACTGAGCTATGCGCCCGAAAGGCGGTTAAAGCCTTGCGAGGCCGGTCGTTTAGCAAAGCGATCCGGGTCTGGCAAGCGATGGCGCGCAAGTTTTCCAAGGGTATGCCAAGGCTTTTCCAAGGGTAGGCCCACATCCCCCAAAAAAGCGAAAAGCCGCTGGATTCCAGCGGCTTCGCCAGGGCTGATCGCGGCAACCCTTGCAGGTTCAGAGCCGGCCCTCGTGGTCCCGGTCCGGGCCGCCGTCGCGGTCGAACCGGTCACGGTGGAAGTGGTCCATGCCGCGCTCCATCATGCGGTCCATGCCACGCTCCATGAAGTGGCGGCGGGGTCCGTCTTCGCCGCCGCCGAACGGGCCGCGGTGGCGGGTCAGCACGGCGAGGCGCCGCTTCTGGCCCTCATCCAGGGTCTTGTAGAGCGGATCGGCGGCATCGGCGATCTTCTTCAGGGCCGCCGACGTCGCCCCCATGTCCTCGGCGCGCTGGCGCAGGCGGGCGACCGGATCCTCCGGCCTGTCGGCATCCTTGTTGGCGTCCTTATTCGCGTCCTTGCCGGCATCGCCGGGACCGGCATTCATCCGCGCATTGGCGCGATCGATGCGCAGCTTGGCGAAGTCGCGCACGGCGGCCTCGACCGGCGGCCACAGCTTTTCCTGGTCGGCGTTGAGCTTCAGCCCGGCATGGACGGCGGCTATCCGCGCGTCGACCATGGCGGCGCGGTCTTCCGGGTTCATGCGGATGTGGCGCATGTGCTCGTGCATCCACGGGCGATGATATTGGGCATAGACCGCGCCCGAGCCGGCGATGCTGAGCACGGCGATGGCGGCGATGGTGAACTTCCTCATGCGAACTCTCCTCTGGAAGGATGCCACGAGGATGGGCGCAGCGCGGCTGACGTGCAACTTACAACTTGGACAGGAAGCGCGTTCTGTCGAAGATGTAACGCTCCTGAACTTTCATTCAGTCGCAATCGGTAATCATTCGCAACAAAAAGGGGCTTCCGCGCCCGGCACGGAAGCCCCCATTCATCATCCGTTCAAATCAGTTCGTCGTGCTCTTCGCTTCCTTCTGGAATTCGTCGATCAACGGTTGCCCGATACGGCTTGCGGCGTCCTTGTAGACCGGCTCCATGGCCTTGCGCATCGCCTCGTCCTGCTCCGGCGTGAGCTTGATGATCTCGCTCTTGCCGCTCTTCCTGATCTCGGCGAGCGCGTCCTCGTTCTCCTTCTGCGACTGCGTATTGTTGAAGTCGGTCGCTTCCTTCATCGCCTTCGTCAGCTGGTCGCGGATGTCGGCCGGCAAGCCGTCCCAGAACTTCTTGTTCACGATCACGACGTAGCCGATATAGCCGTGATTGCTCTCGGTGATGTACTTCTGCACCTCGTGCATCTTCTGGGTATAGATGTTCGACCAGGTGTTCTCCTGCCCGTCGACGACGCCGGTCTGGAGCGCCTGGTAGACTTCGCCGAACGCCATCACCTGGGGCAGCGAGCCGAGCGCCTTGAACTGGGCCTGGAGCACGCGCGAGGACTGGATGCGGAACTTGACGCCCTGATAGTCGGCCGGCGTCACCAGCTTCTTGTTGGCACTCATCTCCTTGAAGCCGTTGTCCCAATAGGCAAGGCCGGTGATGCCCTTCGGTTCGAGCAGCTTGAGCAGCCTGGCGCCGAGCGGACCTTCCGTCACCTTCCGCAGCGTCTTCAGATCAGGGAGGATGTAGGGGAGATCGAATACCTCGAACTCGCGGATGCCGAGCGGGCCGAACTTGGAGTTGGACGGCGCCAGCATCTGCACGCTGCCGAGCTGGAGCGCCTCGAGCTCTTCCTTGTCCTTGTAGAGCGTCGAGTTCGGGTAGATCTCGACCTTGACCTTGCCGCCGGTGTACTTCTCGGCGAGCTCCTTGAATTTCTCCGACGCCTTGCCCTTCGGCGTGTCGGTGGCCACCACGTGGCTGAACTTGATGATGATGGGCGACTGGGCCGATGCCGGCCCGGTCAAGCCAAGAGCCATGACCGCGATGGACGCAGCGATCGCGAAGGTGCGCATAATCTCTCCCTGTTGTTATTTGGGCCGCCCGGCGCACGGGTGGCCTATCAGTGCCGGTTGCATCAATAGCGGCTGGGAGGCGGAGCCGCTATTGGCCCTTAGCAGGGCAGCTATTCGCCGCCACATGCAGAGTCATTCCGGGGAGGTTTGTTAGGACCTGACCCGGAATCCCGAGATTCCGGGTTCTCGCTTCGCGAGCCCCGGAATGACGAACTTCGTTCGTCAGCTCGCCGCCGCAGTCGTCACCGTGTCGCGCTGGCGCTTCATGACGATCTTGTTGAGCGCGCCGAGATAGGCCTTTGCCGAGGCCACCAGTGTGTCCGGATCCGCCGCGCGCGCCGTCATCGCACGTCCCTCATGCGACAGCCGCACCGAGACTTCGGCCTGCGCGTCGGTCCCTTGGGTCACTGCGTGGACCTGGTACAGCTCGAGCTTGGCTTCGTGCGGCACCAGGCGCTTGATGCAGTTGAACACCGCGTCGACCGGCCCGTTGCCCTCGGCCTCCTCGATCTTGATCTGGCCGTCGACGTCGAGCTTCATGGTCGCGCGCTGCGGGCCATGAGTGCCGGCGATCACGGTCAGCGAGGTCAGCTTGATGCGGTCGTGCGAAGCCGCCATTTCCTCGTCGACCAGCGCCTCGATGTCCTCGTCGTAGATGTCCTTCTTGCGGTCGGCCAGTGCCTTCATCCGCGTGAACGCATCTTCCAGCTGGTTCGGACCGAGCTTGTAGCCCATCTCCTCCAGCTTGTGGACGAAGGCGTGGCGGCCGGAATGCTTGCCGAGCACCAGCGAGGACTGCTTGAGGCCGACCATCTCGGGCCGCATGATCTCGTAGGTGGAAGCGTCCTTCAGCACGCCATCCTGATGGATGCCGCTCTCATGCGCGAACGCGTTGCGGCCGACGATGGCCTTGTTGTACTGCACCGGGAACGAGGTCGCCGCCGACACCACCTTGGAGGCGCGGGTCAGCTGCGTGGTGTCGATCTTGTTCCAGAACGGGAATTTGTCGTTGCGGACGTTGATCGCCATCACGATCTCTTCCAGCGCGGCGTTGCCGGCACGCTCGCCGATGCCGTTGATGGTGCACTCGACCTGACGCGCGCCGCCAATGACGCCGGCCAGCGAGTTCGCCACCGCCATTCCGAGGTCGTTATGGCAATGCACGGAGAACACCGCCTTGTCCGAGTTCGGCACGCGCTCGATCAGTGTCTTCATGAAGTGGGTGTATTCGTCGGGCGTGGTGTAGCCGACGGTGTCCGGAATGTTCACCGTGGTGGCGCCGGCCTTGATGACGGCTTCGACGATGCGGCACAGATAGTCCATCTCGCTGCGGGTGCCGTCTTCGGCCGACCATTCGACGTCGTCGATCTGGTTGCGGGCGCGTGCGACCATGGCAACCGAAGTCTCGAGCACCTGCTCCGGGGTCTTGTTCAGCTTCACCCGCATATGCAGCGGCGACGTCGCGATCACGGTGTGGACGCGGCCGCGCTTGGCGAATTTCACCGCCTCTGCGCAACGGTCGATGTCGGCCGGATGGGCGCGCGACAGACCGGCGATGACGGCATTCTTGGAGCGGCGGGCGATCTCGCTGACCGCCTGGAAGTCGCCTTCCGAGGTAATGGGGAAGCCGGCCTCGATGACGTCGACGCCCATATCATCCAGCATCTCGGCGACCTCGAGCTTCTCCTCGAAAGTCATGGTGGCGCCGGGGCACTGTTCGCCGTCGCGCAGGGTGGTGTCGAAAATGATGACGCGGTCCTTCTCGGACTTGTTCACGGAGGCCATTTCGAAAATTCCTTTTGAGCTTTTGCGCCGTCAGTCTTCTGGGCGCTTGAGGTGTCCGGTGATCTCGACCAACCCCTGAGCGCCCAGGCGCATCGCGCCCAGCCGGCCCTCAGGGGCAAGTAAGAAGAAGCCCGCCAATCAGGAGGGTGGGCAGCAGCGCGGCCGGGATCGTGGCGGCGGCCAGAGCCACCTCCCCCGAAATCCCATCGATTTGGCCGCGAATCAGCATTGCCAGACCCTTTTGAGCCCTCAAATCCTCGGTCAAAACCGTTGACGGTTGGTTGCCGGGAGGCTCGATGCGTCGTTTCTAGACGAGAAATGGCAGCAACCGCAACGCCAAAAGATGGACAGAAGGGCTGACATGATCGCAGCGCCGGATGCGTGAAGGCACCGGAGCCGGGTGTTTGGCCGACCGAACGCCGACGCGACCGTCGAGCTACGCGGTGCGGCGAGCGCGAGCCCTGCTCTCCCAGCGGTTCAGCATCTGGCCGAGTTCGCCGGTGCCGACCGGCGTAGCCTTGCCGGCGATGGCGATCTCGTTGGTGTTGGCTGGTGCGTTGGCATTGAGCCAATCCGGCTCGCTGTACTCACGCCAGCGGCGCGCCTCGGCTCGCCTTTTGCGGGAGACGTAGTCGCGGGTGAAATAGCCTCCCGCAAATGCAATCCCGAGCAGCAAAACCAGTACGACGACAGCGACCACAGTAAACTCCGACTTACGCCCCGAATGACGTTCTGCCAGCATCGCGCAGGAGGTCAAGGCTTGACATTTCACCTGCTTGGCAATGTCCCGAAGGCAGCTCGGGTAAACCCCGTCACGCCGGACGAATTTGTCGTTTCCGTGTTCGATGTTGCAGCGCTTTTGCCGCCCCGATATCTCGCTGAGGATGCGTACCTCCCCCTCGCAACCGTCATCGGACCGGACTAACCTTCACCCCGCTCGGCCGGATCAACCGGCCAGCCGAACATGACCGGGAGGACGCGATGACACGCCAAAAGCAGCGTGACCAGGATGCTGCGCTTTCACGACGAACGCTCGTTCAGGGGCTTGCGCTCGGCGCCGCCACAATGGTTGGCGCCGGCTCCGCGCTGGCCCAGACCGGACCTGCCGCGCCGCCGACGACGATCACCACTCCGCCACGCGATTTCGGCCCCCACGGCGCGCCGACCACCTATTTCTGGGACCCCGACGTCATCGCGGTCGATCCGTCCTTCAACGATCTCGCGCAGCCCAACACGGCGATCAAGCGTCTCCATACGGGCCTGCTGTGGGCTGAAGGGCCGGCGTGGAGTGCACAGGGCCGCTATCTGCTGTGGAGCGACATTCCCAACAACAGGCAGATGCGCTGGAGCGAAGACGACGGTCGCGTCAGCGTGTTCCGCTCGCCGTCCAACAATTCCAACGGCAACTCGTTCGACTTCCAGGGCCGTCAACTTTCCTGCGAACATTTGACCCGGCGGGTGACGCGCTATGAACATGACGGTACCGCGACCGTGCTTTGCGACAACTACAACGGCAAGAAGCTGAACTCGCCGAACGACGTCGTCGCCCATCCTGACGGCAGCTACTGGTTTACCGATCCGCCCTATGGCGGCCAGCTCTACGAAGGTGAACCCGACGCCGCGGGCGGTCCGAGCAATTCCGGCGGCAAGCTCAATCCGCGAATTGGACAGCCGGCGGGCTTCGCACCGGGCAAGCGCGAGCTGCCGACCAATTGCTATCGCATCGATCCTAGCGGCCGTGTCGATCTCGTCGTCACCGAGGAGCAGGTGCCCGACCCGAACGGGCTGTGCTTCTCGCCGGACTTCAAGAAGCTCTACGTCGTATCAACCGGCAAGGGACCCGGCGACACCGGTGCCGGCGGCAAGGGCGAGATTATCGTGTTCGATGTTGGCAGCGACAACAAGCTCGCCAACCAGAAGCGATTCAGCGAGTGCGTGATCGACGGCGTGAAGTGCGGGCCGGACGGCGTGCGCTGCGACGTCAACGGCAATGTCTGGGCCTCCAGCAATGCCGGCCGCGCCGTCGGCTACAGCGGCGTGACGACGTGGTCACCGGAGGGCAAGCTGCTCGGCCGCATCCGGTTGCCCGAAGTGTGCGGCAACGTCTGCTTCGGCGGCCCCAAGCGCAACCGCCTGTTCATGGCCGCGAGCCAGTCGCTCTATGCGGTGTATACGGCCACGCAAGGCGCAGGACCGGGCTGAGCCCGCGCGAGACATCGCAAGCACGGGCGTCGGCGTGGATCGCCGGCGCCCGCGGTTCCCTGATCGCAATCAAGCTACGCCTCGGGCAAATCTCCGCCATCAATCCAACGAAGATTGAATCGCGCGGCAAGGCCGCAGCGCGGCGCCAAGGCATGTGCTCTCATGATCTTCGTTCCCGCGCACGACTTGAACGAGGAGTTGCGCGATGCGCCGTATGCCAAACGACACTATCATCGTCAGCGTTGGGACCCAGCAATTCGTCACTGAGTTCGGGGACCCGGGCCTGCCGAACGACGGTCGCGGCGGCAGCGACAAGATGATCGCGACCGTCGACGGGAGCAACGCGGTCCTGATATTCGTTGGCGACGACCAGACCCTGCAAGCACATTCTCACGGCGGAAACGACCATCTCGCTGCGACCGTCACAGGCTTCGGCGACTACGTGTTCCTGGACGGCGATGCGCAGGCGATGTCCGGCGACGCCCATGGCGGCAACGATGTACTTCATGTCGATGCATCGACATCGATCTACGCGACTCTCGGCATTTTTGGCGATGCCGAAACTGCCATGTCGGCCGACACGAGGGGCGGCAACGACCTCGTCATCGCATCGATGGGAAACAGATCGTCCGGCGCGTTCAGCGGAGACTCCGGCAGTTCCATGAGCGACCATGCGCATGGCGGCAACGATATCCTCAGCGTGACCCAGGTCGGCAATTACGGCGGCGCCTCAATGTCCGGCGATGCCCTCGTCTCCATGAGCGGCGATGCGCAGGGCGGCAACGACATCCTCATCTACACCGTCGGTGCCGCAGCCCAATCTGGCGGCGCGTCTCTGGTCGGAGACGCCGGCTACATGAGCGACGATAGCCGTGGCGGCAACGACATCCTGATCGCGGTCGCGGACGGCAACCCGGACTCCACGTCCATCGTGCTCGTGGGAGATGCCGCGAACATGTCAGGTAATGCGCATGGCGGAGATGATATCCTCCACGGCAGCAGCCTCGACGATTGGCTGTATGGCGATGCACAGACCTACGCCCCGTTCACAGCCGGCTCGATCGCAGGCGGCAAGGACATGCTGAATGGCGGTGGCGGAAATGACCAGCTCTGGGGCGGACCGAACGACGACGGTTTCGTCTTCAACAAGGGCTCGGGCCTGGACGTGATCAACGATTTCGACCAGGGCAACAAGGCTGTCGGCAGCACGGCGCGAGAGCATGATTTGATCAATTTGCACGATTACGGCTTCGCAGACTGGGCGGCGCTGAAAAGCCTGATCAGTGATGACAGCACAGGAAACGCGGTGATCCACCTGACGGCGACGGATGCGATTACGCTAGAAGGGGTCCATACCGCGGATCTCCATGCGAAGGATTTCATTGTGTAAGGGAGCATTCATGCGCGTTGTGATCTGCGGCGGCGGCGTGATCGGCGCCTGCACCGCCTGGTTTCTCCGCCGCCGCGGCATCGAAATCATCGTCGTGGAGCGGACGGAGGTGGCGGCCGCAGCGTCAGGCAAGGCGGGCGGCTTCCTCGCGCGTGACTGGTGCGAGGGCTCGCCGCTCGATGCGCTGGCGCGACGGAGCTTTGCGATCCATGCGCAACTGCCGGACGAGATCGCAGGCGATTGGGGCTATCGCCCGATGACCGCTTATAGCGGCTTCGTTACTGCTGATGGCCATCCACGCCGGGATGCACCGTCCGCCCTCGGCTGGCTCAGCAACGGCGTCATCATCGCGCAGCGCATCGGCACGATAGAGACCACTGCGATCGTTCACCCCAAAAAATTCACCGCAGCCGTGATGAACGCGGCGCTCGCGCTAGGCGCCGAGCTTCGCACCGGCCAGGTGACCGGCATCATGCGCGATGCCGACGGCACGACCGCGACGGGCGTCGAGGTCGACGGCCGCATCGTCGAGGCGGACGCCGTCGTGATCGCGATGGGACCATGGTCGCTGCTCGCCGCGCAATGGATGAGCCTGCCCGCCGTCTACGGCCAGCGCAGCCCGAGCATCGTGTACGACACCGGCCCGGATGTGCCGGCCGATGCGCTGTTCCTGGAGTCTGACGAGAATGGCAGTGCCGTGTCAATCGAGGTCTTCCCTCGCGCTGACGGCAGCACGCATATCACCGCTCTCTCCGACATCGCGCCGCTTCCGCTCGATCCGGCTGCCGTGACGCCGGACCACGACGCGATCGCGCGCCTGCAAACCATGTCCGAGCGGCTGTCGCCGCTGTTCCGCTCCGAGAGGATCATTGCGCGGCAAGCGTGCTTCCGGCCGGTGACGCAGGACGGCCTGCCGCTGATCGGCAAGGTGGCGCGAACTGAAGGTCTTTATGTTGCGACCGGGCACAATGTGTGGGGCATCCTGAATGCGCCCGCCACGGGCGAGGTCATGGCGCAACTGATCGCGGAGGGTGCGACGCGTAACATCGACATCTCGGCATTCGATCCGGCCCGGCTCGAGCCGCTCGATCCATCGCTGCTGCGAGCGCGCTGAACAAGGTTGCTTTGTCGATCATCGTTGTGCGCCCGCGATCGCTGCGCATGCCTACCGACGAAATCTGCATGCCTGCGCGTGAAAAGGGATCCGATAGCTTTCCTGCCCGCTATTTGCGCAGCGCTAGACTTTAGTTCGTCTCTCACAATCCTGGACGCGGTTTCACTTGCCGAGAATGTCTCCGCCGGTATAGTCGTGCGCATAATGGCTCATAAGAGGCCTGTTGAAGGGAGAGAACAAGATGAAGAAACCGCTCTCTGTTGCGTTGCGAATAGCACTCGGTACTGCCGCAGCCGCTGTGTTGATGACCTCAGGCGCGGCACTTGCGGCCGATCCGATCAAGATCGGTGTGATCGCGGAAGCGCAGGCGATTGCCGGCGCCTCCATCCCTCAGGCGGCACAGCTCGCGGCCGACGAGATCAACGCCAATGGCGGCGTCGACGGCCGCAAGATCGAGATCGTCTCTTACGACAATCACTCGTCCTCGGCAGATTCGGTGCGCGCGTTCCAGCGCGCGGTAAACGAGGACAAGGTCAACGCGGTCATCGCCAGCTACATCAGCGAAGTCGTGCTGGCACTGGAGCCCTGGGCCTCGCGGCTGAAGACGCCGTTCGTCACGCCCGGTGCCGCTTCCAACGAGATCAGCAAGAGCGTGCATGCCGACTACGAGAAGAACAAATACACCTTCCACGGCTATCTGACCTCCGCCGCGCTGGCGCTCTCGGTCTGCGACGGCGCCAAGGACCTGCTGGTCGACAAGATGCACATGAAGACCGCCGTCATCATGAGCGAGGACGCCGCCTGGACCAAGCCGCTCGACATCGGCTACGAGGAATGCCTGCCCAAGATCGGGCTGAAGGTGCTCGACCACATCCGCTTCTCGCCTGATACCACCGACTTCACGCCGATCTTCAACAAGATCGAGGGCTCCAAGCCCGACGTGATCATCACCGGCATCTCCCATGTCGGCGTGCAGCCGACGGTGCAGTGGAAGAACCAGCAGGTGCCGATCCCGATGTTCGGCATCGCCTCGCAGGCCACCAACGAGACTTTTGGCAAGGACACCAATCAGGCGGCGGAAGGCGTGCTCTACCAGGGCGTCTCTGGCCCTGGCGTCGCGGTGACGCCGAAATCGGTGCCGTTCGCCGAAGCCTTCAAGAAGAAGTTCGGCAACTATCCCTCCTATGCCGGCTACACCGCCTATGACGAGGTCTACTACATCGCCGACGCCGTGAAGCGCGCCGGTTCGACCGACGCCGACAAGCTCGTCGATGCTTTGGAGAAGACCGACTGGGAAGGCACGATCGGCCGCGTCCAGTTCTACGGCAAGGACGATCCGTTCACGCACTCGATCAAATACGGCAAGGGCCTGATCACCGGGCTGATGCTGCAATGGCAGGGCGGCAAGCAGAGCGCGGTCTGGCCCAAGGAAGTCGCCAAGGTCGACATCAAGTTCCCGAGCTTCATCAAGCTCTCGAACTAGCGGGACACGCTCCCGGGACCAGTTCCCGGGAGCTTTCACATGCGGGTCCCGCCGCACGTCGCTCCAGCAACATCGTCTCTCATCATTCAGATTGCCAACCCTAGATGCGTGCTTTCCAGATTCTGATCGATGGCTTCGCCATCAGCGCTCTCTATGCTCTCGGTGCCACCGGTTTCACGCTGATCTTCGGCGTCTCCGGCGTCCTCAACCTCTCCCACGGGGCCATCATGGTGGCGGCAGCGGTGGCGGCCTGGGCCGCCGCGAGCATCCTGAATGTCGGCACCTATGCCGGCGCACTGATCGGCGTAGGTGTCGCCCTTCTCACCTCTTTTGCCACCTATTTCGCGGTGGTGAAGCCGATCCAGGACTCCCGGCGCATCCCGAATGAAGAGAAGGAAATCTTCGTCCTCACCGGCACGCTGCTATGGGGGATCATGATCCAGGAGGTGATCGCTTATTTCTTCACCAACAACGCCAAGACCGTGCTGCCGATCGTCGAGGGTGTCGTCGAAATCCTCGGCGTACGCACGCCCAGCAATGAGATCTTCACCGCGATCGTGTGCTGCTTCGTCATCGCGCTGTTGTGGCTCCTGGTGAACCGCACCCGCACCGGCAAGGCGGTGCTGGCCGCCTCGATGAACCCGCGCGGCGTCACCCTGCTCGGCCTCGAGCTCACCAACATCTATGTCGTGGTATGGGCGATCTACGGCATTCTCGCCGGCATCGCCGGCGTGCTGCTCGGAATGTTCCTCGGCGTCAGCTCCTACAGCGTCGGACCGCTGACCGCGAGTGCGTTCTCGATCGTCGTGCTCGGCGGCCTCGGCAGCGTCTCCGGCTCGCTGATCGCGGCCTTCGTGGTCGGCTATCTCGAAACGCTCACGGCCTATCTGGTCTCCCCGGCCTATCGCACCATTCCGGCGCTGCTGCTGCTCGTGTTCGTGATGTACATCCGGCCCCAGGGCCTTCTGGGGAGGCGCTGAGATGGCCAGCTTCTTTACGACACGCCTGTTCTTCATCTCGCTCGCGCTGGTCGTCATCGCGGCAACGCTTCCGCTCTACGTCTCCGGCTACGTGCTCGGGCTTCTCACCGTCGCCTTCTATTTCGGCGTGTTCGCGATGGCGTGGGACCTGCTGTTCGGGTTCGCCGGCGAGGTCAATTTCGGGCCGACCTTCCTGATCGGCGTCGGCGCCTACACCGCGGGCATCCTCAATGCCCAGTTCGGCTGGTCGGTTTACGCCTGCATCGTGCTCGGCGCGCTCGCCTCCGTCATCGCCGGCCTCGTGCTGGCGCTGCCGGCGCTCCGGGTGCGCGGACCGTATTTCGGCCTGACCACGCTGGTCGCGGTGCTGATGCTGCAGAATTTCATCGTGGTGTTCGCCGACCTCACCGGCGGCGAGATCGGCCTGACTATCCCCGACGTCATCACCATCAATGCCGGCGCCAATTACTGGATCGCCCTCGGCTTCATGACGATCTCGGCGGCCATTCTTTATGGCCTGTCGCAATCGCCTGTTGGCCTGGTGCTGCAAGCCAGCGGCCAGGACCCGGTGCAGGCCGGCGCGCTCGGCTTCAACATCGTCAAGCACAAACTCGCCGCCTTCATCGTCAGCGCGTTCTTCTCGGGGCTATCGGGGGCGCTGCTGGTGTTCTACTTCGGCACCGCCTCGGTCGGCACCGTCGTCGACGTGGCGGTCGGCGTCAACGTGATCGTGTCGGCCGTGCTCGGCGGCCGGCGCACCGTGCTTGGCGCGGCGCTGGGCGCGATCTTCCTGATCGTCGCTGGCGAGTTCTTAAGGCCCACCGGCGAGCTCGCGACCTTTATCGTTTCGGCCGTCGCGCTGCTCGTCGTGCTGTTCTTCCCCGGCGGCTTCCTCGGAGCGGCCCTCTCGCGTGAGGCGCGCTCGTGATGGATATGCGATCTTCAAACAGGGCCGTGCTCGAAGTCCGCGGCCTGACCAAGCGCTTCGGCGGACTGACGGCGGTGAAGAACCTCGGCTTCGAGGTCAATAGCGGCGAGATTTTTGGCCTGATCGGGCCGAACGGCTCGGGCAAGTCGACCGCAATGAAGAGCGTGATGGGCATCGAGCGCCCGACATCAGGCGAGGTGATCTTCGAGGGCGAGGACGTGGCCGGCCTTCCCGCGCACAAGATCGCGCGCAAGGGCTTTGGCATGGTGTTCCAGCATTCGCGGCCGCTGAACCGGCAGACCGTGCTGGAGAACATCATGGTCGCGCTGCTGCCGGACAGCCTGTTCATGCTGTTTCCGGACAAGGCGCTGGTCGAGCGCGCCAAATGGATCGCCGACCGCGTCGGGCTCGGCAGCGTTATGAACCGTCGCCCGCCGACGCTGCCCTTCGCCGATCTGCGCCGGCTCGAGCTCGCCAAGGCGATCGCGCGCGATCCGAAGGTCGTGCTTGTGGACGAGCCCTTTGCCGGGCTGACGCGCGCAGAAGTCGACGTTTTCTCCGACCTGATCCGCAGCTTTCGCGACGAGGGCCGCGCGGTGATGCTGGTCGACCACAACGTCAAAAGTGTCGCGGCGCTGGTCGACCGCGTGCTCGCGATGTATCTCGGCGAGGAGATCGTCACGGGCAAGGCCGATGACGTCATGAAGAACGAGACGGTGCGGCGGGTCTATCTCGGTGGCGCCATCGAGACCCATGCGCGACCCGAGACGAGCTTCAAGGACAAGGTGCCGCTGCTCCAGGTCGAGAATGTCAGCGTGTTCTACGGCAAGGCGCAGGCGCTGGAGAACGTCTCGATCCACGTCCATGAGGGCGAGTTCGTCTCGATCGTCGGCCTCAACGGGGCCGGCAAGACCACGTTGTTCAACACCATCTCTGGCTTCCTGCCTTATAGCGGCGAGATCGTGCGCAGCGGCGAGAAGCTGCGCGGCACGACGCCGGCGAAGATCGCCCGCAGCGGCCTCGTGCAGTGCCCGGAATCGCGCGAGCTGTTCGGCGAGATGAGCGTGCGGGAAAACCTCGATCTCGGCGGGCAACATCTGGCCGACGACAAGCGTGCGGTACAGCTCGCATGGCTGTTCGAGCTGTTCCCCATCCTGAAAGAGCGTCAGGGCCAGATGGCGCAAACACTCTCCGGCGGCGAGCAGCAGATGCTTGCGATCGGCCGTGCGCTGATGATGCAGCCGCAGATCCTGATCCTGGACGAGCCCACGCTGGGCCTCGCCCCCGTCATCCTCGAGCTCCTGTCCAAGGCCCTGGAGAAGCTGCGGCAGACGACGTCGATCACGGTGCTGCTCGGCGAGCAGAACGTGACCTTCGCGCTTCCGCATGCCGACCGCGTCTATGTGCTCGAACATGCAAGGATCGTCTGGGAGGGCGATCCGGGCCGCTTCGCCGCGGAGGCTGGCGCCGATTTTCTCTAGTTCGCGCATACCAACAACAAAAGAAGCAAAGGGAACGACCATGCGACCATCGCCGAATTTGAGCAGCAGCTTCCTCCTCGCCTCCGCGCTGGCGCTGTGCCTCGCTGCTCCCGCCTACGCGCAGTCGAACGAACCGATCAAGATCGGCGTCATCGCCGAAGTGCAGTCGATTGCGGGTGCCGCGACGCCTGGCGGCGCGCAGATCGCCGCCGACGAGATCAACGCGAAGGGTGGCATTCTTGGCCGCAAGATCGAGATCGTGACCTACGACAACAAGAGCTCCTCGGCCGACTCGGTGCGTGCATTCCAGCGCGCGGTGAGCGAGGACAAGGTCTCCGCCGTGATCGCGAGCTACATCAGCGAGGTCGTTCTCGCGCTCGAACCCTGGGCGGCGCGGCTGAAGATGCCGCTGATCACCCCCGGCGCGGCCTCGAACGAGATCACCAAGGCGATCCATAACGACTATGAGAAGAACAAGTACACCTTCCACGGCTATCTGACCTCGGCCGCGCAAGCGCAGCTCGTCTGCGACGCCGCCAAGGATCTGCTGGTCGACAAGCTCAAGTTCAAGACGGTCGCGATCATGAGCGAGGACGCCGCCTGGACCAAGCCGCTCGACGTCGGCTACGAGGCCTGTCTTCCGAAAGCAGGCCTCAAGGTCGTCGAGCACGTGCGGTTCTCGCCTGACACCACCGACTTCACGCCGATCTTCAACAATATCGAGGCCAAGAAGCCGGACGTCATCGTTACCGGCATCTCGCATGTCGGCGTGCAGCCGACCGTGCAGTGGAAGAACCAGCAGGTGCCGGTCCCGATGTTCGGCATCAGCGCGCAGGCGCTGAGCCCGACCTTCTGGAAGGACACCAATGGTGCCGCCGACGGCGTCCCGTCGCTGGCGGTCGCAACGCCCGACGTCGCCGTGACCTCCAAGACGAAACCGTTCGCGGCGGCGTTCAAGGCCAAGTTCGGCTCGCCGCCGGCCTACACCGGCTACACGGCCTATGACGAGGTCTACTTCATCACGGAGGCGATCAAGCGCGCGGGCTCGACCGATCCCGACAAGATGGTCACTGAACTCGAAAAGACCGACTACGAGGGCACGATCGGCCGCATCCAGTTCTACGGCAAGGACGACGAGTTCACCCACGGCATCAAGTCGGGTCCGACGACCGTGTCAGGTCTGGTCTTCCAGTGGCAGGACTCCAAGCAGGTCGTGGTCTGGCCCGAGAAGATCGCGGAGGGCAAGCTCAAGTTTCCGAGTTTCGTGAAGCTGTCGCAGTAACCGGCCGAGCCCGCCACCGGGCTCGGTACTGGGCACCCATCACCCTGAAAGGCCCGTCGCTTCAATCGCGGCGGGCCTTCGTTTTGTGCAGAACGCAACGGGTACGCTGGCATCGGTGGACCCATCCTGCGATCCTGCCGTTAACCTCCTATGCGTGGGCCGGAGCAGCCAGATGGACGACCGACCAAGACAACCCGATGGCCTGATGCAGGATGACGGCTTCGTTCGCGTGCGAGGCGCGCGTGAGCACAACCTCAGGAACGTCGACGTCAGTATTCCGCGCAACGCCCTCGTCGTGTTCACGGGCGTATCGGGCTCCGGAAAATCATCGCTCGCCTTTGGGACGATCTACGCCGAGGCACAACGACGATATCTGGAATCGGTGTCGCCTTACGCGCGGCGTCTCTTCCACCAGATGCAGATCCCCGAAGTCGACGACATCGAAGGCCTGCCGCCCGCCGTCGCGCTCCAGCAGCAGCGCGGCGCGCCGACGACGAGGTCGTCCGTCGGCAGCGTGACGACCATCTCGAACCTGCTCAGGATGCTCTATTCCCGTGCCGGCGATTACCCGCGCGGACAAAAGATGCTCTATGCGGAATCGTTTTCGCCGAACACGCCGGAAGGCGCCTGCCCGACCTGCCACGGCATCGGCAGGATGCTTGACGTCACCGAAAAATCGATGGTGCCCGACGACACCAGGACCATCCGCGAGCGCGCCGTCGCGGCCTGGCCCAGTGCCTGGCAGGGACAGAACCTCCGGGACATCCTGACAACGCTGGGCTACGATGTGGACAAGCCCTGGCGTGAGCTACCCAGGAAGGACCGCGAGTGGATCCTGTTCACGGAGGAGCAGCCGACCGTTCCGGTGTATGCCGGTTACACTGCAGCAGAAGTCAAACGAGCCCTCCGCCGCAAGGAGGAGCCGAGCTATCAAGGCACGTTCACCGGCGCCAAGCGCTACGTGATGCAGACCTATGCCAAGTCCGAGAGTGCGATGATGAAGCGCCGCGTCGCGCAATTCATGATCACTCAGGACTGCCCGACCTGCCACGGCACGCGTTTGAAGCCTGAGGCGCTCAAGGTGAAGTTTGCCGGCCTCAACATCGCCGAGATGTCGCATCTGCCGCTCAAGCAACTGCAAGTGGTGGTCAGGCCGTTCGCGAAAGCCTCGAGCGACAGGTCGGAAAAGGCGGTCGTGGCAAGGCGCATCTGCGAGGATTTGTCGGCGCGGCTGGCCGTCCTGCTCGACCTCGGGCTTGGCTATCTCGCCTGCGAGCGCAGCACGCCGACGCTGTCGCCGGGCGAGTTGCAGCGCTTGCGTCTGGCGACGCAGGTCCGCTCGAACCTGTTCGGCGTCGTCTATGTGCTCGACGAACCATCCGCCGGCTTGCATCCCGCCGACACCGAGGCGCTGCTGCGGGCGCTGGACCGGCTCAAGCACGCGGGCAATTCGATCTTCGTGGTCGAGCACGAGATCGAGGTCATCAGGCATGCCGACTGGCTGGTGGACGTCGGGCCGGATGCCGGCGAAGGCGGCGGGAACATCCTCTATAGTGGACCGCCCGCAGGGCTCAGTCAGGTCGCGCAATCCCGAACCGCCCATTATCTCGCCCATCCACGAAAGCCGCTGCCGACGGTCCGCCGCGAACCGAAGGCGCATCTGAAAGTCCGGGGTGTGACCCGCAACAATCTTCGCGGCCTCGACGTCGATGTCCCGCTCGGGGTTCTCGCCAGCGTGACCGGCGTGTCGGGCTCGGGCAAATCGAGCCTGATCAGCCAATTCCTCGTCGATGCCGTGGCGGAGCATCTCGGCCATACACGGACCGCGGAAGCGGATGACGACAGCCTGGCAGCACCCGCGATCGAGACATTGGGTGGCAAGATCGTCGCCGGCCTCGATCAGGTCGATCGCCTCGTGGTGGTCGATCAGAAGCCGATCGGCCGCACGCCGCGGTCCAACCTTGCGACCTATACGGGCCTGTTCGACCACGTCCGGCGGTTGTTCGCCGCGACGCCGCAGGCAAAATCCCGCCGCTACGATGCCGGGCGCTTTTCCTTCAATGTCGCAAAAGGCCGATGCAGCACCTGCGAGGGCGAGGGATTTGTCTGCGTCGAGCTTCTGTTCCTGCCCAGCGTCTACGCACCCTGCCCGACCTGCCAGGGCGCCCGTTACAACGACAAGACGCTCGAGGTGAAGGTCCGCGGAAAATCCATCGCGGATGTGCTGGCGATGCGCGTCGACGAGGCCTTCGAATTCTTCCGCGAAGATCCAACACTGAACCGTTCGCTGGGGGTCGTCCGCGAGGTCGGCCTCGGCTATATCCGCCTCGGTCAGTCCGCGACCGAACTGTCGGGTGGCGAAGCCCAGCGCATCAAGCTCGCGACCGAGCTCATGCGTCCGCAACGCGGCCACACGCTCTATGTCCTGGACGAGCCGACCACCGGTCTTCATCCCAGCGATGTCGAGCGCCTGATCGCCCAGCTCGAGCGCATCGTGGACGCCGGCAACAGCGTGGTCGTGGTCGAGCATGACGTGGATGTCGTCTCTCATAGCGACTGGATCATCGACCTCGGTCCCGGTGCCGGTGATGAAGGCGGCCGTATCGTTGCGTCGGGAACACCGCAAGAGGTCGCGGAGGCCGGCGGGAAGACCGCCGGCTATCTCGCCCGACGCTTGAAACAGTAGCGGGCGATCTCGTCGTCACCCATTTCGCAATTGCGTTCTGCGCCGCGGAGCCAGACCCCGACTTTCGCCATGTTGACTTTCCGCCGCCCCGCTCCCCATACTTCGAAAAAAGATAACAAGACCAAGTCATAAAACGATTTTGAGGGAGGATAGGATGCCGACTTCACGCAGGCAGCTGCTGAAGAGCTCGGCGGCTGCCGCCGCCGCACTCAGCCTCGATTGGACGCGCGCCCAGGCGCAAGCCGAGAATTTGCGCATCGGCCTGATCTACGACCTCACCGGTCCGTTCGCCGCCGGCGGCTCGGTCGCCTCGTCGGTCGGCGCGCAGATCGCCATCGACCTCGTCAACGAAAAGGGCGGCATCGGCGGCAAGACCAAGATCGTGCCGGTCGCGGCGGACTCGCAGAGCAAGGCCGACGTCGCCATCAACGAGGCCGAGCGGCTGATCAGCCAGGAAAAGATCGACATCATCAACGGCGTCTATTCCAGCGCGCATGCGGTGCCGATGGCGGCGAAGGTCGAGCAGCAGAAGAAGATCCTCTGGATCACGACCGCGGTCTCGACCGCCGTGTTCAAGGACAAGAACCTGCAATACGTCTTTCGCGCGCAGATCCATTCCGATCAGTACGGCCAGGCCTTCGCGGGCTTCGTCGCCGAGCACGCGCAGGGCAAGCTCGGCATGGACCCGAAGGACGTCAAGGTTGCCTTGATCCACGAGGACGGCCCTTATGGCGTCGGCGTCGCGGCGGCCGACGAGGCCTATGCCAAGCAGGCGGGCATCCAGGTGGTGATGCGCGAAGGCTATTCGGCTTCCGCCCCCGATCTGTCGGTGCTCGTGACCAAGCTCAAGCGCGCCAAGGTCGATGTGATCTCGCATGCCGGCTACAACCCCGACATCACCCTGTTCCTGCGTCAGGCCCGCGAGAGCGGCCTGCGGTTCAAGATGCTGTTCGGCGCGGGCGCCGGCTACAGCCAGCTCGACAAGCTGCGCGCGACCTTCGGCCCCGACATCGATAATTTCTGCAACATCGATCCGGTGCCGGCGCAACTGCTCGATCCGGCGAAGCTCGCGCCGGGCATCGGCGATCTCACGAAGACCATGGTATCGCGCTATCAAGCCAAGACCAGCGCCACCGACGTGCCGCCGCATTGCTCGATGGGTTTCAACCAGACCTGGATCTTGCTCAACAACGTGCTGCCGGTCGCCAAGGAGAAGTACGGCAGCTTCGAGCCCGAGGCCATTCGCAAGGCCGCGCTCGACGTCGACATTCCCGCCGGCGGCACCATCCAGGGCTATGGCGTGAAATTCTTCCCGCCGGGCACGCCGATGTCCGGCCAGAACGAGCGCTCGACCCCAGTGGTGATGCAGAACGCCGGCGAGCACATCTCGGTGGTGTGGCCGACGAACATCCGGACGCGGGACCCGGTGTTTCCGCTACCGAAGGGATCGACCTACGGGACGTAATGGCGGCGTGCCGAAATTGCCCGCGTCGGCGCCATCTTCCCCTCTCCCCTTGCGGGAGAGGGTGGCTCGCCGCGAAGCGGCGAGACGGGTGAGGGGTTATCTCCGCGAGCGATCCTCTCACAGCTGTGTTCGCGGATAGAACCCCTCATCCGGCGCTTCGCGCCACCTTCTCCCGCAAGGGGAGAAGGATTGGCACCGCGGCTGCGGCTAGCTCAGCGAGTTCATCACCCCCTACAACACCACCCGCCGCCCCTCCTCCGCCGCCCAATAGCCCGCGTAGTTCACCTTGATCGTCTCATACGCCAGCGTCAGATCCGACAGCGGCTGCCGTCCGGTCGCGGCGCATTCCATGAAGTCCTGGATCTCCTGGAGATAGCCGCGCGTCCACTCCTCTTCGAGGCAGACATATTGCCAGCCGGTTTTGCGGTCGACCTTCTCGGTGATGTAGACGGAGGCGAGCTTCTCCTCGGAGGTTTGGTAGCTCATCAGATGATTGTTCGGCGTGATGTTGGCGAACAGCGAGCCGCCTGACGTGTAGGTCTCGATCAGATTGCGCACGCCGCCCATGATCATGTCGCCGGAGAACACGGTGGCCTTGGTGCCGTCCGAAAACGTCGCGGTCAGCGTGCCCCAATCCTCGACGTCAACCGGATTGGCCTTGATATAGGTGCGCTCCTCCGGCTTGAGGACGGCCGTGACGTTGCCGACATCGCCGCTGACGCTGGCGACGCGGATGGTCTCGCCGCGCGCCTTGGCCTCGACCTGCTTGAGATACAGCACGGCGGAGAGCGGATGGCAGCCCATCCGGATCAGCGAGCCGCCGCCGGTCATCGCCCATTGCGCGGCATGGGCCGCGTGCGAGCCGGAATGGCTCTCCTCGCCCTTCATGAACAGGATTTTGTCCTTGGTCGCTCTGAGGATCTCCGCGGTCTTGGTCACCGCGGGTGCGTAGATCCAGTCCTCGGCATACATGAAGAGCTTTCCAGTGCGCTCGATCGCGGCACGCGTGGCGTCCATCTCCTCCAGCACGCGCTCATACATCAGCGCCTTCGGCACATGCTTGCCGATCGGCTGCCGGTCGCCGTCGCGGCCGAAATAGCCGGCGAACGGCTTTTCGCAGATCACGTGCTTGCCGGCCTGCATGGCGGCGACGATCATCCCCGCATGAAGATTGGGCGGCGTGCAGATGTCGATGACATCGAGCTCGCGGTCTGCGATCAGCTCGGCGAAATTGCGATAGACCCGCGGGATCTGGTGGCGGTGTGCAAATTCGACGACATGGTCGCCGCGCGCAGCCACTGCCGCGACTTCGACATCCACGCCGTAGACACGCCGGAACGCATACATATGCAGCTCCGACACGAAGCCGCAGCCGACGAGTCCCACCCTGATCCTGGCCATAGCGCCCCCTGACCCATGCTGTGGGCGGCACTATAGCGCGCTGGCAGGTCTATTCCACCGAGACCCGCACCACGCCGGCACTCATCATGCCCAGCGCCTTGGCGGCCGGCACCGAGAGATCGACGATCCGGCCGCGGATGAAGGGGCCGCGATCGTTGACGCGGCATTGAATCGAGCGGCTGCCGTAGGACACCCTCAGCACGCTTCCGAAGGGGCGCGTCCGGTGCGCGCAGGTCAGCTCGCCTTTCCCGGCTTTTCCGTATCCGTAATAGGAGGCAAGCCCGCTTTCGGCCTGGGCAAAGGAAACTGCAGAAAGCGAAAAGGTAGCAAGGCAAGAAAATAGCGTGGTCTGCGCTCGCACGGCACCGCTCCCGGTTGGCCCTGCCCCGCCCAGCAACGCTTGTTGGTTCCCGTGGGTTCCTGAGCCGCCGCCGGGCCGCGCCCGGCGGTGCCATCACACATTGTTACTGTTTGTGAAAGACCAGCGTGCGGACTTCGATGCTCTCACGCGGCGCCGCATCCGCCGGCGTCGTCGGATCGACGAACGCGGTGTGCGGCCCGAAGCGCGTGCGGCCATCGGTTGCGGAATCGTAGCACTTGAGCAGCAGCGCTTCGTCCGGTGTCATCTCGGGGAAATAGAACCAGCGATGGTTCGGATTGTATTTCACCGAATACGTCTCGCCGCGGCGGTTCGGATAGATCAGATCGGAGGCGACGAGATCGTCGGGCGCGACCGTCGTGCCGTCAGCCATCGCCAGCGGCGAGTCGCGCAACGGGCCGCGGATCGGCCGCCACAGATTGATCACCTGGACGCGGCCCTTCAGCAACTCATCGGCCTCATCGGGCAGATGCTCGCGCACGCGATTGGCGCCTGAGACGGCGGTCTGGTCGACGTGGACGCGCGTTGCCGGCTGACGCGGGCCAGCGTCGCGAATGTCCGCGGCGCCCTCGATCCGCCTGCGCACGGTATGGTCGAAGATGACGACGCGGTCGGCTTTCGGCGTTGCGCGCAGGAAGGCCTCGACGGCGGGATAGTAGACCGCCCTCACCTCTTCGTCGTTGCTGAAGTCCTTGACCCGGGTTGGATGCCGCACCAGCGCAAAGCCCTCGCGGTCGAGCGAGAAATTTTGCGCGATCAGTCGCGCATCGAAGATCGGGACCTGATGCGGCTCCGGTAACGACGTGCTCTTGGGCTCGCCAGGCGGCGGATCGAACGCATAGGTGCGCGGCTTGCCGGAAACTGGCGCGAGATAGTTGAGTTCAGCGGTGACGAAGGGAAGCGATTCTATTCTTTGTTCTTGCAGGCCCATGGCCGGTCTCCCGATGTGGTCGTCTGGATGATTTCTGAGGGGACCGAGCGTGCTGCAAGGGAGGTCGTGGAAATAGCAATGCGGGTGTTGCCGTTGGCATGAAACGCAGAACGAACGTTTCGCAAAATCCTGTCGGGTTGGAATTCGCTCCGTCCACTTCACGGGTGCTTGAGAGCTTGTGAGATCTCGTGCCTCGGGCCGGCCTTAAGGAAAAGATCAGGACAACATAAGGAGCCCATAAGGACTTCCGAGAAGCCGCTGGCCTAGCATCGACCGTGTGATCGCGTCGGTAACAGGATGCCTCATCTCGCGGTTGGTCCAGGCAATCACAACTCGCTCTCGGGTTGCCGATCCCGACCGGACGGGCTTACAGTGATTTGCCCTGCGGCCGTCGACGCTTGCAATGGGAAGGCGACCTTCGGGCTGGAGATCAGCGCCATGTCAGCCGATCAGTATCTTCGTTACGATCCATCCGTCGAACACATCCGGCCGGAGGAAGCGGCGGCCGTCGAGGAGATTGTTGCTTCGATTTCGCGAACGAGCGATCGCACTTTTCGCAAAGACAAGCATGGGACCCGGCAGCAGCACGCCAAGGGCGCCGGCTATCTCCGGGGCGAGCTGATCGTCTACGAGGATTTGCCGGATCATCTGCGCCAGGGCCTGTTCAAGCAGGCTGGCCACTTCCCGATCATCGTCCGCCTCTCCACCGCATTCAACAGGAGCGATCGCGTCCGTTCGCCACGGGGGTTTGCCATCAAGGTCCTGGGCGTGACCGGGCCCAAGGCGCTCGGCGACGACGATTCGACGAACCAGGATCTCCTACTCGTCAATCACCCCAGCTATTTCGCGGATGCGATGGCCTATATGCGCGCACAGCATAAGGTCGAGCACACCCTGTTCCTGCCTGATCTGGCGTACGGACCCATAGGCTTTTTCGCGCGCGTCCTGGTCGCCGCATCGGACAGAACAGGCATTCCGATCCCGATCGTCTTGAAGGCGCTCGGTGATGCCGGCAGCAACATTCTCGGAGAGACCTTTCACACGGAGGGAGCATTGCGGTTTGGCGATTATATCGCAAGGCTTCGCCTGGTGCCGAAGTCAGCGTCGGTTCGCCAACTCACCGGCCAGCCCTGCCACGATGCCGATGATGCCGTGCTGAACAGCGTCGTTGCCTTCTTCAAGGACAATGCGGCCGAGTACGAATTATTTGCCCAGCTCTGCACCGACCTGGAGCGAACACCGATCGAAGATGCCTCGATCGACTGGCCCGAAGACGTCGCGCCACCGCAAGCACTCGGCAAGATTACACTGCCGCGCCAGACCGCCGACAGCCCCGCGCGTCGCGTCTATTCCGACGAGGTGCTTTCGTTCGATCCATGGCGATGTCTCGCCGCGCATCAGCCGCTCGGATCCATCATGCGATTGCGCAGGGATGCCTACCGGGCCTCCCGCACGCTGCGGCAGCAGCAAAATCACTTCAAGGTCAAGCAACGGCCCGGCGAACCGCGAGAGATCGCGGACCTGCCGGATTGAGCCGATCACCGTCCCTCACGATGAGGCCCGCTGTCCCGGCCTGCGTCGAAAAAGGACGCCGACCGCAGCGGATCGCCGGGATCTAGCGTCTCTGCCAGCGACGCAATCACTTGGCAGGAGCGGTCCCGCCACTTGGCAGCCCTTTGCGCTTGTCCGAGGCTCTCATAGAGCATCGCGGTCGTGCGATAAACCCGCCAGGCGGCATGCGGCAACCTGGCACGACGGACGATCGAAATTGCCGCCGACAAATGCCCGCCGGCGAGTTGCGCATCCTGCTTCAGGATCGCAATTCTCGCCATGGTCTCGTAGCACAGCGCGAGAAACGGCCGGTCGGGTGCCGCGCTCGTCACCTCGTGAAACTGGCTGGCCGAACTCCGGGCAAGGTCCAGATCGCCGATCGCGATCCAATAGTCGGAGCAAGTGAGCCAATAATGGGGGATGACCAGCGACTCCATCGGCACCCGGTCGACCTCCATCCGCCGCTCCATCGCATCGAGATGCTGCCGCGCCCGAGGCAGGTCGCCCATCCGGACATAAGCCCGCGCCAGCAGGTTCCTGCCGACGAAGAAGGTGAACGGATTGGCCTCGATCATCGGGCCGAGCGCATCCTCCGCACGCCGTGACGCGCTGCCATATTCCTCCGCCTCGGAATACAGCCATCCGATCGCGAGATGACACAGCGCGACGGCCTGCGGATTTGCATTCCGTTCCGAGATAGCCAACGCGGAGACGAGGTTTCGTTGCGCCTGGCCCCATTCACCGAGATAAATCTGGGCAAACGCCTCGACCGACTCATAGAGGACGAACAGATAGACATCACCGACCAGGCGGGCGAGCTCCTTTCCCCTGGTCGTCGCATCGCAGCAGGCGGGATAATTCGCGCGCAGGAACTCCAGCACCATCTCCATCGAGCAGCGTCGCAGCCGCATGCTCAGATCCTGCTCTCCGGTGATCAGTGCTGACGCACGCTCGGCAAGGTCCGCATTCTCGCGATCCCAGCCGCGGAGCATCAGCT
Organism: Bradyrhizobium sp. Ken64; assembly: GCF_055807555.1. Taxonomy (NCBI): domain Bacteria; kingdom Pseudomonadati; phylum Pseudomonadota; class Alphaproteobacteria; order Hyphomicrobiales; family Nitrobacteraceae; genus Bradyrhizobium; species Bradyrhizobium sp. Ken64. Next base: position 90,055 of record NZ_JBVVPA010000016.1, on the reverse strand, counting down.
TCAAATTGGCAAGGTTGCCCTGGACCAGAGCGCTGAACGCGGCGTCGTCGATCGCCCTGCTCTTGACAAGGGCCTGTTCCGCAACAGGCAGGCTCTGGCGTCGATCGACGTAAAGACAGAATCGGCTGAGATCGACCAGCGCGTTCACCTCTTCGCGCACGTGCCCGTTCTCCGCCGCGTGCGCGACGACAGCGCTGAGATCTTGCAGGGAATTCAGGAAATCTCCACTGGCCCGCCAGGCCCAGGCGCGCTGGAGCAGCAACTTCAGACGCGTCGCCACCTGAAACTCCGGCGGCAGATGCGGCACCAGTTCCAAAGCGCGGGACAGGTAATTGGCGGCCTCCCGCGTGCTGAACCTTCGCGCCGAGCCCTCGGCCGCCGCGCCCAGATAATGCATCGCTTTCGGGAAATCGCGGCCCAGTTCGAAGTGGCGCGCGACAACGGCGGCGATCTCCACAGCCTGCGGCCCATAGCCTTGCTCGAGCCCCGCCCCAAGCAGCGCATGGGTTTTCATGCGGCGCGCCGGCGCGAGCCGCTGGTAGAGGATCTCCTGGTAAAGCGCGTGCTGGAACGCATAGCGACCGGAGACACCTCCGTTCGGCCACTCGGTCATGCCGGCAGCGACGATAATGCGATCGGTCCGTGCCAGGTCCTCGCACATCTGCTCGACATCCAGCACGGGACGGTCCAGCGCACCGGCGATGTGAAGCGCGGAAAATTCCGCTCCCGCCGCACTGGCGACCTCGAGCAGGCAGCGCTCGTCCACGGTGAGGTGATCGATCTGCTGCTTGATCATGCCTTCCAGATCGCGCGGCATGCTGTCATGCGAGGCCGCGTCTTCGCTGACCAGCCGCCAGCCCAGTTCGTGCTCGACCAGCGCGCCCTGCGCCACGAGATGGTCGAGCAGAGACGACACGAACAGAGGATGGCCGCCGGTTCGCGCGAAGATGCGCTCGACCAGCTCTCTGGCAAAATCGGCCGAGTTGAAGCGCAGCGAAAGATAGCGTTCGACGTCGGTGCCGGTGAGCCGATCGAGCGCGAGCTCGGTGGCGTGTCCGTGAATCCGCAAGTCCTGGTGAACCGCGCGGATGGGATGTCCGCCGACAGCGACTTCCATCGGCCGGTAGGTGGCCAGCACGAGGATAGAAGCCCTCCGATCCCGCCGCGCCAGCCGGGAGAGCACATCCACGGTGGCGAAGTCGCTCCAATGCAGATCTTCCAGGATGATCACCCATGGTCGCGTGACGGCGAGATGTTCCATGAGATCGGCAAATTCGCGCAGCATGCGCTCCCGGGTTGCGCCAAAGACCTCATGCTGGAACGCTGCCCGGTCTGCTTCGCCGAGGAATCCGGGCATTTGCGCGAGCCACGTCGGCGCGTGCTCGCGGATGGACGCCAGCAGCGATGCTCCATCGGTTCGACGGCAGCACTCGTTCAGCGCTCCGATCAGCGGAAGAAAGGCCTCATGGGTGCCGAACAGCTCGTTGCAGCTACAGTGCAGCACGCCCAGTCCCTGCTGGTTCATCCTGTCGAGCGTCATTTGCAAGAGGGTGGTCTTGCCGATCCCGGCCTCGCCGGTGATGAAGACGACCTGACGCTGTCCGGTACGCGCGAGTTGCAACGCCTTGTCCAGCGTGTCGAGTGCCCCCGTGCGGCCGACTCTCCAGTGCCGGCGTCGATCGACAGCCTGCTCCGTGACGGACGCCGCCTCTTCTTCGGGCGCCCGCTCGATCGCAGGCAAGTCGGCGGTCGCGACCGGCGCAATGAAGCGATAGCCGCGCCGCGTGACCGTCTCGATGTAATTGGGGGACTGCCTGTCGTCGCCGAGCACCGAGCGTAGCGCATTCACGGCAACGGCGAGGCTCGACTCGCTGACGTGCAGATCGGACCAGACCGCGTCGAGCAACTCTTCCTTGGTGACGAGCTCACCGGGCCGACCGACGAGATAGCAAAGAACCTCGAACGGCTTCGGCGCCAGCGCGATCCGCTCCCCGCCTCGCCACAATAGCGCGTTGGCACGGTCGAGGCGGAATTCACCAAAGGCAAGCGCGTCTCTACGCACGGCTCCGACCCCCGGATGCTCCCCCATCTTAAGGGAAAGCTCAGCCAAATGTAAGGACGCGATAAAGACCTGCGCCCTGCGCCGGCACTAGCATTGGCCTGTCCATTTCAGAGACGCCGGCAAGGCGTCGGACGGCCTTTTCATCACGCTGTCATTCAGTCGACAGGCAGTCGATGCCTGAATTTTGGCAAGGAGTTGGCCATGAGCATTTTAAAACATCTGGCGATCCCGCCTCTCGCTTTTGTCATTCGCCAATACGACATCAGGGTCATATTGGGCGCCACCGTCCTCAGCCGCATCTTCCTCCTGGCGATCTACCTCGCGTGCGGCGGCCCAGGCCTGTCCGAGTTCGATCTCGCCAACACCATCGCGCTGCCATGAGCTCGGGACCGCTCGAATGGTGCATCGAGATCGCGATCATCGTCGCGATCTGCATCGGGATTGTCACGGGCGGGCATGGCCGGCTGGTCGTGCCGCATCACCGGGTTCAACGCGCGCAAGCCGATCGGGCCGCATGCGTCCAGCGGCCCTCAAACCCTTTCAGCATCGGCGACCTGCGGCGAGCGGGTCCGCCTGTTTGATCAATCACCAATACGCGCGGCGATAGTGCCGGTACGGCCGGTAGTAGCCGTAACGGTGACCGTAATATGGACGATAGGCGCGATAGCCGTAATAGCGCGGACGCGCGTAATAGCCGCCATAACCGTAGCCCGGTCCATAGGCGTAACCCGGTCCATAGCCGCCATAATAGGCAGGCGCATAGCCGTAAGCCGGCCCCGGATATCCATAGCCGCCGTAATATGGACCACCGCCATAGTAGCCGTAGCCATAGGTGCTGCTGGCGATGGCGCTGCCGATGATCGCGCCGGCTGCGAGGCCGCCAATACCCCATCCAAAACCTCGGCCGCGCCAATACACCTGCGTGACATCATCGCCGACCGCGGCCTTCATGGTCGCGACATTTGTCGGCATCGGGCCCGCGGCGGCCCGCTCGACTTGGCCGGCCATGACCGCGCCGGCCAGCGTACAGGCGATTGCCGTTTTCCAGATCGTCATCGTCTTACTCCCTGTCTGACATTTTGCTTGGACATGGACGCAGCCCATGATCGGGCATCCTGGCGCAAGGTCAAAGCCGGAAATTCGGCCTCGATTTTGCGTGCACCGCACAAGACGCATGCCTCCATTCTGATCAACCGGTACCGGACGGGCTCGACAACCTCGCCGCGTGTGACACCGGCAAGACGGTGCCTGGGGCCCGATCACCGCGGCAAAGCATTAAGCTTCCGGCGCATTCGCAACCAACAACCACCTTCCCGATTTACTATTCGTGCCATTACTATCGGTTCCAAATGAGCGCGGCCGGGAGGCTTCTCGCGAGCGCCAGAGTTGTGGGAGAATGACATGAGTGCCGCGAGACCCGAGCCGCTTGCCCGTCAGGCGCTGGCGTTCGTCCTGGCCGGCGGACGCGGCAGCCGGCTGCTGGAGTTGACCGACCGGCGCGCCAAGCCCGCGGTGTATTTCGGCGGAAAATCCCGCATCATCGATTTCGCGCTGTCGAACGCGGTGAACTCGGGCATCCGCCGCATCGCCGTCGCCACCCAGTACAAGGCGCACAGCCTGATCCGGCACCTTCAGATGGGCTGGAACTTCTTCCGTCCCGAGCGCAACGAGAGCTTCGACATCCTCCCGGCGAGCCAGCGCGTCTCCGAAAACATGTGGTACGTCGGCACGGCCGATGCGGTCTACCAGAACATCGACATCATCGAATCCCACGCCTGCCGCTTCATCGTGGTTCTCGCCGGCGACCATATCTATAAAATGGATTACGAGGTGATGCTGCGCCAGCATGTCGACAGCGGCGCCGACGTCACCGTCGGCTGCCTGGAGATGCCGCGCCAGGAATCTTCCGGCTTCGGCATTATGCATATCGACGAGAACGGCTGGATCAAGGAGTTCCTGGAAAAGCCGAAAGATCCGCCGCCGATGCCGGGCAAGCCGGACGTCTCGCTGGCCAGCATGGGCATCTACGTGTTCGACGCGAAATTCCTGTTCGAGGAGCTCAAGCGCGACGCCGAGGATCCGAATTCCAACCACGATTTCGGCAAGGACATCATCCCCTACCTCGTCAAGAACGGCCGCGCCATGGCGCACCAGTACTCGACCTCCTGCGTCCGCTCCGGCAGCGACCCCCGCGCCTATTGGCGCGATGTCGGCACTGTCGACGCCTATTGGGCCGCCAATATCGACCTCACCGACGTCGTGCCCGAGCTCGATTTGTTCGACAGCGCCTGGCCGATCTGGTCCTATTCGGAAATCACGCCACCGGCAAAATTCGTCCACGACGAGGAGAGCCGGCGCGGTCAGGCCGTGAGCTCGCTGGTCTCGGGCGGCTGCATCATTTCCGGCGCCTCGCTGCGGCGCTCACTGCTGTTCACCGGCGTGCGCGTCAATTCCTACGCCAATGTCGAGAACGCCGTGATCATGCCCTACGTCAATGTCGGCCGCGGCGCGCGCCTGAAGAACGTCGTGATCGATCGCGGCGTCGAGATCCCGGAAGGGCTCGTCGTCGGCGAGGATCCCGAGTTGGACGCAAGACGCTTCCGCACCACCGAGCAGGGCATTTCGCTCATCACCCAGCCGATGCTCGACAGGCTCAATACATGACGCCTGTTCGCGTCATCGCTGTCGCCTCTGAAGTCTATCCCATCGTCAAGACCGGCGGCCTCGCCGATGTCGCGGGCGCGCTGCCGATCGCGCTGAAGGCGCATGGCGTCGAGATGCGCACCTTGATGCCGGGCTATCCCGACGTGATGCGGGTGCTGGGGGGAGCCGACGAAATCCGGCGCTGGCCGGATTATTTCGGCGGACCCGGACGTCTGCTCGCCGGCTCGCATGACGGCCTCGATCTGTTCGTGCTCGACGTGCCGCATCTCTACGCACGGCCTGGCAACCCCTACGTGACACCCGAAGGCGTCGACTGGCCGGACAATGGCGTGCGGTTCGCCGCGCTCTCGCGCATCGCGGCCGATATCGGCCACGGCCTCGTTCCCGCCTTCGTGCCCGACGTGGTGCATGCCCACGATTGGCAGGCCGGGCTGGCGCCGGCCTATCTGCATTACGACAACCGCCCGCGGCCGGCCACCGTGATGACCATCCACAACATGGCCTATCAGGGCAAGTTCGCGCCCGAGCTGATCGGTTCGATTGGCCTGCCCTGGCGCGCCTATGGCGTCAACGACCTCGAATATTTCGGCGGCATCAGTTTTTTGAAGGCCGGCCTGCAATTCGCCGATCGCATCACGACGGTCTCGCCGACCTACGCGCAGGAGATCCAGAGCGACGAGGGCGGCATGGGGTTCGGCGGCTTGCTTCGCGCCCGCGCCAACGTGCTGAGCGGAATCCTCAACGGCATCGATGTATCCGTTTGGAATCCGCAAACCGATCCGCACATCGCCTACCGCTTCGGCGCGGAGGACCTCACATTCCGGGCCGCCAACAAGGCGGTGCTTCAGCAACAGTTCAATCTTGATTCGTCGGATGAAGCGCCATTGCTCGGCGTTATTAGTCGCCTGTCCTGGCAGAAGGGGCTCGATCTCCTGCTCGAGGCCATCCCGACCATTTTGCGCGAAGGCATGCAGCTCGCGCTGCTCGGCAGCGGCGACCGCGATCTGCAGGATCGCTATCAGGCCATTGCGCGCGCGAACCCTGGCCGGATCGGGGTCGTGATCGGCTATGACGAGATCATGGCGCATCTGATCCAGGCCGGCTCGGACGCGCTCATCGTGCCCTCGCGGTTCGAGCCGTGCGGCCTGACCCAGCTCTGCGCGCTGCGCTACGGCGCCGTGCCTATCGTCTCGCGGGTCGGCGGCCTCGAGGATACCATCGTCGATATCGGCGAGGCCGATGTGTCCGGCCACGATGCCACCGGATTCAAGTTCGGACCGGTGACAGCGGATGCTCTCGCCGGCACGCTGCGCAAGGCCAACATCGCCTTTCACGACAAGCTGACCTGGCGCCGGCTGCAACTGAGCGGCCTTGCGACCGACGTGTCCTGGCGCAACCGCGCCGGTGACTATGCCGCACTCTATCGCGGCCTCATCACCGCGCGCGCCTGAGGGGAGCTGTCGCGTGGAATAGCGTTCCTGCGGTCCATCCTTCGAGACGCCCGCTCCGCGGGCTCCTCAGGATGAGGGCGGAGTACACGGAAGCGATTTCGACAGCCGCGGTGCTGCTTAGCCTCATCCTGAGGAGGCGCGTAAGCGCCGTCTCGAAGGACGAGGCGCGCGCACAGACTGTCGCCTGGATCGCCACCCCAGACCCGTCACCATCGTCGAATCAATGCTATAGAGCCGCCATGGACCCCTTCGTGATCAAACTGATCGGCTTTGCCGCCGCGACCTGCACCAGCGTGGCCTACGCGCCGCAAGCCATCAAAGTGTGGAAAACCCGCTCCACCGGCGATATTTCGCTCGGCATGTTCCTGGTCATGGTGCTTGGGCTGGCGCTCTGGCTCGTCTATGGCCTGCTGTCGGGCGATGCGCCCCTCATCGCCGCAAACGTCATCACCATGGTGCTCGCCGGCGGCATCCTGTTCATGAAGCTGAAATTCGGGTGAGCCACTCTTCTTCACCTCTCCTCGCGTGCGGGAGAGAGGGTGAAGATTACCCCCCGAACACATACGACGCCATCGCGACATTTGCGACCTCGTCGACGAAGACGCGCTTGCCCGCGTCGCTGCCGGCGGCGCCGGCGGCCACCATGAGCGGCAGCAGATGATCTTCGCGCGGATGGGCCAGGCGCGCACTCGGGGCGTTCTCCCAGTCCACCAGCATCGCGTTGCGGCGCGCCGCGTCCTTGTGGCTGATCGCCTCGTTCAGATAGGCCTCGAAATCATACGAGATCGGCTTCGACTCGGCACGGCCGAACCCGCGCATGTTGTGATACGTCAGCCCGCTGCCGACGATCAGAATGCCTTCGTCCCGCAGCGAGGCAATCGCCTGCCCGACCTCGATGTGTTCGGCCGCGTCATAGCTCGATCTCAGCGATAGCAGCACGATCGGCATGTCGGCGTTCGGATACATCAGCCCGAGCGGCACGAAAGTGCCGTGATCGAAACCCTGGTTGGGATCCTCCCGGCAATCGACGCCCGCGCGCGTGAGCAGCGCCTTCACCTCCGCGGCGAGCTCGGGCCGCCCCGGCGCAGGATATTTGAGGTGATAGGTGTGCTCGGGGAAACCGTGATAGTCGTACACCATCGGCGGATGCGCTGAGGTGGACACGGTGAACGCGTCAGCCTCCCAATGTCCTGTAATGACGAGCACGGCCTTGGGCTTCTCCGGCAAGAGCTGCGGCAGCCGGCCGAACGCCTCGGCAGTCTTCGCATATTGCACTCGCCTGTCCACCATGAACGGCCAGGGACCGCCGCCATGCGACAGGAAGAAGGTCGGAAATCGCACCATGGGTGAAGGCTCGTTTCATTGGCAACATGCGCGTGCTGCCCGCGCGATCGGTCGCGAGCATAGGCAAACCGGTATGGTTAGCAAGACGTTAACGATTTTCCGCCCAGAATCCCGGGCGTAGCCGAAGGAGTCGGCCAGCAGCCAGGGACGTGAAATGAAGAAGTTTGCGTTGGGGGACGTCGTCAACAGTGACAAGGGCCGCCGCGGCGTCGTTCGCGCCGCCTACAAGTCGAAGGAAGGCCAGCAGTTCTACGCCGTCGAGAAAGACGGCGCGATGGATTATCTGGAGGAAGACCGGCTGAGCCCGGCGCCGCGCGTCGAGCTTGCGGCTTAAGTCCAACTCATCCTGCCCTAACGCCCGAACCGGTCCAGGCGCTCCGACCAGGGGTCGTCTCCGCTCGCGATGCGCTCGTTCGTGATCAGCAGCAGGCGATCGTTGCCTGCGGCCGAATCCCAATGCGGCAGGTCCGCACCGTTGGGATCGCCACTCTTGGCGAAATTGATCCAGTAGGCGCGCATGCGATTTGCGACCTCGCGATCGGCTCGTGACAAGATGCCCGCACCGGGCATGCCTTCCACGCCGAAGATGAACTGCAATTCCCGCCCGTGATCGCCCTCGGGGTTTGCGCGCCGTGCCTCCGGCACATAGGCAAAGCGATAGCGGAAGGTCGGCGCACCGCTGGCGGCATGCAGGCGGGCCAGCAGCCTCACCGGCTCCGAGAACACCTTGTCGGTGTAGAACCTTGCCGCGCGGCCGGAAGGTCTGGCGAGGTCGGGATAGAGCGTGCGCAGTTCATCGCTCGTGATGCCCCACGATGCCAGCTCTTCCCGCATATCCAGCTCGCTATCGAAGCCCGTCTCGTCGTCGTTCGAGCCGATGATCAGGGGAATGCGGCTCTCATGTCCGGCCGCGAAGCCCGCGGCGACCTCCTCGCTCACCAGACTCCCATCGATCGTCGGCGCGAAGCTCCGCGGCGATTTTTCCAGGAGATGTTTTTCGACGGCAAGCAGGCGTCGCGACTCGGCGGCGCGTAAATCGACCTGTCGCCCCAGCGCCGCCACGAATTGCCGGCCCACACTCTCGGCCTCTTGTGCCGAACGCAGGCGCGCACGGCCGGGGAGCGATTGCAGAATGGCTTTCTGAAACAGGTCGCGCGCTTGCGCAGACAGCATCAGCAGCGCGATCGAGGTCGCGCCTGCGCCACTGCCGAACAAGGTGACATTGTTCGGATCACCGCCGAAGGCTGCGATGTTGTCGCGCACCCAATGCAGCGCCGCGATCTGGTCCATCAGGCCGTAATTGCCGGAGCCGCCTTCCGACAGCGCGGGATCGCTGAGCCAGCCGAACGCGCCGAGGCGAAAATTCACGGTCACCACGATGACGCCGGCTTGCGCGAGCCTGGCACCGTCGAACAGCGGATCGTTCGCGGTGCCGCTGACGAAAGCGCCGTCGTGGATGAACAGCATCACCGGCAACGGCCCGTCGACCCCGAACGGACGGAACACGTTCAGCGTAAGGCAATCCTCACTCGATCCCGGCAGCGAGGGCTGAAGACACGGCGCGCCATAGGCATAGGCGGTGCGCATCTCCGCACTCTCGGGCGCAGCCTGCGGCGGACGCCAGCGCAGCGGACCGATCGGCGCGGCCGCATAGGCCAGCCCCTTGAACGAGGCCACCTCGCCTTCGACGGCGCCAAGCATCTGCCCTTCACGCGTCAGCGCAAATGGAAACTGGCCGACCGGCTGGGCCATGGCCGAGCCGGCGCAACAGAGGATGAGAGACGTCGCAAAAAGCGCGAACACGGACCGCATCTTCGGAGCATCTCGATGCGCGGAAGGATTTTGGCAGGTTATGTCCGTGGCCCGCTGCGAGGCAAGCGCCGCGGTCGCGCCTAGCTCCCCTTGGCGACAAGCTCCGCCAGTGCGTGCCGTGCGATAATGCCGAGTTCACCGAGCGTGGTGTGACCGGACTGCGCCGCCTCGATCAGCCGCTGGGCGATGAACCTGCGGCTGCCGTGATCGCCGCCGTGCGGCAGTTGGCGGCACGTCTCCTCCAGGACGACGTCCATGTTCGCTTTGGTCCGCTCACTCAACTCTGTCATGACGCCCGTCGGCACGCGTGGCTTGTAGCCGCAAGCATACACAGACGGACCGTACAAGATTAGCCCGGGAAATCACGGCCATTGTGCATCGCGATGCGTGTGCTGCCGCAACATTCACGCGGCCATGATGACGCCGCAAATGGTGACCGAAGATTGCACGTGCCGTGATGACAAGCCGAACCTGCAGCGATAGCCTGCCGGCAAAACAAAACACACGGGAGGAAATGCCATGCCTGACGCAATGGTTGCTGCACGTGCCTCTGATGCAGGGCGCGGAACCAGCCAGCAGGTCGATGTTGCCGTGGTCGGTGCCGGATTTGCCGGCCTCTATCTTCTCCATCGGCTGCGCAAGGCCGGCCTCACGGCGGTCGCCCTCGAAGAAGCCGGCGACGTCGGGGGCACCTGGTACTGGAACCGATATCCCGGCGCGCGCTGCGATATCCAGACCATCGATTACAGCTACACCTTCGATCCGGACCTCGAGACCGCCTGGACCTGGTCGGAGAAATACGCGACCCAGCCGGAGATCCTGCGCTATCTCGGCTTCGTCGCCGACCACTACGATCTCAGGCGTGACATCCGCTTCAAGACCAAGGTCACCGAAGCGAAATGGGACGAGGCGACCGAACGCTGGCAGCTCACCACCGACAACGGCGCGCCGGTCTCCTGCCGCCATTACATCATGGCCACCGGCTGCCTCTCGGCGCCGAAGCCGCCGGAGATCGACGGCGTCAAGGACTTCAAGGGCGAGGTCTATTTCACCGGACGCTGGCCGCATGGCGGCGTCAATCTCGCCGGAAAACGCGTCGCGGTGATCGGCACGGGATCGTCGGCCATTCAGTCCATCCCGCTGATCGCCGAGCAGGCCGCACACCTGACCGTGTTCCAGCGCACGCCGAATTTCGCGCTGCCGGCGCACAACGGTCCTGCGCCTTCCGATCGCATGAGCCTGCTGCAAGGCGATCGCGCGGCCTATCGCGAGCAGGCGCGCCAGTCGATGGCCGGCGTGCCCTATCCGCAGCAGACGGTCGTGAGCTGGCAATTAAGCGATGCCGAGCGTCGTGAACGGTTCGAGCGTGCCTGGGCGGCCGGCGACCTCGTCCACATCCTGACCCAGCTCTGGGCCGACCAGGCGGTCGACCTCGACGGCAACAAGATCGTCCAGGACCTGATCCGCGAGAAGATCCGCGCCGCCGTCAAAGACCCCGAGACCGCCGCGGCGCTGATGCCGGACGATCATCCGTTCGGCGCCAAACGCCCCTGCCTCGATACCAACTATTACGCGACCTACAACCGGCCGAACGTCACGCTGGTCAATCTGCGCCAGGAGCCGATCAAGGCGATCACCGCAAGTGGGATCACGACGGCCAAGCGCAGCGTCGACGTCGACGTCATCGTGTTCGCGACCGGCTTCGACGCCATGACCGGCGCAATCCGCGCCGTGCATCCGATCACCGGACGTGGCGGCAAGTCGCTCACCGACGTCTGGGCGCAGGGGCCGCAGACCTATCTCGGGCTCACGGTCGAGGGTTTTCCGAACTTCTTCATGATCACCGGGCCCGGCAGCCCCTCGGTGCTGTCGAACATGGCGGTGTCGATCGAGCAGCATGTCGACTGGGTCGTCGACCGGCTCAAAGCATTGCGCGACGCCGGCTTCACCACGATCGAGCCAACGGAGACGGCGCAGGCCGGCTGGAACAGGCACATGGCCGACTGCTCGATGGTGACGCTGCACCGGCTCGCCAACACCTGGTACACGGGCGCCAACGTCCCCGGCAAGGTGCAGGGCCTGATGCCCTATACCGGCGGCGTCGGTCCCTATCGCAGCATCTGCGACGAGGTGGTCAGCCGCGGCATGCTCGGCTTCAAGCTGACCGGCCCCGACGTCGCCGCGCAATGCAATGACGGCGAGGTGGTGCGCCTCCAGCCGGACGTGCGGCTGGTGCTGAACCTGCTGGCGTCGCTCAACCTGCCGCCGATCGAGTCGATGGGCGCGCAAGGCGCCTGCGCCTTCGTCAATGAGTTCAACAAGGGCCGCCCGGCGGGACGGCTGATCGGCGACATCGTCGACGGCACCCTGCCCGGCGCCGACGGTCCCCTGCCTTATCGGGTCTACAAGCCGGCAACATCAGGTCCGCATCCGGTCGTAGTTTATTTCCACGGCGGCGGCTGGGTGCTCGGCGACGAGCAATCGGACGAGCCGTTCTGCCGCGACATGGTGCGGCGGACCGGCATGATGCTCGTCAGCGTCGGCTATCGTCATGCGCCCGAGCATCGTTTCCCGGCCGCGGCCGAAGACGGCTATGCGGCGACGCGCTGGATCGCCGAGCACGCCGCCGAGCTCGGCGGCAGGCCGGGCCCGGTGCTGGTCGCCGGCTGGAGTGCTGGCGGCAACATCGCCGCCGTCACCTGTCAGCTTGCGCGCGATCGCGGCGGCCCTGAGATCGCGGGCCAGCTCCTGATCTGCCCGGTCACCGACTGCACCTTCGACCGCCCCTCGTACAACGACAATGCGACCGGCTATTTCCTGACCCGTTCGCTGATGTACTGGTTCTGGGACCTCTATTGCTCGCCGGCCGACCGCACCGATCCGCGCGTCTCGCCGCTCCGCGGCAAGGTCGCAGGACTGCCGCCGGCCTTCGTCGTCACCTGCGAATTCGATCCGCTGCGCGACGAAGGCATCGCCTATGCCGAGGCCATGGCAGCCGCCGGCGTCCCGGTCGAGCAACTGAAGGCGCGCGGCCATTTCCATTCGTCCTTCACGATGGTGGACGTGATCATCACGGGCGCGCCGGGCCGGGTGCAGATGGCCGAGGCCTTGCGACGCTTTGCCGGGCTTCCGCCCGAAGTTGGTCACGGCGACGAGACCAGCCACGGCCGCACCAATCCGGGACATAGGATCGCGGCGGCAGCGAGCTGACAGGAATAATTGGCGGGAACTATTTCCCTGTCATCGCGTTTGGTGCTGTGGCATTGAGATGCAGTAATGGGTGTGGGCCCCGGTACGCGCGATCGTGTGCCGGGGTTCTTTTTGCGTGAGGCAGGACAATGGGGGACGTGGTTGGGGATTCAAAGGTCGATTTTGGTGTCCTTGCGGTGCTGCATAAATGGCCATCGCTTGCGAACCAGCGACGGTCGGACCGAGCGTCCTACCAGGTGATCGAGGGCACGCTCGACGAATGCATCTCGGCGTTCATGGCGAAACCGGCGGCGACCAGGCATCTCTATGAGATCCGCACGATCGCACAACCGCCGCTGGTCACCGACATCCTCTCGCCCGAGCACATCACGGAGCTGGCGCGCCTGAGAGAATTTCTCTGATCCCCGCAGAAGCACCGTCTGAGCGCAGGAACCTTCTTCCGGCTTTTCCCGTTGATGGTGATCGGAAGCGAAGGCGTGAGTGCCTCAGATGCTTGAAGCCGGCGTGCCAGCCCCGGTCGTGCCCTATGGCGCAGACCAGACCCTGTTCGTGGTGATCGATCGCCTCGACAAGGCGACCGAAATCCGTGTCGAGCGAAGCGATCTCGATGCCACGATTGGCGAGCTCGTCGCCGGCTGCTTCAACGACCCCGTCAAGGTCATCTCGTTCAACACGCTCGAGCACTGGATGAAGGACATCTCGACCGACGTCGCCGGAGAGATTCGGGCGCGCTGCGACATCGATGGCGTGACGCTGCCCGACTATCTCAGCGACTTCGTCGAGAGCCATAGCTGAGCGTGCATGGAGGAATCAGGCGCGCCGGTACTTGGCAGCGATGACCTCGATCTCGCGGCGGCGTTCGCCTGCGAAGGTCAGGAGCTTTTCGATCGTCAACGTATCCGTGATCCGTTTGGCCAGCCGTTCGGCGCGTGCGGCCTGATCTTCGAGATACTGGATCGTGGTCAAACGTCGCCCCCCCCGAGTGCGATTTGGAGTCCCGAATTGCTCGGGTATCCATCGTGCGCTGGAGGCGGCTAACAGCCGGTTAAGCACAGCGTTTCGGATCGATGCAGCTGGAAATTATCGCACCACGTCGAGCCGGACATTGGTGACACCCTTGTCGACCATGCCGAGCGCCTCGGCCGCGGAGGGAGAGATGTCGACCACGCGTCCGCGAACATACGGACCGCGATCGTTGATCCTGACGGTCACGAAGCGGCCGGATGAGACGTCGGTGACGCGCAGCTTGGTGCCGAACGGCAGGCTGGGATGGGCCGCGGTCAATTCGTTCTTGTCGAACCTCTCGCCGCTCGCCGTCTCCGTGTCCGAATAGAAGCTGGCGACGCCGTGCGAGACGCTCTGTTTTGCATCACCGTCAGACACGCGCGCCCGGCTGATCGGACGCGGATGCAGCGCCGCCACCCTGTGCGGTCGTTCGACAGCGGCTTGGCGGTGGGTGCCTAGATCGGCCTTCTGGCGGCCGACCGGCGACTGCGCACACGCCGCAAGCGACGCCGCACCGATGATGGCGAGCAGGATCCGGCACAGGCTTGCCGGCGAGATCCGGGCAGTTTCGGCACGTGCAAAGCAAGACATGATGCGCCCTCCGAATGGCCCCGAGTTTCGGCGGGCAATGAGGGCAGAACCTTGTCGGAACGAAAGCGCGCCTGCGGCCGCGGCCGTTTCGCTTTAGCTGTGGCGATTCCACCACACTGGCTTGTCCTGAATCGAGACAGATTCTTTCGCGAGCACCTCTCTCACTTCCTCTCCCCCGTTCTTGCGGGGAGAGGGAGTGGTGAGGAGCCGCCTCCGCGAGTCCGGCTTGAATGTAAGCGCTAGTACTGCGGCTCGTACATCTGCGACTGAACCAGTGCCTTCACGTCGTTGGGCGCGGGTCCGTCCGCAAGCCCGCGCTGAAAAGCGACATCGGCGACGGCGGCAGCGATACGCACCGAGACCTCGCGGATGCGCGGCAGCGCCGGGTAGAGGCTGCCTTGCGCAAGATCGTCCTTGCCGACGCAATTGGCGAGCGTATGGGCGGCCGCCATGAACATCTCGTCCGTCACCAACCGCGAGCGGCTGGCGATGACGCCGAGACCGACGCCCGGGAAGATGTAGGAGTTGTTGCCCTGGCGCGGCACGAAGGTGCGGCCGTTGAGCTTGACCGGCTCATACGGACTGCCGCAGGCAAACAACGCGCGGCCCTCGGTGTAGCGATAGGCGTCCTCCGCCGAGCATTCGGCCTTCGAAGTCGGATTGGAGAGCGCGAACACGATCGGCTGTTCGTTGAGCTCGGCCATCGCCTTGAGCACCTCAGGCGTGAACGCACCGCCGACCGCGGCAACACCGATGATCGCCGTGGGCTTCAGCGTCCTGATCGCGGTGAGGAAGTCGGCGATCGGCGCCTGGTCGGCATGGGCATAACGCAGCTTGTGGCCGGACAGGCCTTCACGTCCGCCGACGACGAGGCCGCGGGAATCCACCAGCCAGTTGCGCCGAAGCGCCTCGGCTTCAGAGGCACCTTCCGCCATCATCGCGGACGTCACGAGATCGGCGATGCCGGTCGCGGCCTCGCCCGCGCCGAGGAACAGGATGCGCTGATCCCTCAGCTTGCCGCCGTTGACGCGCAGCGCCGAGAACAGGCCGGCGAGCGCCACCGCCGCCGTGCCCTGGATGTCGTCGTTGAAGACGCAGGCCTCGTCGCGATATTTGTGCAGCAGCTTGAACGCCGAGTGGTTGGCGAAATCCTCGAACTGGATCAGCACACCCGGAAAGGTCTTTCGCGCGGCGACCATGAACTCGTCGACGAAGCTGTCATAGGCCTCGCCCGTGAGCCGCCGCTCGCGCAAGCCGAGATAATACGGATCTTTCAGGAGCTCTTCGTTGTTGGTGCCGACGTCGAGCACGATCGGCAGGCACGTTTCGGGATGCACGCCGGCGCAGGCCGAATAGAGCGAGAGTTTTCCGACCGGAATGCCCATGCCGTTGGCGCCGAGATCGCCGAGGCCGAGGATGCGCTCGCCATCGGTGACGACGATCAGCTTGGCCGGATAGGGCCAGTTCTTCAAGATCTCGCCGATCTGGCCGCGATCGCGCGAGGAGATGAACATGCCGCGTGGCCGCTGGAAGATCAGGCCGTATTTCTGGCAGGCGAGCCCGACCGTCGGCGTGTAGATGATCGGCTGGATCTCGTCGATATTGTCGACGACGACGCGGAAGAACAGCGCCTCGTTGCGGTCGTGCAAGGCATTCAGCGCGACGTATTTTTCGAGATCGGTCGGCAGCGTGCGCAGGTTGACGAGCACCCGCTCGACCTGGGTCTCCATCGTCAGCACGCAAGGCGGCAGCAAGCCGCGCAGGCCAAGCGCATCGCGCTCGTGCCCGGTGAAGGCGGTGCCCTTGTTGAGCAGGGGATCGCGCAGCAGCGCCATGCCGTGCACGGGTAAGGACGATGTCGAATGGGCGCTGACCCGAGCAGGTCTGTTCACAAATTCCCCCAGGGAGTTTCTTATTCGAGGACAGCCATTGTCGGCCAGTGCTCACCTTATATCAAGGACGTAACCATCTGCGCATCGATTGTGATCTCGCACCGCAGCGAGGTTGTCGCGAGAGACGTGGCCCTGCGTGCGTCAAAAGGCAACGCGCGGCATCGGCAGTGAGCTCCCTCCCCCGCGTGCGGGGGAGGGGTTGGGGAGAGGGCTGTCTCCGCAATGGGATTGTCGGGAAGCGGAAATCCGCAAACGGTGAGTGCCGCGGGTGGAAATCTCCTGCCCCAGTTCGGCAAAGCGCTGCTCGAGATTGGGTCGGCCACGCCGCGACGATGGCTGCGTTCAGCTTCGTGACGATCCCCCTCGGCGTGTTATCCCAACGATGAGCTGCGGGCCCATCGCAGCGAATTGGAGCCGGAGTGAACGCTGCCGGGCCGGCACAGGCAAGCTGGAAATGATGCTGGACCGCTTGGGACATGTACTCATAAACTCGCGCTGCACTTCGTGTGAGGTCCGCTCTGCCTCCAATACCGGCCGTGTTGGCGCACCTCACTCCAGGTCCGAGTTGAGCCAATAGACGACATCGCAACGGCGCGAGCGGCCCGGTGAGCGATCATGTCGATGGCGCCTCATCCTTGGATGGGCTCATTGCCGGTATCGGTATGTTGTGATACAACCCCTAGGTGTCGGGGCGGCTGTTCCGTCCTCGATTTGGGGAGGTACCTTATGAGATTCTCGTCAGGCTTCGCCGTGCCGTCAGTCGTCGTGACCTTGTCAACCGTCTTACTGTGCAGCAGCACGGCAATGTCGCAACCCACACCAAACTCGTCACTTCCCGCCGTCACGGTCGAAGCGCCGAAGGCAAGACCAACTCTTGTGCCGAGGGAAGGGCCAACGACCGTGACATCGCATCGGGCAACCCGCCATCGTGCGACCGGCTTGTCAGCTGCTCAAAATCCTGCGTTCGGGCCGAATACGGCCTTGGGCAGGCTTGCCAAGCTGGAGAGATCCGCTAGCAGTTGCAACGGTGGTTGCGAAACAAGTTACAGGGTCGGCAACGCTCCATGGGTCGGATGTAGCCTTTCCGGCCAGGAAGGGGTTGACGGTAGCATGTTCTCGCCGACCTGCCGAGACACACTCAACTACAACACCTACGCGCAGTGCGTAGAGACCAAGGGTTTCCTTGGCGCGACGTCCAGAGAGTCTCGGTGGCTTTGTACCAGCCTGCTGGCTGGTGGCAAGTTGCCCGGCGAAAGGCTGGTCGCCGACGCCAGGCAATCGGGCCACCGTTAATCGAGTCCCTCCTGGCGGCGATGTCCCAAAGATCGACCGCATGGCGCGAATGCGTCGAGCCATGCGGTATGCCCGCTACGGGTCAAAAGTGTCGCTCTGACACGCCACCGTTCACTTCCGGTCCACCCCTGTGAACGGACGTGCTCAGGCTCGCTTACCACTTCGCTGATGGGCCAAGAGGCGACCTTCCTAGAACTGCCGGCGAGAGCTAAACCCTATTGTCTGTTTCGCTGCTCAACAAAATCGCCCCACTCCTCCCTAAGAACCGCACGATAAATTCCGGGAGGAAGCACTTCTTCTATGACTTCCGCATTCCGGGAGGCGTTTGGATCTAAGAACAGCCCGACCAAGGGCATGCACGCCTTCATGGCGTAGCGCGCGGCGTCCTCGGCTGTCCGAACGCCCGCCGCTTGAGCATCATGCGCGTGCGACCGAACACAAGCTCGAAAGCGGGAAACGGACGGCTGCTCTCCCTGATGCGTCTGAGCGGATAGCTGAGACGATAATGTCAGAAGCGAGATCAAAATAGCTGCTCTCAATAGACACTCCAAGACATTGAAACGGAGTAACGTCGAACCTCGCTATTGGGACCGAAATAAGGGCGGCCAAGTCTGCAATGGGTCACAAGCCGCCGATCACACGTTAGGTGGGACACTTCCGCTTTGGATTGGTAAGCCGACGTTTACGGGTACACGCCCTAACCTGCCGCTCGACGCGGCGTCAGATGAGCCGCGCTGTCCGCCGGCGGCGCGATGTGCATCAGAATGGTCTGGGTGGCGGATGCGACCTCGATGCCGTTGTGCTGGAAACGCTGCTTCATGCGGCGATTGAATTCGCGCTGCACCGGCCAGCGGCCGGCCTCGGTGCAGCGGATCTGGCCGACGATCGACACCATGGCGCCGTCGACCTTGTCGATGCCCCAGAGCTCGAGATCGCCGCGGATCAGACTGCGGAATTCCACCTCGCGGCGCATCTCGTCGACAATATCCTTGAGGATCTGGCCGGCGCGGTCGGTGTCCTCCTTGTAGGCGACGTTGACGCTGACGGACGCGTTGCCGGCGCCGCGGCTGGCATTGGTGATGGTCGTGACCGCGCTGAACGGCACGATGTGCACGGCGCCGTCGCCGGCCCGGAGCCTGATGGTGCGGATCGAGACGTTCTCGACCACGCCCGAGAGCCCCGACACGCTGACGCTGTCGCCGACCTGGACGGTGTTCTCCAGCAGCAGGAACAGCCCGGTGATGAGGTCCTGCACCAGCTTCTGCGAACCGAAGCCGATGGCGATGCCGACGATGCCGGCGCCCGCCAGCAGCGGCGCGACGTTGACGCCGATCTCGCTGAGCGCCGTGAGGCCGACGACGGTGGCAATCACGCACAGCAAGGCCGTGCGCAGCATCGGCTGAAAGGTCCGCAGCCGCGCGGCGCGGGCATAGTGGCCGTCGCGCGACAGCGTATTGATCTGACGGTCCAGCAGCGCGTTGCTGGCTTCCCAGATCGCCGCCGCGCTGAAAACGGCAATGCCGATCGTCACCACCGCGGAGATCAGCCGGCTGCCGATCTGGCCGCCATAGAACCAGACGATGGCGTCGACGCCCCAGACTTCGAGCACGGCCACCAGGCCGATGAACGCGATCACGCCAGATACGATCTTGCGCAGCAGCGGCAGATAGCGGTTGGCGCGGATCTCGAGGCCCGGAAAGCGCTGGAGGATTTCCGGCCTGATGCGGAAGCCGCGGTCGATCAGGCCCAGCGTCAGCATGATGGCGACACGCGTGATCAGCGCCACCGCGATGGTGCCGACGAAATATTGCAGCAGCAATGAATATCCGTTGCGGATGTTCAGCGCCCACACGGCCCACAGAGCGAGGTCGAGCGCGATGGCGAGATAGTGCCAGCCACCCGCGATGCGGTTGCGCAGTGCCGCCGCGATCCCCTGCCGGTCGGCGGGCGCGCGGATGGCTTCGGCGACCTGGCGGCGGCATTGCAGGATGATGACGACGACGAAGAGATGAACGACCAGCATCACCATGCGCAAGAGCGCGGCATAGCCGGCGCGATGCAGGCCGAGCAGCAGCGCAACGTTGGCAACGGCGATGCCGGAGACGGCGACACCGACAATGCGGCGCGCCCAGATCTCGATATAGGCGGCGGTTTCGGCCTTGACCGGAAACAAGCCGAACGGTCCCGCCAGCACACGGACCACACAGATGAGCCCGCGCGAGAACGCATAGGCGTTGACGACCGCCAAGATCACGAGGCGGACGGTGGCGGGCTCGCCGATCTCGGTGCCGAGCAGCGCCGTGGCGGCGCCGACAAAGACCAACACGGGTAGCAGCTCGAGCAGAAAGCGTCCCAGCACAAGGGGCAGCCGCAGCATGATTTGCCAGGCCCGCGCCAGGCTGTGGCGGCGCCTGTGCAGTTCGGGCGCGGGGGTGACATCGGCGACCGATGATGGCGGATCGGCAATCGGCAACACCTGCACCGGCAGGCGCGCCGTTTGCGGCATGCGCCCTTCCAGGAACACGACGGGGCGCCGGATCAGACGGAACATCACCCATTCGGCGCAGAAAGCAGAGCCGAACACCAGCGCGAGCTTCCAACCAATCTCGATCAGAAGATTGTAGGCCGCGGGATCGTTCGCGGTCCGCACGATCCAGTAGTAGAACGCCGGGAAGTGCGTGAGCGTCCTGGCCATATCGGCGACGTCTCGCGACATTTCGCCGATCTCCTCGGACACAGTGAGCATGAGCTGCGCACCGAGGCCGTCGGCCGCGAGCGGGATCGGTGATTTTGGCTCGGGCGCGGGCTGCTGTGGACCGGACGCAGTGGCGATCGCGCGCAGCGTATCGATCATCTGCGCGCGCTTCTTGTCGTCCTGCAGCGTCTCCAGCGCGCGCTTGGCCTCATCGGGCGACAACGCGGCAGCGCTATTGGCCGCCGGCGCAGGCGGCGCAGCGCGGACGCTGGAGAGAGATGAGATCGCGATCAGGAGCGCGGCGAGAAACGCGGAGGCAAGCTTATGCGACACGAGGGATTCCCTGGAAAAATGAATGCGACGGCGACGTCGGGACCGTCACCGCCGAAGCACATGCATCATGTCGGATCGACGCTATTCGCCCGCGCGCTGTGTCGGAAGTTGGCCAGTGAGACGACATTCTCTTGGCATTTGCCGCGGTGCAGGAAGCGGGAACCACGTCGCAAGACGGGACGTGCAGCGATCGGAATGCGCGCACGCGGCTGCTAGCTCGACTGCGGCCATCCTTCGAGACGCCCGCCTGCGGCGGACCCTCAGGATGAGGGATGAGTATGCGGCTGCATTTCAATGCAGCTGGATGCAGCTGAGCCTCATCCTGAGGAGACCGCGAAGCGGCCGTCTCGAAGGACGAGGCGCTCGCTCAGGCGCCGCCGAGACGTCATGTGCGATCGCCCTGATGTGCGATCGCCCTGCGTCATTCCGGGAGTCGGCCCGGAATGACGCGATGAGGAGGAGGAGAGAAGCAGGATGTCAAAAGCGCGGCGGCCTTGTCACGGCCATCCGACGTGATCGCTGTGATGCAATCGATGTGATGCAGAGTACAGCGCCGGGCAGGTAGGGGCTATGCCACACTGATGCAGCCCACTAGACCTTGACCCGGCGTGCCGTTCGCGTTTCTGCCGCTATGCGATAGTCCGAACGAGCTCCATCGCACTTAACGCGGCTGGTTCTGCGGAGGTGGTGTCATAGACCTCCCCTTGCTCTTGATGTGGACGTTGCGCGTCGCTTGTTTGCGACCATTGGGATGGTCCTCCCGTGACGCAAGACTGTCAAGCAAGATCAATGGCGCGCAAATCACATTTGAGGGCGCGTTCCATTCCAGCGCGACGGATTCGCCGCTGTCGAAACACGAGAAGTGGACGAGTTACAAGACTGCCCTTCCCGCAGATGTAGAGCGCGTCTGCTACGGTGGCCCGCGGGTCCTGAGGAATTTGGGGATGATGACATCATACCCCTGTTTTGCCCGACGAGTCAAACGATTTCGCTAAATCCGCAAGCGCTAACGCTGACCTCCAAGTCATTGATTTCGCTATCCCCGGCTACTGTGCATGGGGTTGTTTTCGCGTTTTTTGTTTCTTGTCCGCCTTCTCCTCCTTCTCCAGCGCCTTGCGCACCTCGTCGAATTCGCCCAGCGAGGCCTTGTCGGCGCGGGGGAAGCGCAGATCGAGCTTTTCCAGCGCCGCGACGATGGCCGACCCGATCACGACGCGGGCGAACCATTTGTGGTCGGCCGGCACGACATACCACGGCGCATGAGGCGTGGCCGTGTGCCGGACGATGTCCTGATAGACCGCCTGGTAGCGCGGCCACAGCGCGCGCTCCTTGATATCGTCCATGGAGAACTTCCACTGCTTGGACGGATCCTCCAGCCGATCGAGGAAGCGCTCGCGCTGCTCGTCCTTGGACAGATTGAGGAAGAACTTCAGCACCACGGTGCCGTTGCGTGAGAGATAGCGCTCCCACGCAGAGATGTCCTCGAACCGCTCCTTCCAGATGCTCTTGGTGACGAGCTTTGGCGGCAGCTTCTCCTTGACGAGGATCTCCGGATGCACGCGCGTCACCAGGCACTCCTCGTAATGGGAGCGGTTGAAGATGCCGATATGGCCGCGCTCCGGCAGCGCGACGGCGTGGCGCCAGAGGAAATCGTGGTCGAGCTCCTTGCTGCTCGGCGCCTTGAAGGCACTGACTGCGCAGCCCTGCGGATTGATGCCCTCGAAGATCGCCTTGATCGCAGAATCCTTGCCGCCGGCGTCCATCGCCTGAAACACGATCAGCACGGACCAGCGATCCTGGGCGTAGAGCTTCTCCTGAAACGCGATCAGCCGCTTCATGTTGGCATCGAGAATCTCCTGGGCCTTCTCCTTGTCGAGGTCGCCCTTCTCGTCGGTCTTGTGGTCCTTGAGATGAAACTTGCCCGAACCATCGTACCGGAACGGCGTGATGTAGCGGTCAAGTTCCTGGGCGAGCGATTTGGACGGCTTCTTGCTCATGAGCGCGGGGCACCTTGCGTTGCGGCTTCAATCGGTCGAGCAAGCTACCAAGGATGCCCTTCGGAAGGAATATGATGAAAAGCACCAGCAGCACGCCGTAGACGAGATTGTCCCAGCCGACCGCCTTGGTGCCAAAACCGATGCGCAGGGTCTCGGCCAGCATAATCGTGATGACAGCGCCGAAGGTCGGGCCCAGCGAGACGAACAGCCCGCCGACGATGGCTGCGAACACCATCTGGAGCGACACCGCGATGCCGCTGACCGTGTCTGGCGTGATGAACATCTGGTACTGGCAGTAGATCGCGCCGGCCAAGGCGGTCATCAGCGCGCTGAGCAGCGTGATCTTCAGCTTCTCCGCGGTGACGTCGACGCCGGCCGCGGCCGCGGCGTCCTCGTCCTCCGAGATCGCCTCCAGCGCATAGCGGGCCATGCTGCGGTCGACCCAGTGCCAGACCACGATGCCGAACAGCCAGACCCCGAGCGCGATCAGGTACCAGGTGATCTTGTCGTCGAATTGCAGCGCCCAGAGCTTGTTGCCCGCGGCCCGGTTCGGCGTGTAGCCGAGCGAGCCGCCGGTGTAGTCGCGCGTCGCCGTGATGACCTGGAGCACGATGCCGGAGAGCGCGAGCGTCACCAGCACGAAATAATGCCCGGTGATGCGGAAGCGGAAACAGGGATAGCCGACGATCAGCGCCAGCGCGCCGGCCGCGACCATGCCGATGGGGATGCCGATCCAGGGCGACCATCCCAGGTGATTCCAGAGCAGCGCGGTGACATAGGCGCCTATGCCCATGAACCCGCCATGGCCGAGCGAGACGAGGCCAAACCGCCCCATCATCGACCAGGACGTATAGGCGAACGACCAGATCAGGATCAGCACCAGGATGTGCAGATGATAGGGGTCGCGATAGACGAAAGGCAGCGCGACCAGCGCCGCCAACCCCACCACCCAAGCTGCAAGCCGTCCCCGCCCCATCATCGGCGCCTCGCGAGCAGGCCCGCGGGCCGGATGAACATCATGACGATGAAGAAGGCGAAGGCGAGCACATAGCCCCATTCGAGATCGGAGAACAGGCCGCCGAGTGAGATGATCTCGGCGAACACGAAGGCGGCGATGAAGCCGCCGATGAAATTGCCCAAACCGCCGAGCACGCAGATCAGGAAGGTGATCGGCCCGAACGACAGGCCGACGAAGGGATGCACGTCATATTGGAGCACAAGGAGGCAGGCGGCCAGCCCGGCCAGCCCACCGCCGATCGCAGAGGTGATGAGATAGATCCGCTTGGTGTCGACGCCCATCAGCGCCATGATCTGCCGGTCCTGCGAGATCGCCCGGATCGCGGTGCCGGTGAAGGTCCGCGTCATGAAGAGATAGACCGCGACCATGCCGACCAGCGCGGCCAGGAAGGACAGAAGTCGTGCGTAGCTGAAATTCATGTCGCCGAAGGCGAGCACCGGCAGGCGGATGCCGAGGTTACGGAAGTCGATGCCGAAGGCAACAGTCGCAAAGCTCTGCAGCACGAACAGCACGCCGCCGGTCGCAAGCAACTGGTTGATCGGCGGCGCAGTGAGGAGCGGCGCGATCACCAGGTAATGCAGCGCCGCGCCGAGCACCGCGACCAGCAGGATGGTGAGCGGCGCGGCGAGGAAATAGCTGATGCCGTAATACTGCACCAGGAAATACATCGCGTACATGCCGATCATCACCAGCTCTGCGTAGCAGATCCAGGTCACGTCGATGACGCCGAAGATCAAATTGAGCCCGAGCGCGAGCAGCGCCAGCACGCCGCCGAGCAGGATGCCGTTGATCACGGCCTCCAGCAGGTAGATGTCGAAAATATCCAGAAATGCTTGCATGCCCCGATGAACCTCACACCCCGAGATACGCTTCCTTGACCGTGTCGCTCGCCAGCATCTCGGCCGAGGTGCCCGAGGACCTGATCGAGCCCGCCTCGATCAGGTAGGCACGATCGACCACCCGCAGCACCTGCTGCACATTCTGCTCGACGATCAGCACGGTCAGTCCGCTGGCGCGGATCCGCTTCACCAGCTCGAACACCTGCTGCACCACCACGGGCGCGAGCCCCGCCGACGGCTCGTCGAGCAGCAGCAGCTTTGGATTGGACATCAGCGCGCGACCGATCGCGCACATCTGCTGCTCGCCGCCGGACATGGTGCCGGCCATCTGGTGACGGCGCTCCTTCAGGCGCGGAAACAGCTCGAACACCACCTCCAGCCGTTCGGCGTAGTGGCCGCGCGCCTCCTTCATGAAGGCCCCCATCTTGAGATTGTCGTCGACCGAGAGCTGTGGAAACAGCCGCCGGTTCTCCGGCACATGCGCGATCCCGAGGCTGACGATCTTGTGCGGCGGCGTGGCCACCACGTCGACGGCTTCCATTCTGATCGACCCACGCGAGGGGCGGATCAGCCCGGAGATGACCCGCATCAAGGTGGTCTTGCCGGCGCCATTCGGCCCGATGACGCCGACGGCCTCACCCGCCTTCACGTCGAGATCGACGTCGAACAGCGCCTGGAAGGTGCCATAGCCGGCATTGACGCTACGGAGCTCCAGCATCGGCTACCCTCCCGCGCGGCGGCGCGCTGCGGCGGCCGCCGCCTGCGTGGTCTCGGCATCGGTGCCGAGATAGACCTCAATGACACGGGGATCGCCGGCAACGGCACTCGGCAACCCTTCCGAGATCTTCTCGCCGTGATCGAGCACCATCACGCGATCGACGACCCGCATCAAAACGCCCATGATGTGCTCGACCCAGATGATGGTGATGCCGAGCTCGTCGCGGATGTTGCGCAGCATGTCGGCCGCCTGACCCATCTCGGCCTCGTCGAGGCCGCCGAGGCTCTCATCGGCCAGCAGAAGTTTTGGCGCGGTGGCGAGCGCTTTCGCCAGTTCGAGCTTTTTCAGGCCGGCTGCGCCGAGGCCATCGACACTGGCATGGCGATCGGTCGGCAAGCCGACCATCGCCAGCGATCGCTCGGCCGCCTCCTCGGCCCTGGCACGGCTGTGGCGGCCCTGGCCGTAGAATCCGGCGAGCGCGACGTTCTCGAAGATCGTCAGGCGGCGGAATGGCCGCGGGATCTGGAAGGTGCGGCCGATGCCACTGTTGATGATCCGGTGCGGCGGAAGGCCTGCGATTTCGGAGCCGTCGAACAGGATCGAACCGGACGTCGGCGCCAGCGTACCTGAGAGCATATTGAAGATCGTGCTCTTGCCCGAGCCGTTGGGTCCGATCAGGCCGAGGATCTCGCCCTGGTCGACTTTGAACGACACATTGTTGACGGCGGTGAAGCCACCAAACCGCTTCACCAGCCCGCTGACTTCCAGCACCGTCCCGCTCTCCTCTCTGCGCGCATTTGCGCTACTGGTTGCTGTAGGTGGTGCCCTTCGGCAGCGGCAGCACGGCCTCGCGCTGCGCCTGGCTCTTGGGCCACACCACGGAGGACTTGTCGTCGATGTATTGGATCACGACCGGGAACGAGCGCTCGTTCTGCCCGGCCATCGGCGTGCCCTCGCCGTAAAACTTGACGCCGAAGCCGAGCATGGTGCCGCCCTCGGGGATATCGGT
Organism: Bradyrhizobium sp. Ken64; assembly: GCF_055807555.1. NCBI lineage: Bacteria > Pseudomonadati > Pseudomonadota > Alphaproteobacteria > Hyphomicrobiales > Nitrobacteraceae > Bradyrhizobium > Bradyrhizobium sp. Ken64. Next base: position 64,122 of record NZ_JBVVPA010000016.1, on the reverse strand, counting down.
ATCGAGCGCAGCCTTGCGCAGCGCATCCGGATCGACCCCGCCATATTTCTTGATCGCGCGCGGCAGCACGTCATTCATGAACACATAAGTGTTGGACGCACCGATGCCGACATGCGCCGAGCGGATGGCGACGCCGGGCCGGATCTTGTCGAACTCTTCGCCGACCATCTTGATCACGGGCGGGAGCTTTGGATCCATGGTCTTCTGGTTGGCAAGCCAGATCGAAATCGGGTCGGCGTTGAAGATGTAGGTGGCATCCGCCCCCATGCCTTCCTTCAGCTTCTCATAGACGCCGTAACCCGCGCCGTGCCCCATCAGCGCGCCGAACTTCAGCCCCTGTTCGCGCGCCTGACGCAGCAACAGCGTGATATCAGGGTTGTAGCCGGTGTGGAAAATGACGTCGGGCTTGGCGCGCTTCAACTTGGTCACCAGCGCGGAGAGGTCAGGCGCGGTGGCTGAATAGCCCTCCTTCATCACGACGTTGAAGCCCGCCTTCTTCGCGCCGGCCTCGTTGCCCCTGGACACGTCGACACCATAGGCGCCGTCCTCGTGAATGATGGCGACGCGCAGATCCTTCGGCTCCTTGTCGAACTTCGCCTTGGCGTTCTGCGCGATGAAATCCATCGTCATCATCCCGAACTGGTCGCCGCTCGCCTGCGGGCGGAAGACGTATTTGTAACCCTTCTCGTTGAACACGGCCGAAGAGATGCAGGTCGTCATCCACATGAACTTCTTGAGCTGCTCGACGCGGGCCGCGACCGGCACGCATTGCGCCGAGGAGAAGAAGCCGAGCACCATGTCGACCTTTTCCTGCTCGAGCAGGCGGACGGATTCGTTGATGGCGATGTCGGGCTTGCTCTGGGCATCGGCATAGACCGCCTCGATCTTGTAACCCTCGACGCCGGTCTTGGCGAAATGGTCGAGGATGATCTTTGCGCCGACATAATTGAGCTCGGACCCGCCGCCTGCGAGCGGTCCGGTCAGGTCGAACACGACGCCGATCTTGATCTTCTTCTCTTGAGCCTCGGCCGAAGCCATCAAGCCCGTGACCGATATCGCGACCAACAGCCCACGTACCAAACGGGCAGCCCTGCGCACGCGCATCAAAACCTCCCTGGACGATTGTGCATTGCATTCTTTTTGGTTTTATATTTCTGCCCATCACATGGGCTGGGCGCAGCGATGTCAAGCCTCGCGCATCAGCGCGACGCGAACTGCTGCTCGACGAAGGCCGTGACAAATCGCGGCATGGACGGCGTGAGATCACTTATCCCGCGCACGAGATGGATTGCCGAGAGCTCTGGCTCGGCATCGCCCGCCAGATTGGCTTCGATCCGCGCACGCGCCACATCGCCCGGCATGTCCAGGTTGACAATCTGCAACATCGCAATCGTTGGGCCGGTGACGACGCAGTGCCAGTCCGGTTCGACCAGATAATCGGCCGCGGTCAGGCCGGTCTCTTCCTCGAGTTCGCGGATCACGCTGCCGGGAATGTCCAGCGTGTCGCCCCTGACGTCGTCGAGGTCGGGCGTGCCCGACGGGAAATAGATCCGGCCCGCATTGGCGGTGTGCTGCGCCATCTCGCCCATGACGAAGGCGCCGTCGGAGGTGCGCAGCGCGCCCATGCCAAAACCGTTGAACACCGCCTTGTCGGGAAAGCCCCAATCGCGCCAGGCGAGGAAGCTCGCGAAATCGGTCTCGAAATAGGTCGCAGAGAGATGGCCATCTGTAAACACGGCATCCCGCCCGATCAGGACGCGACCGTTCCAGAGTTTTGGTCGCTCACGCTGCTTCTCGGCGAAATGCGCGGCGATCTCGGCGCGCCGCTCCTCCGCGAATGCCCAGACGATCGGCCGGACGGCAAGTTCAAGCGTCGTGACCCGATGAATGATGGGTGATGTCATGACGCCTGATGACCACGCCTTGGCGTCAGTTATTTGACGCTTCCCGTGGTCTTCTTGGCTTGCTCGACGTATTTGTTGGTAAAGGTCTTGCTGACGTCGATCTTGGCGCTGGCGACCTCCGGCGAGCCGACGCTGAACACCGCGAGCACAGCGTCGGCGCCCTTCGGATCCATCTTGCCGGTCTCGGAGTACATCGGGATCGTGTTCTTGAGTGCCGCGAGATAGAGGTCCTTGTTCTTGCCGACCGTCTCCTCCGGCATCTTCGCCATGATCTCCTCGGGCGAGTGCGAGTGGATCCAGGCGAGCGTGCCCAGGATCGCGTTGGTCAGCGCCTGCGTCTCCTTCTCGTGGCCGGCAACCCAGGCCGCGGTCGAGTACAGCGCGCCGCCTGGATATTCGCCCCCGAACGTCTCGAGCGTGTCCTTCTGGGTGCGGGTGTCCGAGAGGATGCGCAGATCCTTGTGGCTGCCCTGGAGCACGGTCACCGACGGATCGAGCATCACGGCCGCGTCGATCTGGCCCTGCTCCATCGCGGCGACTGCGGTGGCGCCGAGGCCGACGCCGATCACGGCGGTGCTGGCGGGATCGACGCCATTCTTCTTGAGCATATATTTGAGGAAGAAGTCCGTGGAAGAGCCGGGCGCGCTGACGCCGACCTTCTTGCCGGCGAGATCCTTGATCGACTTGATCTCGTTCGTGTGCGACGGCGAGACCACCAGCACGAGGCCGGGATAGCGGTCATAGACGACGAACGCCTGTAGCTCCTGCTTCTTGGCTGCGAGGTTGACGCAATGGTCGAAATAGCCGGAAACCACGTCGGCGCTGCCGCCGAGCACGGCCTTGAGCGCGTCCGAGCCGCCTTTGAGGTCCACGAGCTCGACATTGAGGCCGGCCTTGTCGTATTCGCCGAGCTGCTTGGCCAGCACCGTCGGCAAATAGCACAGGCAGGAGCCGCCGCCGATCGCGATCGTGACCTTGCTTTGCGCCGCGGCAAGACCGGTGGTGAGCGTCAGCGCGATCAACGCGCCCGCGAGCCTGGCTATCGTGTTCTTCATTGGTTTCCTCCGTTCGGCTGGCGGCACCATAGAGCAGCCGGACTGGCTTGAGAAGCAGGACCGAAGGCGCTGGCCATCGGTCTTTCGGCGCAATAGCATGAGCCCACAAGAACAATTCTTGATGGGGAGGATCATCCATGAATCGCCTTGCAATCGGGCTGTCGATCGCCACCGCTTTTGCCGCCGGATGCGGCGCAACCCACCTGCTGCGGCCGGCGCTGGCCGCGGAGAACATCACGCCGCAGATCATCCACACCGGCGAGATGGAGGGCGACGCGCTCGGGAACGCCAACGCTGTCGGTTACCGCTCCAAGATGTTCGCAAGCGCCGACGGCGCCACCATCTCGATCCAGGTTGGCAATGTGCCCAAGCACATGCATCCCAACACCAACGAGATCCAGTATATCCTGGACGGGACCGGGACGATCTGGTTCGGCGACAAGGAAGTCACGGTGAAGCCGGGCGACCTCGTGATCATCCCGAAGGGGACGCCGCATGGCGGCACCAAGCCGATCAGCGGACAGGTCAAGGCGATCGCAATCAAGACGCCGCCGCAGGCACCCGACGACACCAGGCTGCTGGACTGATCGGTCCGGGGCTCGCGCGGCGCACGAACCCCTTGCGGCCTAGCCGCGCCCGTCCACAGTCGGCCGCCAGACCAGCAACCTGCGCTCAACCAGCGTCACGCCAAAGTCGATCAGGATGACGAAGGCCGACAGCACGAACATGCCGGCGAACACGCCGGCGACGTCGAAGATGCCCTCGGCCTGCTGAATGAGATAGCCGAGCCCCGCCGCCGATCCCAGATATTCGCCGACGACCGCACCGACCACGGCAAAGCCCACGGATGTGTGCAGCGAGGAAAACATCCACGACAGCGCCGAGGGCCAATAGACGTGCTGCATCAGCTGCCGCTCGCTCATGCCGAGCATGCGGCCGTTGTCGAGCACGGTGCGGCTGACCTCCTTGACGCCCTGATAGACGTTGAAGAACACGATGAAGAACACCAACGTCACGCCAAGCGCGACCTTGGACCAGATGCCCAGCCCAAGCCACAGCGCGAAGATCGGCGCCAGCACCACCCGCGGCAGCGCGTTGACCATCTTGACGTAGGGATCGAACACCGCGGCGACCAGCGGCTGGCGCGCGAACCAGAAGCCGATCAGCACGCCGCCGGCCGATCCGATCACGAAGGCCAGGATCGATTCCGTCAGGGTGATGCCGAGATGCTTCCAGATCACACCGGACGAGAACCATTTGACGATCTGGGCGAAGACATCGACCGGGTTGGAGAAGAAGAACGGCGGCAGCAGAATCTTGCCGAACACGGGTACGGTCGACAGCAATTGCCACAGCGCGAGGCAGACCACCGCGACCAGCACTTGCAGCGAAAGCAGCGTCACCCGCGACATCAGACCGCCTCCGCCGCTTGCGTGGACTGCGCATAGCCCTTCATGACCTCGTCCTTGAGCACGCTCCAGATCTCGCGATGAAGCGCATGGAACTCCTTGTCCAGCCGCACTTCAAAAATGTCGCGCGGGCGCGGCAGGCTCACGCGCCAGTCGCCGATGATGCGGGAGGACGGGCCCGCCGACATGATCACGACGCGGTCGGCGAGCGCGATCGCCTCTTCCAGATCATGGGTGACGAACAGCACGGCCTTGCGGTCGGCATTCCAGAGGTCGAGCAGCAGATTGCCCATCACCTGCCGGGTCTGTGCGTCCAGCGGCCCGAACGGCTCGTCCATCAGCAGGATCTTTGGATCGCGGATCAGCACCTGCGCCAGCGCCACGCGCTTGCGCTGGCCGCCCGAGAGCATGTGCGGATAGCGGTTGGCGAAGGCGCCCAAGCCGACCGAGGTCAGCCATTTCTGCGCCCGCGGCAGCGCCTCGCTGCGGGGCGTGCCGCTGACTTCGAGCCCGATCGCGACGTTGTCGAGCGCGGTCTTCCAGGGGAACAGCGCATCGGCCTGGAACAGATAACCGGCATCCCGATTCAGCCCGGCAAGCGGCTGGTCGAATATCCTCACGCTCCCGGCAGCCGGCTTCAGCAGCCCGGCCGCGACGTTGAGCAGCGTCGATTTCCCGCAGCCGGTCGGGCCGACGATGGCGACGAACTCGCCCTGCGCGACCGTCAGATGCGCCTTCTCCACCGCCGTATAGACCCGCCCGTCCCCCAGTTGGAACGCGACCTTGGCATCTTCCAGCGCCACTGCCGTAGGCGTTATCATGTGTTCCCTCCGAACTTGGCCCGATGCCTTAGCCGCTCGCGCGGCCAAGTTCAATCAAGCCGCCAAGCGTGGTATGCATGGGCGTTGTCATTCCCTTCCTTCCCCCTCCCTCCTTGGGCGGGTCAGCGCAGTGAGCCCCGCCCGATGTCGTCCAGGCCGATGATCGGCTATGCCCACGTCACCAAGAGCTTCGGCGCGCTCAAGGCAGTGGACGATGTGTCACTCGACATCGCCGAAGGCGAGTTCGTGGCCGTCGTCGGCGGCTCGGGATCGGGCAAGACGACGCTGCTGCGGCTCGCCAACCGCCTGATCGAGGCGGATGGGGGCACGATCACGGTCGAGGGTGACGACGTGCAGTCCGTCGATCCGGTCGCGCTGCGGCGCCGCATCGGCTACGTCTTCCAGAGCGGTGGGCTGTTCCCGCATCTGAGCGTCGCCGACAATATCGGGATCACGCCGAAGCTGCTCGGCATCCCGGCGGCGGATATTGCAACGCGGGTCGATGAGTTGCTCGAGCTCGTGCAGCTCGACCGGGCCGCGCATCGCGGGCGGTTGCCGGACGCGCTCTCGGGCGGCCAGCGCCAGCGTGTCGGCGTGGCGCGGGCGCTTGCGGCAAGGCCCCGGATCGTGCTGATGGACGAGCCCTTCGGCGCGCTCGATCCGCTCACCCGCGATGCACTCGGCGAGGATTTTCGGGAGCTGCACCGCAAGCTCGGCCTGACCACCGTGATGATCACCCACGATATGACGGAAGCGATCCTGCTCGCCGACCGCATCGCGGTGATGCGCAGCGGGAAGCTGCTGGCGCAGGGCACGCCAGTGGAGCTCTCGAAAAGCAGCGACGCCTACGTGCTGGAGCTGCTGCGGACGCCGCGACGCCAGGTCGAACGATTGAACGCGCTGCTGCCACAGGGCGGTGCGGCATGAGCCTTTTCACCGATCCGCGCTGGGGCGAGGCGCTGGGGCATTTGCCCGACTATCTCGGCAACCACGTGCGGGTAAGTCTCGCCGCACTTGCGCTCGGCCTGATCGTCAGCCTGCCGCTGGCGATCCTGACGCGCAACCGTCCCACGCCGCGCGCTGTGCTGCTCGCGCTCGCCAGCATCGTACAGACGGTGCCCGGGCTGGCGCTGCTCGCGCTGTTCTATCCCCTCCTGCTGCTCGCGGCCTCCGTGGCGCTGGCCTGGTTCGGCGTCTCGTTCTCCGCCTTCGGCTTCCTGCCGGCGATGCTGGCACTGGCGCTCTATTCGATGCTGCCGGTGCTGCGCAACGGCATCACCGGCCTCAACGGCATCGATCCCGCGCTGATCGAGGCTGCCAAGGGCGTCGGAATGACCGCACGGCAGTCGCTGGTGATGGTCGAACTGCCGCTCGCCCTTCCGGTGATGATGGCGGGAATCCGTACCGCCGCAGTGTGGGTGATCGGCACTGCGACGCTATCGACCCCGATCGGGCAGACCAGCCTCGGCAATTACATCTTTGCCGGGCTCCAGACCCAGAATTGGGTGTTCGTGCTGTTCGGCTGCTTTGCCTCTGCCCTGCTGGCGCTCGCCGTGGATCAACTGCTCGGCCTGATCGAGAGCGGCCTGCGCTGGCGCAGCCGCGGGCGTGCGGCGCTTGGCGCTGCCGGGATCGCGGCACTGGTCGCCGCAACATTGGTGCCGACGATGGGGCGCTCGTCACAAAGCTATGTCGTAGGCGCCAAGACGTTTGCCGAGCAATATGTGCTGTCGGCGCTGATGCGGGACCGGCTGCAGGCGGCCGGTCTTGCCGCCGTCGCACGATCCGGTCTCGGCTCGAGCGTGATCTTCGAGGCGTTGAAGGCCGGCGATATCGATCTCTATGTCGATTATTCCGGCACACTCTGGGCCAATCAGCTTCGCCGCACGGACATCAAGCCGCGCGCGGAGCTCTTGGCGGAGCTGCAGACGACGCTTGCGAAGGAGAACATCACCCTGCTCGGCGAGCTCGGCTTCGAGAACGCCTATGCGCTGGTGATCCCGAAGAAGCGGGCGGAGGCGCTTGGCATCCGCACCATCGCCGATCTCGCCGCGCATGCTTCGACCCTGTCGATCGCCGGCGACTATGAGTTCTTCTCGCGACCCGAATGGGCGGCGCTGCAAAAGGCCTATGGCCTCTCGTTCCGCGCCCAGCGCCAGATGCAGCCGGACTTCATGTATGCGGCGGTCGCCAGCGGTGAGGTCGATGTCATCGCGGGCTACACCAGCGACGGGCTGATCGCAAAATACGATCTGGTTGCGCTCGACGATCCCAGGCATGCGATCCCGCCCTACGATGCCATCCTGCTGCTGGCTCCGAAACGCGCCGGTGACGAGCGGCTGCAGGCCGCGCTGAAACCCCTGCTCGGCAAGATCGACATCGCGACCATGCGCGAAGCCAATTTACGGGCCGCCGGCAATGATGCGAATTCGTCGCCGGATGCGGTGGCGAGGTGGTTGTGGGAGAAGGTGGGTGGGCGGTAGGCCGTGCCATTCATCCGACGACGTTGGAGGGACGCTACAACCCGCGGATCGTCCCCGCATCGATCAGCAGCCGATTCAGCCGGCGCGCTTCGGCCCCGTCTTTACAGCCGTAGAATATGCCCTTGCAGCGGAGCATGATTTCCTTCTGCTCGGCGAAGGACGGATCGAGCGGGATGCCGGCGGCTTCCTGGATGACCAGCGGCAGATATGGGCCATCGACCGTGTCCATCACGGCCTCGCTCTTCACCGGCTCGAAATTGACGGCGTCGATCGCGTAGTAGGTCGCGTAGAGACGTGGGTCGTAGGCGTCGAGTTTTTTGCCGATTGCACCCTCGTCGAGCCCGGGCTCGAGGATAGCAGGCGCAAACTCGGGCTGATGATCGCCATAGCGCACGATCAGGAAGGGTTCGCCCGGAAATTTCTTCTTCAGGCCCGCGAGGAAAGCCTTGTACTGCTCGGCGCTCATCGCCTGCCGGCGCAGATATTCGTCGATGGACGGCACATTGCCCGGTGCGCGCCAGTTCGGCAGCAGGTCCGGGCGGAAGCGCGTTTCCCAGGGGAAATGATTGGCGCCGAGATAGATGAAGGTGAACAGCGGCTTGTTCGGCGTTCGCTCGCCCATCAGCCGGAGCGCCTTGTCGTAGAAGAAGCTATCCGGCTCGACATTCTTGGCGCCGAGATCCTTGGAGTCGAGGAAGCGTTCGATGCCGGTCGTCATCTGAAAGCTGCGCGCGGCCATGAAGCCGCCATTGGCGGGGTAGAGCGACATCGTGTCGTAGCCGCAGCGGCGCAGCGCCAGCGGCAGGCCGCGCTCGACACGGCCTGTTGCGATGCGCGTCACGAAATAGGCGAAGCGGCCGAACGAGCGCGACGACAACCCCGCGAGCACATTATATTCGGTGAACCAGCTCGGTCCGCCATTGCTCTCGGCCAGGAACGAGCGCTCCTTGCCGTCCCAGGATTTGAAATGGCTGCCGTAGCCTGGCGGCACCTTGATGCCACCAGCGGCGCGGATGTCGAAGCTCGATTCATCATGGACCATGATGATGTTCGGCCGCCGGCCGGCGGGATGGCAGGCATCGACCAGCGGCATGTTGAGCCGTTCGTTGGTCGAAGCAGCCGACTCCATGAAGCCGTATTGCGCGAAGTCGGAGACCGCGCTGACGCCGGAGCGGAAGAACTTCGAGAGGTAGCCGTCGTCGTAATAGCCGCGCCAGGCCTCGTCCGGATGATAGAGCGAATAGCCGACCAGCGCGGCAAGGCAGGCGAGCTTGCAGGCAAGCGCCGGCAGCCTACGGATGCGGAATGGGTCGAGCCACCACAGCGCATACATCAGCGGTAGCGTGACGAGCCCGGCCCCGATCACCGACCAGCGCAAATTCGGAAAGATCGTGAACAGGAACGCGACCGTGTCGCGGTCGATCATCATCAGGTCGATGAAGTTGACCGTCATCTGCACGACGTCGTGCTTCAGCCGCGACAGCAGCACCAGCACCACGACCATGGTCAGCGACAGCGCACTCGAGAGCGCCGGCCGCCGCAGCAGCGCGATCCAGAAGAAGTTGAGGATGCCCCAGGCCAGCACGAAGGAGAGGCGTGCGCCGAAATCCGTCTCGGTCTCGTACATCAGGACGAGCGCTGCGAGATGTGGCGCTGCAACCGCGAGCAGCCGCCAGATGCCGAGCGCGGCGACGCTCGCCAGCACGGCGGTCGTGGCAGAAGGACCTGGATTGGGCGCGGACGCCATTGACGACACGCAACTGCTGGTCCGGCAAGGCGATGCCGAGCCGGCTGACCGGGCCTGCGGCGTTCGGCGCAGCCGGAAGGCCTGCACCGTGTCATAAAACTGTAATTGAACGGTCACGGACAAGCAACGCGTGTCGCGATCCGACCTTCGCTCAATGTTAGCGGAAGCCCATCGGTCTCCGCGCCCAATTCGTCCCGCCAGAGCAATCCCGCAGTGCAGAACCGACTTGCCGTCTAGTCGAGGCCCTCGACGCTGACCAGGCGGGCAGAACTGCAAGCGTCCCGGACCGCCTTGAGTCCCTGATAGGTCGCGCCTGTGTAGAACGCCTCCCAGGCTGCGACGGACGGGAATTCCAGCAGAACGATCCTGCGGGGCTGCCAGTCTCCCTCGTAGACCTTGTGGGCGCCCCCTCGCGCCAGATATCTGGCTCCAGCGGCCTCCAGGGCGGGCTTCACGCCCAACATGAAGCTTTGGTACTGCTGCAAGTCCCTGATCTCGACGTCGAAAATCACATAAGCCGGCATCTCAAGACGCTCCCACGATCGGAAATCGATTACCTTGTCTGGCAATGGTCTCGCCTCGGAGGCTCAGCTCTACGGCAGCAGCCCGAGACGCTTGGCGATGATGCGGTCGACCACACGCTTGGGCAGCGTGGCCGTCATCAAATGTCGCATCCGGTCCGGCGTGATCTGGTAGCGAACCCTGGGCCTCTCGGTGGTGAGCGCCTCGAAAACGACCTCGGCGATCCGCTCGGCCGGCAGCCCGGTCTCGCCGAGCTTCATCATGAACGCCATGACTTTGTTCAGCGCCGGCAGATAAGGCGAGTTCTGGTAGACCGAGAGATCGATCTGCTCGGCCTTGCTCCAGATCGGCGTCTTGACTGCGCCGGGCGCGACGATAATGACGTCGATGCCGAACAGCATCAATTCGCGGCGCAAGCTCTCCGACAGGCCTTCGATGGCATGCTTGGAGGTGCTGTAAGGCGCCGACAAGGGATTGCCGTTCTTGCCTGCGACCGAACTGATCATCACGATCCGGCCCTTCGGCCCCTTCAGCGACGGGTCGGCGCCGAGTAGCGGCCCAAAGGCCTGCGTCGCGATGACCGGGCCGATGACGTTGATCTCCATCTGCCGGCGGAAGTCGTCGACCAACAGTTCGAGCACCGGACCGGCGACCGCGACGCCGGCGTTGTTGACGAGACCGGCCAGCGTCTCGCCGCCCAGCGCCTCGCGGACTTCTCGCGCAGCGGCGAGGACCGCCGCCTCGTCGGTGACGTCGAACAGCAGCGGCGTGAAGTTCGCACCGAACTCACCCGTAAGCCGATCCGCATCGGCCTGCTTGCGGACGCTTCCGAAAACGCGATAGCCGCGCCCGACCAGAAATTTAGCAATGGCCCAGCCGATGCCGGTGGACGCGCCGGTGACGACGACGGATCGCATGGTCTTTCCCCCCAAGAGCTCCCGCGATCATGCAGGGGAAAGGTGCCGGGGCGCAATGCCGTCCCCGCTGAAGGAGACGCCGCAGGTGTCAGTTCTTAAGGTGAAGCGAGGCGCGAACGTCGCGACGTGAGATCGGTTGCATCATGAAGATGTGGATGAAGAGCCGAATTCTTGGCTCTGAAGACGCTGGATTTTTGAGGATTGGAGCTTCCGAAAAATCCTGAGAAACAACGCGAGACCAAGAATGTGGTTTAAGCGTCAGTTCTTCGTGCTCAGGGAGCACTTTAGCTCGCGAAGAATTTGAATGAAGCAGCAATGCTTCGCGCGAGACGAAAAGAGTGAGACCGCTGGTTGCGATCTCGCTCGAATATAGTCGCGAAGATTTAAGAATTGGTTTGGTGAGCGAAGCTTGTGTTTTCGCTCGCATGACCGGATGCGGCGTAACCGATACGCCGCATCCGAACGACCGCGACTTAGTTCTTCGACTTGTCGACCAGCGCGCCCTTCTTGATCCAGGGCATCATGTCGCGCAGCTTGGCGCCGACTTCCTCGATCGGGTGCTCGGCGAGCTTGGCGCGGGTCGCCTTGAACGAGGTCTGGTTGACCTTGTTCTCGAGCATCCAGTCGCGGGCGAACTTGCCGGACTGGATGTCGTTCAGAACCCGCTTCATCTCCTTCTTGGTCTCGTCGGTGACGATGCGCGGACCAGTGACGTACTCGCCATATTCCGCGGTGTTGGAGATCGAGTAGTTCATGTTGGCGATGCCGCCTTCATAGATCAGGTCGACGATCAGCTTCACCTCGTGCAGGCACTCGAAATAGGCCATCTCCGGGGCGTAGCCGGCTTCGACCAGGGTCTCGTAGCCGCCCTTGATCAGTTCGACCAGGCCGCCGCAGAGCACGACCTGCTCACCGAACAGGTCGGTCTCGCATTCTTCCTTGAAGGTGGTCTCGATGATGCCGGCACGGCCGCCGCCGACCGCGGAGGCGTAGGACAGGCCGAGGTCGTGGGCGTTGCCCGAGACGTCCTTTGCGATCGCGATCAGGCAGGGCACGCCGCCGCCGCGCTGGTATTCCGAGCGCACGGTGTGGCCGGGGCCCTTCGGCGCGATCATCAGCACGTCGAGATCGGCGCGCGGGTCGAGCAGGTTGAAGTGGACGTTGAGACCGTGCGCGAAGACGAGGGCGGCGCCCTTCTTCATGTTGTCGTGCAGGTGCTCGCGGTAGATGTCGCCCTGGAGCTCGTCCGGGGTCAGCATCATGACGAGGTCGGCCCATTTGGCGGCCTCGGCCACTTCCATCACCTTGAAGCCGGCAGCTTCCGCCTTCTTGGCCGAGGCCGAACCCTTGCGGAGCGCAATCGCCACGTCCTTGACGCCGGAATCCTTCAGGTTCAGCGCATGGGCGTGGCCCTGGCTGCCATAGCCGACGATGACGACCTTCTTGCCCTTGATCAGGTTCAGGTCGGCGTCGCGATCGTAATAAACACGCATGGTCGTTTCCTCGTTCAGGGGGCCGGAATCGGCCGTTGGTCAGGTCTTGTCAGTCAGGTCTCGGACGGTGAAATTTGCGGATTTCGGGGGCTGTCTAGAGCATTTTCGGCCCCCTGGGAAACCCGTTTCTGCATGGAAAGCCGGGGCATCATGCATCCATGACCACGGGATAGAGGGACGCCAGCAGCAGGATGGCCATCAGGATGTTGAAGGCGCGGACCAGCCGCTCGGAGGTCAGCACCGGCCGTAGTGCAGTGCCGAACAGGACCCAGACCACGGTCGAGACCGCGCCGACGAGTAGGCTGACCAGGGTCTGGATCGCGATATTGATGGGGAATTGGGCAATCGCCGCGTAGGCGGTGATTGTGCCGATCACGATCACCCAGCCCTTGGCGTTGATCCACTGGAACATCGCCGCCCCCCAGAAAGTCATCGGGCCGCGGCCGGTCTCACCATCGGGCGTGGTCGGGCCGGACAAAGCAATCACGGCGGCAAGATAAATCAGATAGGCCGCGCCGGCATATTTCAGAATGGTCTGCAGGGTCGGATAGGCCAGAAACACTGTGCCGAGCCCGAGGCCGACCGCTGCAATCATGAAGGCGAAGCCGATGACGACGCCGACGATGTGGGGAATCGTGCGACGGAAGCCATAAGTCAGCCCGGAGGACAGCAACATGATGTTGTTCGGCCCAGGCGTGAAATACATCACGGCCATGAAGGCGAGGAAGGCATACAGCAGCGACTGGGACATGCTCACCTCACGCGGCCTTCGGCTATGGTTCTCTGGGATACCGCCTCGGGGCGCTTCGCCAGCACCATCACCGCGATACCGCCGATCACGGTCAGCATGCCGGCGAGGCGCAGCGGACCGAACTGCTCGCCGAACACGATGCTGGACGCGGCCGAGCCGACGAACGGCACCAGCAGCGCGAACGGCACCACTTGCGCGGTGGGATAGTCACGCAGCAGCCGGCCCCACAGCCAATAGGCGATACTGGTGGAGATGCCGCCGATCACCAGCAGGCAAATGAGGCCAGTGAGCGACATGTGAATCAGCGACTGCCACGTCGGTGCCGGTCCGTTGACGACTAACGTGAGCGCGAACAGCGGCACTGCAGTGGCGAGACACAACCAGGCGAACAGATCGAACATCGGCACGCCGCGGGCGCCCCGCAGCAAGATATTGCCAGCCGCAAAGCTGACCGGCGCGATCATCAGCACGGCGAAGGCACCGACGCTGAAATCATAGCCCACCGTGCCGCAGATCATCAAAAGGCCAACGGCTGCGATGACGATGCCCAGCGTCTGCACCGGCGTCGGCCGCTCGCCGAATGCGATCGCGGCAAAGCCGATCGTGAACAGCGCCTGGCTCTGCACGACGACGCTGGTCAACCCCACCGGCACGCCATGGGCGATGCCATAGGCCTGGCTCAGAAACTGGCCGAGAAAGAGCGTGAAGCTGATCGCGATCAGGAGCGACCATGCAACTTTCGGCTTGCGAATGAATAGGCACGGGACCGAGGCAATGGTGAAGCGCATCGCCGTCATCAGCTCCGGCGAAAATTCGTCGAGCGCGATCCGGCTCGCCACGAAGGCAAGCCCCCAGATGACCGCCACCAGGATGGCGATGAGGATGTCGGCCGGCTTCATCCCAAACTCCTAACCTCTCCCGCTTGCGGGAGAGGTCGCGCCGAAGGCGCGGGTGAGGGTTCTCCCCTCTTGGGGCTTCGCGCTTGCGGAGACACCCTCTCCCCAGCCCTCCCCCGCAAGCGGGGGAGGGAGCGCAGCTACATCGTAGTTGCAGTTTGCTCTCACGGCTTTAGCCTTGCTCGCCGGCCGTTACGTGGAAGAATTGGGTTTCCGCAGCAGATAAGTGCCGTGCATCGGGGCGTGGTAATCGGCCGAGACCAGCGTGAAGCCGACGTCGGTCAACATCCGCTCCATGACCCAGCCAAAAGTGGAATACTCGTCGCGCATGTGGGTGACGACGCTTTCACGCGGGACATCGTGGTTCTTGATCTCAAAGTCGGCCCATTGATCGACGTCGCGCTCGACGGCATCGGGCATCGAGGCGTAGACGATGTCGCGCAAATAGAAGGTGGCACCAGGCTTGAGCGCGCGATAGATCCGCGACATCGCCACCGCCTTCCAGAAATCCGGCAGATGGTGCAGCGTGAACTCGCTGACGATCAGGTCATAGGACTCCGGCCGGTAGGCGAAGCTGAGCAGGCCGGCGGACTGCGTGCGTACGGGCGCCTTGCGGTCGCGCGCGTAGATCTCGGCGAGCGCCAGCATCGCGGGCGAGATGTCGATAGCGTCGACCTCGGCGCCCATCAGCGCGGCCTCGGTCGCGAGCACGCCGTTGCCGCAACCGATGTCGGCGATGCGCCAGCCGCGCTGGACGCCGAGCATCTTCAGGGCGGCGCGCGCCATGAGATCGGCATCGTCATGACTGTCGTAGATCGAGGCCACTGCAGGGCCGATCCCCATCCGGTTCCGCTCGTTGTAATACCAGTCGCGCGCCAGCATGGCTCACATTCCTTCAGGCCCGCGACCAATCGCGGCAACACCGGTGCGCGACACTTCGACGAGGCCAAGCGGACGCATCAGGTCGATAAACTGATTGATCTTGTCGGTATTGCCTGTGATCTCGAACACAAAGCTCTCGGTGGTGGCGTCGATCACGCGGGCGCGGAACGCGTCCGCCAGCCGCAGCGCCTCGACGCGATGCTCGCCCTGCCCGCGCACCTTGACCATCGCCAGCTCGCGCTCGATCGAGCGTTTCGTCAGCGTCATGTCGACGACGCGATAGACCGGGATCATGCGGTCGAGCTGATGCTTGATCTGCTCGATCACCATCGGCGTACCCGTCGTGACGATAGTGATGCGCGAGAGATGCTTCTGGCTCTCGGTCTCCGAGACCGTGAGGCTCTCGATGTTGTAGCCGCGCCCGGAGAACAGGCCGATGACGCGCGCAAGCACGCCGGGCTCGTTCTGCACGAGCACCGAAAGCGTGTGCGTCTCGTTCGGGTCGTGGCGCTCCTCGATGAAATAGGCGGATGCGGGCTGGTTCATTGTCGTCCCCTTCATTCTCGTCGTTACGCCGTCGCCCGACGAGCAACCGGCGCATCCGTCCCGACCCAACCGCGGAACAGATCGAAATCGATATTGCCGCCTGACAGCACGAGACCGACGCGCTTGCCCGACAGACTCGTCTTTTCCTGAAGCGCCGCGGCGAGCGCGGCAGCGCCGGCGCCTTCGGCCAGATTGTGCGTGTCGGTCCAGAGCGCATGGATCGCGAGCGCGATCTCATCGTCCGTCACCTGGACGATACGCGAGGCGCCTTTACGGATGATGGCGAGCGCTTCCGGATCGGGAATCCGCGTCGCCATGCCGTCCGCGAGCGTGTTGCTGGTCTCGGTGGTCACGACGTGACCCGCGGCGAAAGACAGCGCGTAGGACGGCGCCTCGGTCGATTGCACGCCGACGATCTCGGTCTTCAGGCCGAGAAGATCGCGTGCCATGATGCAGCCGCAGATGCCCGAGCCCTGCCCGATCGGCACATAGAGGATGTCGAGATCGGGCGCGGCACGGAACAATTCGAGCGCATAGGACGCCACGCCCAGCACCAGGTCCGTATGGAACGACGGCACCATGTGCAGCCCGGCGAACTGTGCGTGGCGGCCGGCTTCCTCGCGTGCGGCCTGAAAGTCCTCGCCATGCTCAACGAGCTCGGCGCCGAACGCCTTCATCGCGCGGTTCTTCTCGACCGAATTGCCGCGCGGCACATAGACCACGGCAGGCACGCCGTGGCGGCTCGCCGCAAAGGCAAGGCTCTGACCGTGATTGCCGCGCGTCGCCGAGATGATGCCCGGAATGTTCGGCCGCTCGCGCTTCAGCCGTTCGAGGTAGACCAGCCCGCCGCGCACCTTGAAGGCGCCCGTCGGCGTGTGGTTCTCGTGTTTGACCACGACCTGCGCGCCGAGCCGCAGGCAGAGCAGCGGCCAGGCGTGCGCCGGCGTTGCCGGCACCGCCTGCCGCACGATCGCATGTGCGCGTTCGAGCTCCTTCAGGTCGAACATGTCACCTTCTCATCAATCCATCTCTCGCGACTGTCATCCCCGCGAAGGCGGGGATCCAGTATTCCAGAGGCCCCTGAGAGCGATCGACAGGCCGCGGCGTACTGGATCGCCCGGTCAAGCCGGGCGACGACAGCGGGGTTTGTGACCATCACGCTCACACCAGCGCCTTGCCGCCGGCGAACGCCTTTGCGGTGGCTTCGTCGTTCGCCTGCTCCGGCAACAGCATCTCGTTGTGCGCCTTGCCGGAGGGGATCATCGGGAAACAATTTTCCAGCGACGCGACACGGCAGTCGAACAGCACCGGGCGCTTGACCGAGATCATCTCCTGGATGGCACCGTCGAGATCGCCGGGCTTGTGCACCTGGAAGCCGACGCCGCCGTAGGCTTCCGCAAGCTTGACAAAGTCCGGCATCGCCTCCGAGTAGGAATGCGACAGGCGGTTGCCATGGAGCAACTGCTGCCACTGCCGCACCATGCCCATGTACTGGTTGTTCAGGATGAAGATCTTGATCGGCAGCTCGTACTGCACCGCCGTCGACATCTCCTGCATCGTCATCTGCACCGAGGCATCGCCCGCGATGTCGATGACGAGGCTGTCGGGATGGGCCACCTGCACGCCGACCGCGGCCGGCAGGCCGTAGCCCATGGTGCCGAGACCGCCCGAGGTCATCCAGCGATGCGGCTCCTCGAAGCCGTAGAACTGCGCGGCCCACATCTGATGCTGGCCGACCTCGGTGGTGATGTAGGTGTCCTTGCCGCGGGTCGCCTCGAACAGGCTCTGGATCGCATGCTGCGGCAGGATCACGTCGTTGCTCTTCCTGTAATAGAGCGAGTTGCGGGCGCGCCACTGCGCGATCTGCTGCCACCAGGCCTTGATGTCGGGCTTCTTCGCCTCCGCCTTGAACACCTGGAGAATGTCGCCGAGGATGTTGCCGCAGTCGCCGATGATCGGCACGTCGACGCGGATGTTCTTGTTGATCGAGGACGGGTCGATGTCGATGTGGATCTTCTTCGAGCCCGGCGAGAACGCGTCGACGCGGCCGGTGATACGGTCGTCGAAGCGCGCGCCGACGCAGAGCATGACGTCGCAATCATGCATGGTCATGTTGGCTTCGTAGGTGCCGTGCATGCCGAGCATGCCGAGCCAGCTCTTGCCCGACGCGGGATATGCGCCGAGGCCCATCAGCGTGGAGGTGATCGGAAAGCCGGTGACTTCGACCAGTTCGCGCAGCAGTCTGGTCGCCTCGGGGCCGGAATTGATCACGCCGCCGCCGCTGTAGATCACGGGACGCTTGGCGCCTGCGAGCAGCGCCACGGCCTTGCGGATCTGCGTCGCATCGCCCTTCACCCGCGGCGCGTAGGAGCGATGCACGTCGGACTTGCGCGGTGGATGATAGGTGCCGGTCGCGAACTGCACGTCCTTGGGCACGTCGACGAGCACCGGGCCCGGTCGACCCGTGGTCGCAACGTAAAACGCCTCGTGCAGCACCTTTGCAAGATCGTTGACGTCGCGCACCAGCCAATTGTGTTTGGTGCAGGGGCGCGTGATGCCGACAGTGTCGCATTCCTGGAACGCATCGTTGCCGATGAGATGCGTCGGCACCTGGCCGGAGATGCAGACCAGCGGGATCGAGTCCATCAGCGCGTCGGTGAGCGGCGTCACCATGTTGGTGGCGCCGGGACCGGAGGTCACCAGTGCAACGCCGGGCCGGCCGGTCGAACGCGCATAGCCCTCGGCGGCGTGGCCCGCGCCCTGCTCATGCCGGACCAGGATGTGCTGGACCTCGCTCTGCTGGAAGATCTCGTCGTAGATCGGGAGCACCGCGCCGCCGGGATAGCCGAAAATGTCGGTCACGCCATGATCGATGAGCGCGCGGACGATCATCGCGGCGCCGGTCATCTGGTTCGGATCGTGGCTCTTGTCGCTCATTGGCTTGCTCCGGATGCGCTGTTGTCAGCGGCTTCGTTCGTGTCGGGTTTTCGGAAATAAAAAAGGCCCCGAAGAGGGCCCCATGCACACCGCCTGTCATGTGGATGGCAGCTAGCCACCCCCGGCGGTGTGCCTGGGTACGACGGCGATAAGGAGTTTGGTAATAATGTTACGCATGGCAGGTGCCCGGCTTCCCAAAGGTTGCGCGAAACATAGCGGCCAATGCCCCGATGTCAAGGCAATGCGGCCGTTCCCGCGCGATTTTGGGAGTGTAGCGGTGTTCCCGGAATTGGGCGAGAGGTAAATTCGGGAGCCGAGGCACAAAAGCGTGTCAGCCGGGGTCCCGTGCCGCGCTCACGGCCGCCGCCAGCCAGTCCCGAATCTCTTCCGGCTTCACCCACTCGAATTCGGGCAATTGGTGCCGGAACCAGGTGAACTGCCGCTTGGCATAATGGCGGGTGTCGGCCCGGCCAATGGTAGCCGCCTGCTCCAGGCTGAGCTCACCGCGCAGATGCCGGATCAGCGCCGGCACACCATGAGCCTTCATGGCCGGCAACAGCGGATCGAGGTTGCGGGCGGCGAGACGCTCGACCTCCTCCAGCGCGCCGGCCCCTAACATGACGTCGAAGCGGGCGTCGATGCGCGCATAGAGCTCGTCGCGCTCGGGCGCGAGGAACACCGCGCGAAAACTGTCCCTGGGCAAGAGCGGCGGCTGGCCCTCATGGTGCCAGTCCAGCAGCGACCGGCCGGTGGCTTCGACCACTTCCAGCGCGCGCGCAATGCGCGTGCGATCGCGCAGGTTCAATCGCTCGGCCGCCCGCGGATCGGAGGCTGCGAGTTCCGCGTGCAGCGCTTCGACGCCGTTCCGCTCCAGCCGCGCCCGGACGTCCTCGCGCACCTCGACAGGGATCGGCGGCACCACGGAAAGGCCCGCCGTCAGCGCCTTGAAGTACAGCCCGGTCCCGCCGATGAAGATCGGCAGGCGGCCCTCCGCTTGCGCCTCTTCCAGCGCCCTCGCCGCGTCACTCACCCAGGCACCAGCCGAAAAATTCACGGCCGCATCGACATGGCCGTAGAGGCGATGAGGCACCCGCGCCTCGTCGCCATCTGTGGGGCGCGCGGTGATGATGCGGAGGTCGCGGTAGACCTGCATGGAATCGGCATTGATCACGACCCCGCCCGCAGCGAGCGCAAGCTCGAGCGCCAGCGCCGACTTGCCGCTGGCGGTCGGGCCTGCGATAAGCACCGCCTTGCCAACATGCCTTCTGCCGACTTGCCTCTCGCTCACGAAAACCTCAAATGTCCCTCGTCGCCACGCTGATCTGCAACCCGAATAGCCCCGCGCTCGACTCGACCATCGTCGACGGCGCCCGCGCCGTGCTGCCTCAGGCAGCTCCGACGCACTGGCTGTTCGACGGAGTTGCAGTCGATATCCCCTTCGGCGCCGCCAGTAACCTCGAAGGCGACCGTCACGCCATCGAGCAGCGACTCCGCGAGATTCGAGGCGACCTGCCCATCGACATCGTCGTGCAGCCAGTCGGCTTCCGGCGCAAGAAGCTTTTTCTCGCCGACATGGATTCCACCATGATCGGCCAGGAATGCATCGACGAGCTCGCCGATTTCGTCGGGGTGAAGGCCCATGTGGCCGCCATCACCGAGCGCGCGATGCGCGGCGAGGTCGAGTTCGAGCCGGCGCTGCGCGAGCGCGTCGCGCTGCTCAAGGACCTCCCCGCCAGTGCGGTCGACGAGGTGCTGGCCAAGCGCATTACGCTGACGCCGGGTGGCCGCGAACTGGTCGCGACCATGCGCGCCCATGGCGCCTATGCCTGTCTCGTGTCCGGCGGCTTTACGCTGTTCACCAGCGCGGTCGCCACCAGGATCGGTTTCCAGGAGAACCGCGCCAACGAGCTCGTCGTCCGCGACGGCAAGTTTACCGGCGAGGTGAAGGAGCCGATCTTGGGGCGCGCGGCAAAGCTCGCGACGCTGGTGGATCTAATGGAGTCGTTCGATCTCGACGACGTGGACTCGCTGGCGGTTGGCGACGGCGCCAATGATCTCGCGATGATCCAGGCGGCGGGCCTGGGCGTGGCGTATCATGCGAAGCCTGCGGTGGCCGCGGCTGCGGCGGCCCGGATCGATCATGGCGACCTCACCGCGCTCCTGTACGCGCAGGGGTATCGGCGGGAGGAATTCGTGGAGGCGTAGTCTCCTCTCCGCTGTCATCACCCGCGAAAGCGGGTGATCCAGTATTCCCGAGACAGCGCGAGGATACGGAAAAGCCGCGGCGTACTGGATGCCCCGCTTTCGCGGAGCATGACAGTGAATGTGTGGCTGCTCGTGCGCCTACTGCACGCTCAGCGCGACAAACCGAAGCTCGCCGTCGGCGTTCGACACCAGCAGCAACACCGACTTCTTGCCGTCCTTCTTGAGCTGGTCGACCCGCTTCTGGATATCGGCGCCGCTGGAGACGGCCTCCTGCGCCACCTCGACGATGACGTCGCCGGCGGAGAGGCGCTTCTCGGCGGCATCCGAATTGGCGTCGACATTGGTGACGACCACGCCCTTGACGCTGTCCTTGATCTTGTAGCGCGTACGCAGATCCTTGCTCAGCGCCGCGAGATCGAGGCCGAGCGCCTTCTGTGTCACAGTCTTTTCAGGCGGAGGCTCGTCGGTCTTCACTGCGGCCTGCACCTTCTCGGGATCCTGCAACCGGCCGAGCGTGACCTTCTTGGTCTCCTCCTGACTCTTCCGGATGATGACGACGTCGACCTCCTTGCCGACCGCCGTGTCGGCGACCACACGAGAGAGATCCTTGGGGTCCTTGACGTCCTTGCCGTCGAACTTGACGACGACGTCGCCGGGCTCGATGCCGGCCGGTTTGGCGGGGCCCTTGTCGTCGACGCCGGCAACCAGCGCGCCGCGCGGCGGCTTGATGTTGAGGCTCTCGGCGATTTCGTCGGTGACGCTCTGGATGCGCACGCCCAGCCAGCCGCGGCGCAACTCGCCGAACTGGCGGAGCTGGTCGACGACACCCGCGACCGTCTTCGATGGTACGGCGAAGCCGATGCCGATCGAGCCGCCGGAGGGCGAGATGATCAGCGTGTTGACGCCGATGACGTCGCCATCGAGGTTGAACAGCGGACCGCCGGAATTGCCGCGGTTGATGGAGGCGTCGGTCTGAATGTAGCTGTCGTAGGGACCTGACGAGATGTCACGGTTCTTCGCCGAGACGATACCGGCTGTCACCGTGCCGCCGAGGCTGAAAGGATTGCCGATCGCGACGACCCAGTCGCCCAGGCGCAGCTTGTCGGAATCGCCGAACTTCACCGACACCAGCGGCTTCGGCGGTTTGAACTTCAGCACGGCAAGGTCGGTCTTCTTGTCGACGCCGACCAGATCGGCCTTGATCTTGGTCCCGTCGTTGAGGATGACGTTGATCTCGTCGGCGTCCGCGATGACGTGGTTGTTGGTGACGACGACGCCTGACGTGTCGATGATGAAGCCACTTCCGAGCGAGTTGGTCTTGCGCGGCGCCGGGCCGTTCTCGCCGCCCTTGCTGCCGCCGCCGGGACCCTTCCGATTCTTGAAGAAGTCGTCGAAGAACTCCTCGAAGGGCGAACCAGGCGGCAGTTGCGGCATGGCATTCCCGCCGCCACCCTTGGCCTCGACGGTCTGCGAGGTCGAGATGTTGACGACCGCGTCGATCACCTTCTCGGCGACGTCGGCGATGCCATCCGGTCCGCGCGCATGGGCCGGTGTGCCGAGTGCGCTGAAAGCGCCAAAGGCGAGCGCGGCCAGCCCTAAGCGCAAACGGGTCGGGGCAATGGTGGCAGCGGTCATTGTGATCTCCAGGAAACAAGGATTCGAGGTCAAGACTGCGCTCGAACGGGGGGACGGCGCAAGCGCGGACCTTAACGGGCCTCAGAACCCGGATAATAAGGCGAAAACCGGTCCCTCGCCTTCACTTTGGCGTTGGTGCGACGGCTAAATTGGACGTCGCATAACCCAGATCAGGATCAGGCCGGCCACGGCCGAACCAATGCCGACCGCCCGCAGGACATTGTCCGGCGTGGCCATCGCGCTTTTCATGGCCTTGCGCATCCAGGCCGGGCTTGCCGCGAACATCAAGCCTTCCAGCACGAACAGGATGCCCAAACCGATGAGGAAGTCGGTGAACGCAATGGACCTCATCGGATTGGAACCTCCCGTTGTGCTGTTCTTGTCTGGACGAAGGGCGGCCGGACCTGCCGCCCTTGTCTCGCTTACGGCTTCGCCGGCGTCGTGGTCGCCGTCTTGCCGGACGGGTTACCAAAGAACCGGAAGAAATCCGAGTCCGGGCGCAGCAGGAAGCGGGTGTCGTTCGCGCGCAGCCCGTTCTCATAGGCCGTCATCGAGCGGTAGAAGGCGAAGAAATCCGCATCCTTGCCGTAGGCTTCGGCGAACAGACGGTTGCGCTCGGCATCGCCGACGCCGCGCGTCTGCTCGGCCAGCGACCTCGCATCCGCCTCGATCACGGTCGCCTCGCGGTCGGCCTTGGAGCGGATCTCCTGTGCCTTCTGGCCGCCCTGCGCGCGGAACTCGGCGGCTTCGCGCTCGCGTTCCGTCTTCATGCGCTGATAGACCGCCTGGCTGTTCTGCTCCGGCAAATCGGCACGGCGGATCCGGACGTCGACGACCTGGATGCCGTAGCCGTCGGCCTCGTGGTCGAGCTGATCGCGGATGCGCTGCATCAGCTTCTCGCGGTCGTCGCGGACCACGTTGATGAAGGTGACCTCGCCGAGCACGCGGCGCAGCGCCGCGTTCAAGAGCGTGGTGAGCTGGATGTTGGCGGCCTGGATCGAGCCGATGCTCTGATAGAAGCGAAGCGCGTCCTTGATGCGGTAACGCGCGAAGGCGTCCACCACGAGCCGCTTCTGGTCGGACGCGATCGCTTCCTGCGACGGGTTCTCCAGATCGAGGATGCGCTTGTCGATGTTGATCACCGAATTCCACGGCGCCTTGAAGTGCAGGCCGGGATCGGTGACGACGTCGACGGGCTTGCCGAACTGCAGCACGATGGTCTGCTCGGTCTGCGCCACCGTGAACAGGGACATGTAGCCCACGATCACGACGAGCAGGAGCCCGAGCAGCGTGACGATGCCTGTGACCGGAGATCTCATCGGTTGCCTCCGGTCGTCTGCTGGCCGGTTGCGGGCGGCCGCTTGGCCGTCAATTCGCTGAGCGGCAGATAAGGCACGACGCCCTGACCCGACTGGCCGCCGTCATAGATCAGCTTTTCCGAGCCGCCGAGCACGCGCTCCATCGTCTCCAGATAAATCCGTTCACGCGTCACGTCGGGCGCCTTCTTGTATTCCTCGTAAACCTTCAAGAAGCGCGAGCTCTGGCCCTTGGCCTCGGCGACCGTCTGCTCCCTGTAGCCTTCGGCGGCCTGCATGATCTGCGCCGCACGTCCGCGTGCCTGCGGCACGACCTGGTTGGCATAGGTCTGCGCCTCGTTCTGCAACTGCTCGAGATTGGCGCGCGCTGCCTGGACGTCGCGGAAGGCGTCGATCACCTGCGCCGGCGGGTCGACCTTCTGCATCTGCACCTGGCTGATCTGAATGCCGGCGCCGTAGCTGTCCAGTGTCTTCTGGATCAGTTCCTGCACGCCCTGTTCGGTGACGTTGCGTGCACCGGTCAGGATCGGCTGGATCTGAGAGCGGCCGATCACCTCGCGCATCGCGCTCTCGGCGATCGCCTTCACGGTGCCTTCGGGATTCTGGATGTTGAAGAGGAAATCGCCGACGCCGTTGGGCTTGATGCGCCAGAGCACCGTGAAGTCGACGTCGACGATGTTCTCGTCGCCGGTCAGCATCAGGCTCTCTTCCGGCACGTCACGAATGGAGCGGCCGCGCCGCGCCGGATCGTCGATCAGCGTCATGCCGATGGAGATGGTGGAAACGCGCAATGCCTTTGGCAGCAGCACGGTCTCGATCGGATAGGGCAGATGGTAGTTCAGGCCAGGCTCCACGGTGCGGACATGCTTGCCGAAGCGCAGCACGACGCCGAGCTCTTCGGACTGCACCCGGAAGAAGCCCGACAGCAGCCAGAACGCGACGATGAGGAGCACGATCAGCGTGATGCCGATGCCGGAGAAATAGCCACCCGGCATGATCTGCTGGAGGCGATCCTGGCCGCGCCGCAGAAGGTCTTCCAGATCCGGCGGCCTTGGCCCGACCGGTTGCGGGCCGTTGCCCCATGGCCCCTTCGGACCCGAGCCCCATGGGCCACCGCCCTGATTCTTCCACGGCATTCGACGCTCTCCTCGGCAGGGTGAAATTGCCCCCCGCCCGCTTTGTCCGGTCCGGCTTTATAGGGGACAGGCAGGTCCCTTACAACGCAGCCCTCGCCGCCCTCCGAGCTAAGCTCGGGGGCAGAAAAGTCAATGTTAACATTGGCAAATGCGGTTAATGGCCCGCCCGCCGACGATATGTCACATAGGAGTAGTCGGCGCTGTCGTGGGGTCCGGCTGGATGACGGATGCGCTCAACCTCATCCCACTCTGCCCTGTCGATGCCGAAATGCGTATCGCCTTCGGGGCGGGCATGCACTTCGGTGATTTCGAGGCGATCGGCGCGATCGAGCCATTGCCGATAGATTTCGGCGCCGCCAATCACGGCGATCTCGGCGACCGAACGCCGCAGGGCATCGCCGCGCGCGATGGCGTCTGCGGCGGCAGTCGATGTCGCGACGATGGCGCCGGCGGCGCGATAATCCGCATCGCGCGTGACGACGATGTTGGTGCGGCCGGGAAGCGGCCGGGGCAAGGATTCGAAGGTCCTGCGGCCCATGATCACGGGCTTGCCGATCGTGAGCGCCTTGAAGCGCGCCATGTCGGATTTCATTCGCCACGGCATCGCATTGCCGGCGCCGATGACGCCGTTCTCCGCGATCGCCACCACGAAGACGATCTCCATCAGGACGCGCTCCCGGCAAGCCGCGTCAGCGCGGGCCCGGTGACGCGGCACAGGGTCCAATCGTCCAGCATGACGGCACCGAGCGATTTGTAGAACGCTATCGATGGCGCGTTCCAGTCGAGCACCGCCCATTGCAGCCGCGACCAGCCGTTCTCGACGCATTCCCTGGCAAGGTGCACGAGCAGAGCCTTGCCGAGGCCCCTGCCCCGATGCGACGGCCGCACATACAAATCTTCGAGATAGATGCCGTGGCGGCCGCTGAACGTCGAGAAATTCGCAAACCACACCGCGAAGCCGACCGGCTCGCCGTTCCACTCGGCGAGGGCGCAAAAGAGTTGCGGATTGCTACTGAACAGCGCCTCCGCAATCATGTCCTCGGTCGCCTCGACCTCGTGCGAAAGTTTTTCGTACTCGGCCAGTTCGCGGATGAAAGCGAGAACAAGCCCGGCCTCACCGGGACACACACGGCGGATGTTGAGCGACATCGACTTCAGACCGCGACCGCGGCCTTGATGTGCGGATGCGGATCGTAGCCGACGAGCTCAAAGTCCTCGTAACGGAAGGAGAAGATATCCTTCACGTCGGGATTGATCCGCATCACCGGCAGCGCGCGCGGCGCGCGCGTGAGCTGGAGCTTCGCCTGTTCCAGATGGTTGGAATAGAGATGGGTGTCACCGAACGAATGCACGAAGTCGCCGGGCTTCAGGCCCGTGACCTGCGCCACCATCATGGTGAGCAGCGCGTAAGAGGCGATGTTGAAGGGCACGCCGAGGAACACGTCAGCCGAGCGCTGATAGAGCTGGCACGATAGCTTGCCGTTGGCGACGTAGAACTGGAACAGGCAGTGGCACGGCGGCAGCGCCATCTTGTCGACCTCGGCCGGATTCCAGGCCGAGACGATCAGGCGGCGCGAGTCCGGATTGCGCTTGATCATGTCGATCACATTCGCGATCTGATCGATGCTGCGTCCGTCCGGCGCGGGCCAGGAGCGCCACTGATGGCCGTAGACGGGGCCCAGATCGCCATTGGCGTCGGCCCACTCGTCCCAGATGGTGACACCGTTGTCGCGCAGATATTTGATGTTGGTATCGCCCTTCAGGAACCACAACAGCTCGTGCACGATCGCCTTCAGCGGCAGCCGCTTGGTGGTCAGCATCGGAAAACCGGCGGACAAATTGAAGCGCATCTGATGGCCGAACACCGACAGCGTGCCAGTGCCGGTCCGGTCGGTCTTTTCGGCGCCGTCTGAAAGAATCCGCTCGAGCAGGTCCTGATACTGGTGCATGTGCGTGGGCCTTTGGGGAGGCGGCGAATTTAGCGGCCGCCCCCGCGATGCGACAGCGGCGATTCGCCGTCCGTGGGCATTATACCCGGAAAAGTGAGCGTTCCCGGTGCAAACGACAAGGGGCGGAACTCGGCGTCCCGCCCCTCGTCTATCAGGTTGATCCTGCTGGCCAACTTGCCAGCTAGGGTTCGAGCCACGGCGCGCCCGACACGAGGCGGGTCGCCTTAGTTCTCGGATTCCGTGAACACCTCGTCGCGCTTGGCACGCAACGCGGGCAGCACCGTGAGCACCAGGAGGAAAGACGCAATCGCGAGCAGCACGGCCGACAGCGGACGCGTCAGGAAGACGCTCCAGTCGCCGCGCGAGATCAGCAGCGCGCGGCGCAGGTTCTCTTCCATCAGCGGTCCGAGCACCATGCCGAGCAGCAGCGGCGCCGGCTCGAAATCGTGCTTGATCAGCCAGTAGCCGACCAGACCGAACACGCCTGCCAGGATGACGTCGACCGGCGCGTTGTTCACCGAGTAGATGCCGATCGCGCAGAAGATCACGATCGAGGGGAACATCAACCGGTAGGGGACGCGCAACAGCCGCACCCAGATTCCGACCAGCGGCAGGTTGATGATGATCAGCATCAGATTGCCGATCCACATCGAGGCGATCATGCCCCAGACCAGCTCCGGCTGCTTCTGCATCACCTGCGGACCCGGCACGATGCCGTGGATGGTCATCGCGCCCACCATCAGCGCCATCACGGCGTTGGGCGGAATGCCGAGTGTCAGCAACGGGATGAAGGAGGTCTGCGCCGCGGCATTGTTGGCGCTTTCCGGCGCCGCCACGCCTTCGATCGCACCGCGGCCGAACCGCGACGGGTTCTTGGCGATCTTCTTCTCGAGCGTGTAGGACGCAAAGGACGCGATGACAGCGCCGCCACCCGGCAGGATGCCGAGGATCGAGCCGAGCACGGTGCCGCGCAAGATCGCAGGCGCCGAGTCGATCAGGTCTTTCCTGGTCGGCATCAAGCCGGTGATCTTCTGCTGCACGAGGTCGCGGTTCATCTCGGCGCCGGCATCGAGGTTGCGGATGATCTCGGCGAAGCCAAACACGCCCATCGCCACCGTCGCAAAGCCGAGACCGTCGGCAAGCTCCGGAATGTTGAACGCCATGCGCGAGGCGCCGGTCTCGATGTCGGAGCCGACCATCGACAGCATCAGGCCGAACACGATCATCGCGATCGCCTTCAGAACCGAGCCCTTGGCCAGCACCACCGCGAAGATCAGGCCGAGCACCATCAGTGAGAAATATTCGGCCGGGCCGAACGCCAGCGCGAGCTTGGTCAGCGGCGCACCGAGCACGGCGATGAGCACGGTCGCGACGCAGCCGGCAAAGAACGAGCCGATCGCCGCGATCGCCAGCGCCGGGCCGGCACGGCCCTGCTTCGCCATCTGGTGACCGTCGATGGCCGTGACGACCGAGGTCGCCTCACCGGGAATATTAACCAGAATCGAGGTGGTGGAGCCGCCGTACTGGGCACCGTAATAGATGCCGGCGAGCATGATCAGCGCACCGACTGGCGGCAATCCGAACGTGATCGGCAGGAGCATCGCCACGGTTGCGACGGTGCCGATACCGGGCAGCACGCCGACCAGCGTGCCGACCAATGCGCCAATCAGGCACATGAGAATGTTGATCGAGATCGGCAGCGACAAACCGTAGAGCCACCAGGGTGACCACCACGAGATCTGAAACACCACACCGAAACCAAGGCCCAGATTGTGGAAGAGATCGAACATCACACCCTCACTGAACCAGGAAGCGCGGGAACATCGGCATCGGCAGCCCCAGCACATAGGGGAAGAGCAGCGCGCAACCGAGCGTCAGGCAGGCGCCGACGATGATCGCTTCGACCCAGCGCGTTTCATGCGTGCCCATCGCCGAGATCAGGAAGCTCGTGAACGCCGTCACCACCACGCCAAGTGGACGAATCGCCAGGGCGAAGAAGACGATCGAGATCATCACGAAGAGCGGCCCGCGCCAGGCATAGTGCGCCATCGCCGGCCCGTCGGTCAGCAGTCCCGTCAACGCAATGCCGGCGCCAAGTGCAACCAGGAGCCCGCCAAACATCCGCGGCGCCGTGCCGGCGCCGAAGGAGAAGCCCCGCATGCCCTGCAAATCGCTGGAGGCCCACAGTGCGAACAAGGCGAGCGCCATCAGCACGATCCCGCCGACATAGTCCTGCGCCGACCTGATCGTCATGAAGATCGTGAGAATCGCCACGGCCAAGATCGGATAGGAATAGATCAGCGCCAGCAGCACATCGGATGACGCCTTCTTGGTGTCACCGCCGACCGCCCCGAGCAACGCGCCGGGCGCGCCCGCGAGCAGCGCCGTAGCGTGGCTGATCACCACCGCCGCGGGGCCGCGTCCGGCGCCCCAGCCAAAGATCGTCCCGAACGACCAGATGAATTCGAAAATCTGCGGCGCTATGGCCAGCAGACAAAAGCTGATCACCACCGAAGTGTTTCGGTTGGCTGTCGCCGAGTGGCCCATCGTATCGGCCATGCATGTCTCCTCCGCGACCCGTAAGCCACGAGCACTGTTGTTCTAATCGGCTGGAAATCGATGCCCCCGCCCGGATCCCTGCCTAGCCATTTTCATTACACAATGCCAGCAAAACCCAACAAGCCCCCGACGAGCAAAATCCAAAGTGGATTGATGCGCGAGACGGATGCGACCACTGCAACTGTTGCGGTCAGAAGCAGCGCAGCAAGCGTGCGATCGGTCGACTCGGCGAGGATCAGGGCGCTCGCCGCCATCAAGCCGATCGAGAGCGGAACCAGTGCAGTCTGGATCAGCCCGGGCCAGCGCGACTGGCTCGGCCGGTTGAGGAGCCGGCTGACATAATAGGCAAGCAGCGCGGTGGGCAGGCACATGGCCAAGGTCGCCGCCAGGGCGCCGGGGATGCCAGCGACCGCATAGCCGATTAACGTGACGATAAGGACGTTCGGACCTGGTGAAAGCTGCGCGATCGCATAGGCGTCGGCGAATTGCTTGTCGGTCATCCAGTGATGCACCTCGACCGCGATGCGATGCATCTCGGGCACCGCCGCGGCGGCGCCGCCGACTGCGAACAGCGACATCAGACCGAAGGTCGAGATCAGCGCCCAGATCGGGTTCTCCGCGTTCATGCTGCTACCTTCCGCCGCATCAGGAAAATGGCGCCGACACTGACGGGGATCGCAACCAAAAGCACGGCCTGGAGCGGCAGGCGAAGGACGCCGATGGCGAGGAAGACGCCCAGCATCAGGATGAGCGCGACGGCGTCCAGCCGCTTGAGCAGCGGCGTCATCATCCGGAAGACCACCGCGATCAAAAGACCGACGGCCGAACAGGAGATGCCCGCGAGGATGCGGCGCAGCACCTCCACATCGCCGAACCGGGCATAGATGATCGCGAGCACCGTCATGATCAGCGTGGGCGGCAGCAACAGCCCCGCAAAAGCGGCAATGCCGCCGGCGATCCCGCGCAGCCGCGCGCCGAATACCATCGACAGATTGACGATGTTCGGCCCGGGCAGGAAATGGCAGAGCGCAAACGTCTCGTTGAACTCGTCCGCCGTCATCCAGCGGTGCTGCTCGACGATGGCCTGCCTGGCGAAGACCAAAACCCCGCCGAAGCCCGCCAGCGACATCCGCGCGAAGGCCAGAAACAGCGCGAGCAGCCCGGGCGGAACGGCGCGAGTGGCTGGCCGGTCCGGCTCTTGAACTGGTTGTTGGGCGGCCGGTGCGGAATCCTCGGACATGTCAGGAGCTTAGAACACCGGCCGACGCGCGGCCAAGCCTGCCGGGAACCTATCCAGAGGGAACCTCCGAATGATCGCTCGAAACACCTGTTATTTGAAACGTTTGCCCCCTATATTGGGAGTGCCGGTCCGCCGGCTATGGAAATAAACGGTCGTCGCAATAAACCATTCGGACCCGGGGGCGGTACCCGGCGCCTCCACCAAAGCCCACCAGCGGGCTGGCCCTGAAGCGGGCTTTGGCGGGGGCGAAATAGGATCGACGAGGGCGTAAAGGGCGTTCTTTTTCCCGGTATTGTTCCGCCGTTATCGGGCTATGCAATAGTTGCCAACGACAACTTTGCTCCGGTTGCTCAGGCTGCGTAACGCAGTTTGAAAGACCATTCTGAAGTCCTAACGGGTTAAGCTCCGTTAGGCGGGGTTCGGAGGCACCTGGCAACAGAAGCCTCCACTTACCTCTTATTTCCTACCCCGCGGGGACTCCTGCTGACCCGTCAGGCGCGGTACTATTGCGGCTTGGCGAGTCGGGCCGGCAGGGCCCAGCTCCTGGAATGCAACAGGACCACCATGGCGACCGATCATATCCGATACGATGTGCTGGCCCGCGACGCGCTGCGCGGCGTGTTGCGCAAGGTGCTGACCGACGCCGCGTCGCAGGGACTGCCCGGCGAGCATCATTTCTTCATCACCTTCGTGTCGAAGGCCGAGGGCGTGAAGCTGTCGTCGCGGCTGCTGGCCCAATATCCGGAAGAGATGACGATCATCCTGCAGCACCAGTTCTGGGATCTAACCGTGCTCGAAGACCGCTTCGAGGTCGGCCTGTCCTTCGGCGGCATTCCGGAGCGGCTGATCGTGCCGTTCAGCGCCATCAAGAGCTTCCTCGATCCGTCCGTGAAATTCGGCCTCCAGTTCGACACCTCCGATGTCGCCGACCTCTCGGCCGAGACGTTGCCGGCCGCTCCCGCCCCGTCCGCAGTCGCGGTGCCCCCTGCCACTGAACCTGCGGAAGGCACTGAGGAGCCGGCGGCTCCGAACCAGGGCGGCGCCGAAGTCGTGCGATTGGATCGTTTCCGCAAGAAATGATCTAGATCGGACTGGCGCCCGTCGCAGGCGGCCAAACTCCCTATATAGAGGCACATGAAGAGGCCGCGTGGTATTTCGCGCGGCGGAATGGATGTGCTCATGGCCAAAACCTCCCTCTCGAAGATTTCCCGCTCGAAGGCTGCCCGCTCGAAGGCTGCCCGCTCGAAGACCGACCGTTCCTCACGCCCGGCGACCCGCACCGAGACCGACAGCTTCGGCCCGATCGAGGTCCTCGCCGATCGCTATTGGGGGGCGCAGACCGAACGCTCGCGGCAGAATTTTCGCATCGGCATCGATCGCATGCCGATCTCGCTCGTGCATGCGCTCGGCATCGTCAAGCTCGCCGCGGCGCAATCGAACCAGGAGCTCGGCCTGCTCGACCAGCGCCGCGCCAACGCCATCATCCGCGCCGCGCGCGAGGTGATCGAGGGCAAGCTGGACGATCATTTTCCGCTGGTGGTGTGGCAGACCGGCTCGGGCACGCAGAGCAACATGAATCTCAACGAGGTCATCGCCAACCGCGCCAATGAGCTCCTGGGCGGCGAGCTCGGTGCCAAGAAACCGGTGCATCCCAACGATCATGTCAACATGAGCCAGTCGTCGAACGACTCGTTCCCGACCGCGATGCATATCGCGGCGGCAAGCCGCATCACCGCCGATCTCGTCCCTGCCCTCGGCGAATTGCTGCGCGCGCTGCGCAAGAAGGAGAAGGAGTTCGCAAAGATCGTCAAGATCGGCCGCACCCACACCCAGGACGCGACGCCGCTGACGCTCGGCCAGGAATTTTCCGGCTATGCCGCACAGGTCGAGAGCGGCATCGCCCGGCTCAGGGTCGCGGTGAAGGAACTCTATCCGCTGGCGCAAGGCGGCACCGCCGTCGGCACCGGCCTCAATTCGAAGCCGCGCTTTGCAAAACTGTTCGCAAAGCACGTTGCCGGGATTACGAAGCTGCCCTTCACCAGCGCCGCCAACAAATTCGAGGCGCTGGCCTCGAACGACGCCTATGTATTGGCGCACGGTGCCATCAATTCGGTCGCGACAGGCCTGTTCAAGATCGCCAATGACATCCGCCTGCTCGGATCGGGTCCGCGGTCGGGCCTCGGCGAACTGATGCTGCCGGAGAACGAGCCGGGCTCCTCGATCATGCCGGGCAAGGTCAATCCGACGCAGTGCGAGGCGACGACGATGGTGTGCTGCCAAGTGTTCGGCAATCACACCGCGATCACGGTCGCCGGCAGCCAGGGCCATTTCGAGCTCAACGTCTACAAGCCCGTGCTGGCCTACAACATGCTGCACTCGATCCGGCTGATGGCGGACGCCGCGCGCTCCTTCACCGAGCATTGCGTCAGCGGCATCCGTGCCGACGAGAAGCGCATCAAGGAACTGATGCAGCGTTCGCTGATGCTGGTGACGGCGCTCGCCCCCAAGATCGGCTACGACAACGCGGCCAAGGTGGCCAAGACGGCGCATGCCAACGGCACCACCCTGAAGGAAGAGGCGCTGCGGCTCGGCTTCGTCTCGGCGGAGGAGTTCGACCGCCTGGTGCGCCCCGAGAAGATGACCAGCCCGGGATAAATTCCGAATTCCGATAGCCATCCGTAATGATACGGAGCCCCTAGCTCCATTAAATGTAGGGCTTAAAGGACGGGATTTGATTACCGTCAATGTCGCGGCGGGATTGCGTGTTACGCAGCCCCTCCGTCCCCATGGGGCGGAATTCATCGTTTGATGGCCCAAGGGTCGATTGACGAGGACAAGCGAATGGCGATCAAGTCTCATCGGGCGCAGTGCGGCGCACAGTTTCTGAATGTTTCATCCTGCCCACGGAGGATCGGATGATGGAGACGCGACATGGCGAACGTCATCAACCTGAATCGTTTCCGGAAGCGCGCCGAGCGGGAAGCCACGGCGAAGCAGGCGGACGCCAACCGAACGAAGTTCGGCCGCACGAGGGCGGAGCGGTCGGCGGAGGAGACGCGCGCGGACCAGGCGAAGGCGCACCTGGACCAGCACCAGATCGATCGCGAGGAGCAGCCATGAAGTCGCCCGTCGTGAAACGGTCGATCGTCGTCGCCGGTCACAAGACCAGCGTCAGCCTGGAAGAGGCGTTCTGGAACGGCATGAAGGAGATCTCGGGCCTGCGCAACATGACGCTGTCCGAGCTGGTCGGCGAGATCGACGGCAACCGCCAGCAGGGCAATCTGTCCTCGGCGATCCGCCTGTTCGTGCTCGACTACTTCAAGAGCCGCGCCATGGCCGCCATCCAGGCGGAAAAGGTCCCGGCCTAGCAGTCGCTTTGACGCCGATCCTGGCGCCAATCGCCTCCGTCACGAAGCTGGTACTTTAAAATCACTCTAAGGTGCAGTTTCAGCGACCGAGCGCGCTTGACCTCGATGCCCTGCGTTGAAAATACAGGGCATGACCGACATCCATGATACGCGTCCGCAGATGCCGCTGGGCCTGGCCCAGCGCGGCTATACCGGCGTCATCCAGCACCTTTCCCCCAAGGACGCAGGCTCGGCGCTCTCGGACATCGAACTCGAGAGCCGGCTGATCGAGCTCGGCTTCGTCGAGGGTGCCCGGGTCGAGGTCCTGCACGAGGGGCTGGTCGGGCGCGACCCGATCGCCGTGCGGGTCGACAGCATCACCATCGCGGTCCGCCGTCGCGAAGCCATGGCCATTATCGTCGCCTGAAGCGACCGGACCCCAGTTCCATGGAATTGCCCCTACTCCACCTCGCCCTGGTCGGCACGCCAAACAGCGGCAAGACCTCGCTGTTCAATGCGCTGACCGGCAGCCGGCAGAAGGTCGCGAACTATCCCGGCGTCACCGTCGAGCGCAAGGAAGGCTTCTTCGTCACGCCGTTAGGACGTCAGGTCTCCGTGGTCGACCTGCCCGGCACCTATTCGCTGCGCGGCCGCAGCCCGGACGAGGAGATCACTCGCGACTTCGTGCTCGGCAAGGCCACCGGCGAGACCCTGCCCGACCTCGTGCTGTGCGTGGCGGATTCGACCAATCTGCGCCTGACCATCCGCCTGCTGCTGGAGCTCAAGCGCACCGGCCGGCCGATGATCCTCGTGCTCAACATGTTCGACATCGCGACCCGCCGCGGCATCACTGTCGACGTCGAGCGGCTCGCCAAGGAGCTCGGCGTGCCCGTGGTCACTTCGATCGCGGTGCGCAAGGGCGGCACGGCCGACCTGCTGTCGCTGACCGACGAGATTTCGGCGAAGCTCGCCGCCGAGCCGGGAGAGAACAATTGGCGGGCGCTCAGCGTGGCCGACCTGCGCGCCACCCAGCGCGAAGCGGACCGCATCATCGCCGACTGCGTCAGCCTGCCCAGCAGGCCCGACACCTGGACCGCGCGGATCGACGCGGTCGTGCTGCATCCCGTCGGCGGGCTGCTCGTGCTCGCGGCTATCCTGTTCGTGATGTTCCAGGCGGTGTTCGCCTGGGCGCAGCCGCTGATGGAGCTGCTCAATTCCGGCTTCGATTCGCTCGGCGAGTTCGTGCACGCCACCCTGCCCGCCGGCCTGCTGCAAAGCTTCCTGCAGAACGGCGTGATCTCAGGCGTCGGCAGCGTCATCGTGTTCCTGCCGCAGATCATCATCATCTTCCTGTTCATCCTGCTGCTGGAAGATTTCGGCTACATGGCGCGCGCCGCGTTCCTGATGGACCGCATCATGGGCGGCGCCGGCCTGCACGGCCGCGCTTTCATTCCGCTGCTGTCGAGCTTCGCCTGCGCCATCCCCGGCATCTTGGCGACCCGCGTGATCGACAACAAGCGCGACCGGTTGACCACGATCCTGATCGCGCCGCTGATGACCTGCTCGGCCCGCATCCCCGTCTACACGCTGATCATCTCCGCCTTCATTCCGGCAAAAGACGTCTGGGGCTTCATCAACCTCCAGGGCCTCGTGATGTTCGGCCTCTACGCTGCGGGCATCATCAGCGCGCTTGCCGTCTCGTTCCTCATCAAATTCTTCATGCTGCGCGACTATGCGCCGGCGCCGTTCATGCTGGAGCTGCCGGACTACAAGATGCCGCGGCTGAAATCGATCGCGATCGGCGTCTACACGCGGGCCAAGATGTTCCTGCACCGCGCCGGCACCACGATCTTCTCGATGATGGTGCTGATCTGGTTCCTGGCCTCGTTCCCGCAGCCGCCCGCGGGCGCCACCGAACCGGCGATCGACTTCAGCCTGGCCGCGATCATCGGCAAGGCGCTCGAGCCGCTGCTGGCGCCGGTCGGCTTCAACTGGCAGATCGCGGTCGCGCTGATCCCGGGCATGGCGGCGCGCGAGGTAGCTGTCGCAGCACTCGGCACCGTCTATGCGATCGAAGGCGGCAAGGAAGCGGCCGAGCAGATCGGCCAGGTGCTGGCGACGAAATGGTCGCTCGCGACCGCGCTGTCGATGCTGGCCTGGTACATCTTCGCCCCGCAATGCGCATCCACGCTCGCCGTGATCCGGCGCGAGACCGGAAGCTGGACCTGGATGGCCGTCACCTTCTTCTACATGCTGGTGCTGGCCTATGCCGCGAGCCTTCTGACCTACAATGTCGCGGTCGCGTTCGGGGCGGGGTAGGTCCCAAAACAAAAACTACGAAAACAACCCCATGCACAGTAGACGGGTGTTGTAAAATCAATGACTTACGCGTAGGCGAAAATCATCCGGCCGCAGGGCCGCGCCAGTTGCTCCGTCGGGCAAAACAGGAGCATGATGCCATCATCGCCATGACCGACCATATCTGGCGTCAAGCCGGTCTATGCGCCAGCACCGTTCCAATCCGCTCCTTCTTGAGCGCGAACTGTGCGGCCAATGCGAGGCCGAGTGCCAGACAGAACGTCGTCCCAGCCGCAATGAAGCGCAGCTTATTGGTGTCCCAGATTGCCCCCTCCTGTGCCACCAGCGACAGCAGTTGGGGCAGAAGCAAGAACACGTTGGTTGCCGCAAAGCCGAAGCAATTGAACAGTCGCCACGCGACCGTTCGCATCGAATTGTCGATGTCCGGCAGATCGGAGCAGCTCTGCCTGTCGAGATAGTACGAAATATAGACTGTCACGAGCGCCGGCCCGAGGCCCCACCGCAACATCGCAAAGTAAAGGCTGGCAAGAGACATTTCCCGCAAATTGCCCTCGCCAAAATTATGCACGGCCACCGTCAGGCCAGCGGGCCCTACGGCGAGCGCGACCAGGAAGCTCCAGCAATAAGTGGTGAGGTGGGACTGATCTGAATTGCTTCCCAGAGACGACATCGCAAATCGAAGCAAGAGAACTACGACGATTGCCAATCCATAATTGCAAAGCGAATACATGACCCATGCAATCGAGCGATTGGGGTCCTGCGCCCAGACAACGCCTCTGCCTTGCAGCACGTCATAAATTACGGCCGAAATGGTCACTCCCAGATAAACGGAGCAGATCAAGGCAATGATATAGACGATCCAGTACCGTAGCGGATTGTCGTGAATGGGCGCATCGATTTCGATGCCGAATTTGCTGGCCTCGTTGCGCAGGTCGATGCGAGAGCCGTTGCGATAGATCAGGTAACACGCGACAAGCCGGGCAAATCGATTGTAGAGGTCCTTGATCAATTGCGTGGCCGGGGGCGCAGCAAGGCCCGTCAACGTCCCAGCCTTCCACTGGCTCATCGTCGGCGCCGCCTGCTGGAAGTCTGCCATCAGCTTGTCGAAACCAAAGCTGTCCTCGGTGAAGAAGGTGGCGTCATCTCCGGTGTCGCGTCCCTGCGCCAGCCACCATTTCATGTAACAGATTTCCGCCCACATGCGATCCGGGGTGTTCGGGTCCTTGCGGAAGTCCTGATCGACGACATCCGGAGAATTCGCGATGACTTTCGAGAGCACATCCTGCGGCACACGCAGCGAAAAGCGGATTTGCGCCATGATCTGCTTCGCGAGCTGAGGCACGCTGATCCAGCTCTGGATCACATCGCGCACCATCAGCAGGACGTTCCACTGAGCCTCCTTCGTCAGGAGGAACAGATACACGGCCCCCATTGCTGCGACGACGGTCAGGTACGGAGCAGACTGACTTTTCGCAGCCTCTATGACCGTCTCCGGGATTGCAGGAACCAGCGGCGCCAGGGCAATGACGTCGCGGTTCTCATGGATGAGAAGAAGGAAGAAGCCGCATGAGAATACGACAAAGATGAACCCGCCCAATCGATACTGCTGCCGGGTCGTCATGTATCGCGGGAAAGTCGGGACTTCGGCAATGTTGACCGCGCGGCCAAAAGCCTGCCAGGCTAACCGGCCTGCCACGACAAGGCCCAACAACGTGATGGACCAGCGCACCAGCGAAGGAACCAGGTCGGACGCGGCGTCGCCGACCTGATCTGCGGAGGCTTGTGTCGACAGCAAAATGGAAATGACAATTCCCAACACGATGCTAGCCATAGCCTGAACTCCCTCTTGAGCGAGATAGTTCGAACGGGCCGCTCTACGCGGAATTAGGCTGTACCGTAAATCCGGAGCGACCACGTGTGTGTGAACCAATTCACACCCTCTGGAAGTTTTCGTGCAGCTCCCTCGGAAGAGGCCCAATGCCTTGTCCGCAAGACCCGGCATCTCAACAAGGCGCCGGTTGCGCCGTCGGGCAAAACAGGCGCACGATGGTATTGTCGGGGAATTGGCGCGACGCTTCGTGACGGCAAGCTAGGCCGGCGTAGCACGCCTTCTCAGCCGCTCGCCGGGAACGACGCGGTGAACACCGTCTCATCCAGCATCGACGACGCGACGATCAACCCGCCATGGGCGCGCACGATCTCTTGGGCAATGTACAGTCCGAGCCCAAGCCCTTTCTGGTTCGGCAGAACGTCGCCGCGATCGAACGCAGTGAAAAGGCGCGGGATCGCATCAGCCGGAATTGGCGCGCCTTTGTTGACAACGCTGATGTCGAAGCCGGCTTCGGTCGTCTGCGCCAGCACCCTGATCGGCTTGTCGGCGGCGCCATAGGAAATCGCGTTGCCGAGAAGATTGGACAGCATCTGACCTATGCGGTCGGCGTCGATTCTCACGGGTCCCGGAACGTTGACGACAGTTTCGATGACGCGATCCGGATGCACGTTCTCGAACTCCGCGACGATCTGCTTGATAACAGGCTCGAGGGCCTGTTCTCTCAGCTTGAGCTGCATCCCGGCGCCGAGCCGCGCGCGGGCGAAGTCCATGACATTGTCGATCAAGCCCGCCATCCGGGCCACGCTTCCCTGCAGCAGGTTGATCCAGCTCTTCCCCTCGTCATCGACCTTGTTGTTCAGAAGCCGCAGGCCGCCCTGGATCGAGGCAAGAGGGTTTCTGAGGTCGTGTCCAAGCACCGCGATGAACTGCTCGCGCAGTTCGGCATTGCGTTGTTCCAGCGCGAGCCTGTTCGCGATCAGCTCGACGCGTTCGGCCGCATCGAGGTGAGACGCGATCAGCTCAGCAAAAAGCTTGAACATGCCGATGATCTCGGGGGTCCGAAGCTTGCGCGGCTTCGGATCGATCGCGCAAAGAGTTCCGAAAAATGATCCGTCGGGAAGAATGATCGGCACGGAGATGT
This sequence comes from Bradyrhizobium sp. Ken64, assembly GCF_055807555.1. Classification (NCBI taxonomy): domain Bacteria; kingdom Pseudomonadati; phylum Pseudomonadota; class Alphaproteobacteria; order Hyphomicrobiales; family Nitrobacteraceae; genus Bradyrhizobium; species Bradyrhizobium sp. Ken64. Next base: position 25,081 of record NZ_JBVVPA010000016.1, on the reverse strand, counting down.
AGCTCTGGAAGCCATATTGCGCAGGCGTGTGATGCGTGCTGAAGCCGGCGTCTTCGCTGACGTTCTCGATGACAACCGCCTCACGGCTCTGCCGGATCTCGTGGCAGATCGTGGTCTCGACCTTGAGCTCGTCACCGGGTTTCAGCCCGAACGCAAGTTCGTCACGCGAGGCACAGGTGATCCACCTGTCCTCGGTGACGCGGGCAACGGCCGTAAACCCCATGCCGGTGGTCCGGCTGACCACGTCCAGGATAGTCGAGACCGCAGCGATTCCGCTGACCCTGGCTATGTCGCGCTCGAAATCCATTGCCACTCCGCATCGGAACATTCGCCCCGGGGAAGACCGTCACCCCAACCAAAGCGCGTCCTCGCAACGGTGAAAAGCACTGCCAGCCAAGTTATTCCGCGTCAATGTTGCTCGACGCCTCGCCTTGAAAGCGGCTATCTGTTCCCAATGGAACATTTCAGCACGGTTAGACTCACCGCCGAGAGGCTTCGTGAGGATCACCTCGCAGACCTCGTCGCATTGCATCTCGATGCCGAGGTGTCCCGATATCTCGGCGGCGTGCGCCCGGCGGAGAGGACGAAGACCTATCTCGACACCAACATGGCGCATTGGGACCAGCATGGCTTCGGACTGTGGGTGCTGCGAACGAAATGCGGGGCATTCGCCGGGCGAGCGGGCATCCGGCACATCCTGGTGGACGATACCGACGAGATCGAGATTGCCTACGCGTTCAAGCGCGAAGTCTGGGGCCGTGGCCTTGCAAGCGAGACCGCGACCGCACTGACGGATATCGGACTGTTGCACCACCAGCTGCCGTCCCTCATCGGCCTGGTCTATGTCGGCAATGGCGCATCGCGTCGCGTTCTGGAGAAGTCCAACTATCTCCTTGAGAAAAGCACGATCCGTCACGGCGAAGACGTCGTGATCTACCGAATTCGGCGATAGCCACCAAAAGCGAGAAGCCCGGAGCCGCAGAGCACGACGGCGGCGGCAATGAAGGCGCTCCGGTATCCACTGCTGTCATACAAGACCCCTCCAAGCGAGGCGCCCGCCGTTATCGCCAATTGGATCACCGCGACTATCAATCCGCCGCCCGCCTCCGCATCCTCAGGCAGCGTCTTGCTCATCCAGGTCCACCAAGCGACTGGTGCGGCGGTGCCGATGAGGCCCCAACCGGCCAGCAGCACAGTGACAACAACGGTTGAGCCTCCGAACGCGATCAAGCCAAGGGCAAGGGCGGCCATCGCAAGCGGCATCCCAATCAGAAGACCGTACAGGCCCCCTCTCAGAAGGAAGCTGATGAGGTAGGTCCCGAGCAGGCCCGCGACGCCGACCACGAGCAGGATGGCCGAGAGGGTCGAGACGTCTACGCGCGTCACGGTCTCCAGAAATGGGCGCAAATAGGTGAAAAGCGCGAACTGGCCCATGAACAGGAGAGCGACCGAAAGCATCCCAATGCTAACCGCCCGCCGGCGAAGCAATCCGAGTGCGTTCCACGCGGCACCGCGCTCGGAAGGCATCGAGCGCAATGTGGCGTATTGCCAGACCAGAGTGACGATCGCGAGCGGGACGACACAGAAGAAGGCGCCACGCCAGCCGATGAACTGACCGAGGTAGCTCCCGAGCGGCGCGGCGATGGTGGTCGCCAGCGCATTGCCCCCGTTGAGCAGGCTGAGGGCAGGCGCGACCTGCTGTTCAGGCACTAGACGCATGACCGTAGCCGCCGACATCGACCAGAACCCGCCGATGACGACCCCGATCAGCGCGCGCCCTACCATAAACACCAGCGCGTTCGGCGCCAGCGCCACCATCAGCCCCGAGACGATCATCAGCGAGGTGAGGCCCAGCAGAAGGCTGCGTCGATCGATGCCCCTTGTCACCGAGGCTATCGCAAGGCTCGTGAAGACGGCAAAGAGCCCGGAGACCGCGATGGCCTGGCCCGCCTGCCCTTCGGTCATCTGGAGATCGGTCCCGATGGGTGTCAGCAGGCTGACCGGCATGAACTCGGACGCAATCAATGTCCCGACGCATAGGGTCAGCGCAAAGACCGCACTCCAGGCCGGACCGCGCGACATCGTCTCATTTCTTGCTGCGAATTGTACGCTCATGAAACCTCTTCCGATCGGCTGGGCGCGCTCGCCTGGGTTCGATACGGCGCATGAAGCGTCTTCACATTCGGTACTGCTCGTCGCCGACCTTCTCCATCCAGTCGACCGCTCGTCCGTCCTGCGATTCCTGGATGGCGATGTGCGTCATGGCTGTGGTGGCCGACGCGCCGTGCCAGTGCTTCAACCCCGGAGGAAACCAGATGACATCGCCGGGCCGGATTTCCTGGACGGGCCCGCCGTCCCGCTGCGCCCAGCCGAGCCCTGCCGTGACGATCAGCGTCTGCCCGAGCGGATGCGTGTGCCAAGCCGTGCGTGCGCCGGGTTCAAAAGTGACCTGAGCGCCGCTGACGCGTGCCGGCTCGGGAGCCGCGAACAGTGGGTCGATACGCACCGTCCCGGTGAACCAGTCTTCGGGCCCCTTCTGGGAAGGACGGGACCCGTTTCTCTTGATGTCGATGTCCATTGCAGTCTCCTTCAGTGCTTCGGACGCGAGCGCCGGCGCCCTTTGAACTTCGATGATGGCGATGGCGATTGCGCTCCCCCCCAATGAGGACGCCTCTGCGGGTCGTCACCGCATGCCTCCGCTCATCGCCGATCGAGAGAGGGCTTCTCGACGAGGGCATTGTTGTTCTTTCCACTGCAGCCGCTTTTTGTCCCGCCACAGGCCGCCGCCCGATGCTGATGGGCAACTAAGGCTTCCGCCTCCGCCCGATTAGGTGATAAAATCTGAATGCAGTCATAAGACAGGCTTATCAATGAACCGGGACGACGCCAGCGATATCCTGGCCTTCCTCGCTGTGGCGAGGGAGCGCAACTTCACACGTGCCGCAGCCAAGCTTGGTATGACGCAATCGGCGCTGAGCCAGATCATCCGAAAATTGGAGGAACGGCTCGGCGTCCGTCTTCTCAATCGAACGACCCGAAGCGTCACGCCAACTCAAGCCGGAGAACGGCTGTTCCTGAGCGTCGGGCCCAAATTCACCGAGATGGATGCTGATCTCGCTGCACTGAGTGAGCTTCGGGAAAAGCCCGCTGGAACCGTGCGTTTAACGGCAACGGAGTATGCCGCCGCCGAAATCCTGCTGCCGGCACTGGGGAAGATTCTTCCCCAATATGCAGACATCCACGTCGAGGTGATCATCGATTACGGGCTCACCAACATCGTGGCGCAGCAGGTCGATGCGGGCATTCGTCCGGGCGAGCTCGTCGCCAAGGACATGATCGCTGTGCGCGTCAGCCCTGATCTGCGAATGGCCGTCGTGGGGTCGCCGTCCTACTTCGCCGAACGCAAGCGGCCAAGGACGCCGCAGGATCTAACCGGCCACAATTGTCTCAACCTGCGTCTTCCGACCCACGGCGGCAGCCTGTACGCGTGGGAGTTCGAGAAGAACGGGCGGGAGCTCAACGTGCGCGTGGAAGGGCAGCTTGTGTTCAACAGCGCAGGGCTTCTGCTGGAGGGCGCGCTCAAAGGTTTCGGACTTGCCTACCTCACCGAGGGGCACGTGCAGCCATACATCTCACAGGGCCGGCTGATCAGGGTGCTGTCGGACTGGTGTCCGCCGTTCTCGGGTTATCACCTTTACTATCCCAGTCGGCGCCAACCTTCACCGGCATTCTCGCTGCTCGTCGAGGCTCTTCGATATCGCGGCAAGTAGATTGCCCCTCATGGCGCCGGACAATTCTCCGGCGGGCACGATTGCTACCTGAAATACCCCAGCACGAGATCGACATCGGCGCTGCCGGCTACGGTGCCGTTCAGCTCGGCGTCGATGACGCGGCGGCAGGCTTCGATCGCAGCGTGGTCACCGAGGTCGTTGGCGGCTTCCAGCACGAGCCAGGCGGCATCGACCGAGGCCTGGTCCGCTGCTCCGCCGCCGATCTCGCCGGCTGCGGCCTTGTTGAGGTTCTTCTTGCGAACGGCGGTGCCGAATTGAGGCAACATTGCAAATACTCCCTGCCAATTCCCGGATGATGCTCGGTGTACCTGTTCGGTGTACCGCTCAGTGCACCTGCAGCTCGGGCTGACGACCCGTGACGGGATCGGAGCCGGTCTTGCGCGACTGGTAGAACTTCAAGACGCTGCGCGACGTCTCGATCTTGAGCTTGCCGAAATCGCGTTCGTTGTCGTGGAGCTCGCGCGCCGTGATCAGATGATCCTTGGCGCCGAGGAACAGCAGCGACATCGTGGTGTCCCAGGAGAAATCGAGCGCCTTGCACAGCACCAGGATCATCTCGCGATTGCGATCCATCATCGCACGCTCGATCACGTCGACCGGCAGCGACGACAACAGCGACAGGCCGATCTGCACCTCGTCGAACCGGTGCTGGCGCGCATAGTTCGAGATCGAGTCCTGGTTGAGGTTGCCCTGCCGGTACTGCGTCGTCACCACGCGCTTGGCGACGAAATAGCTGCGCGAGGACGGGCCGAACTTGGAGTGCAGGTCGCCGGTGACGTCGCTGACCGAGCTCTGGATCTGCGCCATCATCTCGGGGCGCTCGTGCTCGAGCCGGCGGCGGACGTCCTCCGACGCCTTCGAGATCAGCTGCTGGAAGATGTGGCGCGGCACGTCCTTGCGCAGCCCAAGCTGCTCGGCAAGAATCGAGTCACCCTCGGCACGGCGAACCATGTGGAGCAGGCCCGAGCCGGAGAAGCGCGCGCCCTCGTTCCGGGCAACCGACGTCACGACCTCCTGGTCGCCGCGCTTGACCAGCACGTCGGTGACGGCCTCGCCGATCGACTTGCGCTGGGCGATCGCGAGCAGATGCAACTGACTCTTGGTCATGGCGCTCTCGACCAGCAGCTTCTCGTCGAGACGATTGGAGTCGCGCAGCACGGGACCGGCGACCTCGATCTCGTCGGCGCTCGCGAGTTGCGCAATGACATTGAGCGGAGCGTGATCGCAGGCTGCCATCACCTCGGAGAGTTGCACCCGCGCGGCAACTTCGATCTCGTCGGCGAGCCGGCCGATGACCTCGCCGAACGTGCTGATCTCGTCGTCGCTGTAGCGGCCGGTGATCAGAATGTCGGTCGCGTGCCACAACGCCTTGGTCCGGCTTTCGTCGGTGCCGCGTGCGATCGCGTCGTCCAGATCCTGCAGAAGTGTTGTCGCGCCGTTCATCCCGATGACCCCAGTTCTTGGCTAGCCATCCTGCGTGTGCCGGCAGGACGCCGAGTTCCTCTGGGCCCAGAGACTAGGGAACAAACGCGAGAATCCGGTAAAGTCGGCAGATCAGTTTTGCCGAGCAAAATTCGTTAAAATGCGAGGGAATGAGTTTACCGGTCGTCACGAGCAAGCTGGGCCCCCTCTCCCGCTTGCGGGAGAGGGTTGGGGCACTGATGCCTCTACGGCGTCATGGCCGGGCATGTCCCGGCCATCCACGTCTCACCGCTTAGGACGAAGAACGTGGATGCCCGGGACAAGCCCGGGCATGACGGACTATCGCCTACGGATTCGACGGCGTCAGCACCAGCGGCGGCTTTGGCTTGGGCTTTGCGGGCGGCGGGCCCGGGGCCGGCCTGACGTCGATCGGCGGGGGCAGCGGCGCGATCTGCGTGCTTGCAAGCGGCGGGCTTGTCAGTGGAGGGCTTGGGGCCGCGGGAGCGGCCTGCGGCGCCTTGGGTGTCGGCGCGACCCTGATATCGGCCTTGGGCTTCGGCGGCGGCGCACGGCGCGGATCGCGGCCGGGCATCGGCACATCCTGCAGCGACGGCTCCGGCGCCGGGTCGGGCGACACCAGGGTCGGCAGCGCGGCGGTCGCCGGCGGCGGCTCGCCGCGCTCGATGGCGTCCAGGCGGCGCGTCTCGCGATCGATCGTGCGCACCGCGAGCCACGACGACAGCGGTCCGAGATCGACGGTGCGGTTGAGCCTGTCGGGGGGACCGGCCGCGAATAGCTGGATCTCCGGCGGCGCGCCGGAGAGTCCGGTCATGATCGGCGTCAGGCTGGCGCGGATGTCGGCCTGGTCGGCGGGGATGTCGTAGCCGCCGGAGACGATGGCGCGCGCGTTCTTCGCCTCCAACGACGTTGCGCCGACGCGCAGGCGCCCATCGCGGATCGTGAACGGGATCTGCGCCGAGGCCACTGCAATCGGACCCGCCGACAGCGCGGGCTCGACCAGCTGCCGCAGCCGGTTGTCGTCGGCAACCTGTCCGCCGTCGCTGGCGCGGATGGCGATCTCGAAGGCGCGCGGATTGAGGCCGGAGATTTCAGCGGATTCGAGCGTCACCGTGCCGTTGCCGGCGAGCGCGCCGGTGAGTGCAGCAACGCTGCGGCCCTGGCTGGTCAGTGCCATCTGCGCCGAGGCGCGTCCCTTCGGCAGCGCAAGGTCGCGGTAGCGCAGCGCCGCCGCGTCGACATTTCCGAGCTCGATACGCGCGTTCAACGTCAGACCATTGGCGCCATTGCGCGCATCGAGGCTCGCCGACATCTCGCCGCCGCCGAGGCCGCCCTTCATTGCGTCGAGCGCGAGCGACTGACCGTCGCTGCGGAGCGTACCGCCGAAGGGGCGCAGCTCGATGCCGCCGGGCAAGGTGCCGTGCAATGCCTGGAAGGCGACGCGGCCGCGCCAGCCGCCGAGAAGGCCGGCACTCAGCGACTCATTGGCATCGTGTCCGGCCGCGCCGATAGCCATCGCGAGCGCCGGCACGAGGTCGAGCGTATCGAGGCCGACTTCGCCGTCGACGGCTTTCTCCTGATCGAGCGTCACCGCCAGATGGCCGCGCAAATGCGAGCCGGCCACGGTGCTGTCAAGATCGTTGAAGGTCAGGCGGTTGCCGGAGAGGCCGACGCGCGAGGACAGATTGACGCTCTGCACGGATTTATCGGCCGGGCTGGTCCCGAACAGCGGGGCCAGATTGGCATGGCGCACGCGCAAATTCACGCTGCCTTTCGGCTCCGACAATTCGACGTTGCCTTGTGCGTCCGCGTCCAATCCGCCGCCGCTGAGCTTTGCATTCAATTGCAGCGGATGGCGCCACGCGCCGCTCAAATGGCCTTCGAACTGCGAAGCGCCCTCGCCTGCGGCCACCACGCGATCGAGCCCGAGCAACGCCAGCAGTGAACTGGCCTGCGGTGTCGAGACTTTCGAATCCAGCGTGAAGTCGCTGTTGCGCAAGCGGTCGATGTCGATGCCGTTGACCGCGGCCACCGGCGTCTGCGCGGCCAGCGTCGCGCTGGCCTTGAGCTGCGGGGCGTCGAGCTCGAATACGGCGCGCGCGTCGTTGCGATCGGCATGGTCGGCGTTCTTGTCGAGGCTGAGATCGAGCTTGAGGCGGGTCGCACCTGGCAGCGACGGGATGGTATCGAAGCGCGCGCGTACCGATGGCGCAAACGGCTCGAGCAGTGCGGTGAGATCGCGCAGCGAATTGGCGGAGGATTTCAGCGCGAGCTTGCCAATGGCCTTGGCGCGGTCGAAGCTGCCGCTCGCTTCCGTGGTCACGCCGCTGGCCTGGCCGAACCGCAACTGCTCCAGCGAGAGCGATGCCGGGCCGTAGCCGAGTTTCGCGGTGAACGGCCGCAGCTCCTGGCCCGCCGAGATCGCGCGGCCGATATCGAGCGAAAGCTTCGCTTCCTCCGGCCATTCGCCCTGCGGCCCCGAAAGCGCGCGCGCAAAACTTGCGGCGGCATCGAGGTCGAGGCGGTCAGCCCTAAGCTCCGCGTCGATCCGCGAGCCCTTGCTCGCGCCGGTCTGGACGAAAGCGATGCGGCCTTCGACCGCGCCGCCCTCGATCTCGGCCTTCAGCCTGTCGATGGCGAAATGGTTGGCGGCGATGGTCACGTCGCCGGCAAGGCGCAGCGGCCGCGTGCTGCGGCGGTTGACCTCGCTGCGGCCCTGGAGCCAGGCCACCAGCGTATCGGGATCGGAGGAATCGACGCTGAGACGGCCGCTGAAGCTGTCGGCGCCGGGCGTCGCGCCGTTGAGCGAGAGCTGCGTCTGGCCTGGCGCGCGCAGCTCGAGCCGCTGGAAGGTCCAGGATCGTCCGTCGGTCGCAAGCTCGGCCGTGATGTTCTGGAGCGGCCGTGCGCCGAGCATGATCTGGTCGGAGTTGAACTCGATCTGCGCCGGGATCGGCGCCTGCGGGATTGCGGCGAGGCCCGCACGAAGCGCCGGCAGGATGCGCTGCGGCTCGGCATCGTTCTTGGCCGTCAGCTTGTCGGCATCGACCTGGCGCGCCGACAGCACCGCACGCAGCAGCGGCGAAGCGCCGAACCTGATATCGCCGACGCCGCCGAGCTTCAGCGCGGAGTCTTCGGGCCCGAAGCTGGCGTCGACCTGCTCGAACTTGGCGCCGGCCGGATCGGCCTTCAGTTTCGTGGTGAGCTTCCAGGGCATCGGCCCCGCCTCGCCCGGCTTCTTCGGCGCCGGCACCGCGAGCGTCAGCGCGCCTTCGAATTTCGGCAGGCGGTTGTCGAAGGCAAGCACGCCTTCGAGATCGGCCAGGATCGCGCGCTCGCCGGGATCGATGTTGAGGTGGAGGCGGGTGGCGTTGCCGTCGGCGCTCGGGCCGGAGGAGACGCGGAACGGATAGCGGACGCCAGTGGCGGTGAAACTGCCGTCGCCCCGGACCGAGCCGGCCAGCGAGCGCACGTCGCCGGAGAAGGCGATGTCGTTGAGCTCCAGTGTCGAACGGCTGGCGGCATCATGCAGGGCGATGCGGCCGGTGAGGTTCAGCCGTTCGATCGCCAGCGATGCCAGATTGAAGCTGCCGCTCGCGGTAGACGGCAGATCGACCCGCCCGCGCGCGTCGAGGCCGAGATCGACCGCCATGCCATTGACCGAAAGCTCGGTGGCGCGCCATTCGCCGCGCATCAGCGAGCTCAGGCTGAACTCGACGTCGAGCTTGTCGGCGCGCAGGCGGCCGAGATCGTTGTTGCCGCCAAACGTGACCGCGCGCAGCCGCAGCGTCGGCGCCGGCAACAGCCGCGCGTCGAGCTCGCCCGCGACCCGCACCGGCACGCCGATGATCCTGCCGGCCTCCGCTTCAAACTGGGGCCTGAACTGGTTCCAGTCGACGAAGTACGGTCCGATCAGAGCGGCCAGCAGCGCTAAGATAAAGGCAATCGCCAATCCGAGCAGCGTCGTCTGCACGGGTCTCCCCTCGGCCAAACCGGATGCGGGCCTTGCCTGAGCCGCAGGGCCTCAGACGTACCGGAACAGCCCCTTATATAGGGGGAAGTGTGGCGAAGTCACAGCGACTGTTGCGCGCGGAGGTTAACGCCGGTGACCTATCACCAGCTCGCGGGCAGCCGCTTCAGGCCGCGCAGCACGAAGGTCGGCCGCCATTCCGGGTTTTCGACGTCGTCGATGCGCAGATCGGGCAGCCGCCGCAACAGCGTGGCGATGGCGATCTCGGCCTCGAGCCGGGCCAATTGGGCCCCCAGGCAGAAATGGATGCCGCCACCGAACGACAGCGGCCTCACGTTCTGGCGGGTGACGTCGAGCCGATCGGGGCGGTCGGGATAGACCGCCGGGTCACGGTTGGCCGAGCCCAGCAGGCAGAGCACGGTCTCGCCCTTCGGGATCTTCGCGCCGCCGAGATCGTCGATATCCTCCAGCGCGACCCGCCCGGTCATCTGCACCGAGGAATCGTAGCGCAGAAACTCCTCGATCGCGCCCACCATCAGCTCCGGCCGCGCCTTCAACAGTGCGAGCTGGTCCGGATTGCGATGCAGCGCCAGCAGGCCGTTGCCGATCAGATTGACCGTGGTCTCGTGGCCGGCGCCGAACAACAGGATGATGTTGGCGGTCAGTTCCTCGTTGGTGAGCTTGTTGCCGTCTTCCTCGGCCTGCACCAGCTGGGTGATGAGATCATCGCCGGGATTTTTGCGACGCAGCTCGAACAGCTGCTGAAAATACATCTGCGCCATCATGTTGCCGGCGTTGCCCTTGGCGATCTCCTCCGGCGAGAGCGGCACGGGGTCGAGCAGCCGTCCGCCGTCGCGCGAACTGTTATAGAAAGTCTCGCGATGGTCCTCGGGGATGCCGAGCATGTCGCAGATGATGGTGACAGGCAGGCGGAAGGCGAAATCTTCGATCAGGTCCATGTGGCCGCGGTCGACCACGGCATCGATGGTCTGGTCGACGATCTCCTGGATCCGCGGCCGCATGTCCTCGACGCGGCGGGCGGTGAAGGCCTTCACGACGAGGCCGCGCAGGCGGGTGTGGTCGGGCGGATCGGCCTGCAGCATCCAGTGGCTCATGCTGCGGAAGACCGGCTCCTCCATGATCTTCTCGCTATAGCGGCGCTTGGAACGCTCGACGAAATCCTTGCCGAAACGCTTGTCGCGCATCACGAGGCTGACATCGGCATGGCGGCTCGTGACGAACTGGCCGAACGGCGTCACGTGGATCGGAAAGATCGCGCGGAGCCGGTCATAATGCGGATAGGGATCGCGGATGAAGTCCGGCGACAGCGGATTGAACAGCGGACCGCCGGCGCCCTGCACGTGCTCGTTCATGGTGACCTCATATCGGTTGCCGCATGAATCGCATACGCCGGGCAGCCCCTCTTGCGCAGCGTAACCATCCCTGAATTATCAACTCGATACATTGTTGTATCGAGTTGCATTCTGCCCTAACCTGCTCCGATGTCAAGGGTGAGAACCAGACCGACCAGGGACGACACGCGCGACAAGCTGTTCGAGGCGGCGGCGCGCGTGTTCGAGGAGGACGGCATCGGCGGCGCCAGCATCGAGGCGATCGCGGCGGCGGCCGGATTCAGCCGCGGCGCGTTCTATTCCAACTTCAAGAGCAAGGACGAGCTGATCATCGCCATGCTTGAGGACCATGTCGCGCAGTCGATCCGGCGCAACATGGACATCCTCGCGCAGCACGGCAATCTCGACGACTTCATCGCGGCGCTGAAGACGATGGATCGCACCCGGCAAGACCCGCTCGGCCGCTCGCCGCTGCTGCACATGGAGATGATCCTCTTCGTCGCGCGTGCCGAGAAGCGCCGGCCGGAGCTTGCAAAACGCCTGCGCGCGCGGCGCAAGCTGGTCGCCGACATCGTCGAGGCCACGCTGAAGAGCAACGCGAAGGGCGACACGCTGAACCCGCCATGGATGGCCTCCGTCGTGCTGGCATTGGAAGACGGCTTTCGCCTGCACCGCCTGATCGATCCGGAGACGACGCCGGCCGACAGCTTTTTGCGCGCGATCACGGATCTGCGGCGCAGGACGGGATTGGCGTCGGACTAGCGTTTGTTTTCCTTCGGATCGCCGAGCTTCGCTGTTCCCGCTCGACACGTTCGCTGCGCTTCGCGGCTGGAACCTGGCCAGGATCATGCGCGCGCATTTTCCACTTCGTCGCACCCATCCAAGGAACGTTTGTGCGGCTTACCACTTTATCCCGAGCCTGTTTTGGCAATTTGATCTTTGGAGGAGACAGCGATGAGGATTCTGAAATTATCTGCGGCCGCAGCTGCGCTGCTGGCCGGTACGGCGCTCGCGATGGCGCAGTCGAGCTCGACGGTCGGCACTGGCGGCTCGTCAGCCGGCGGTGGCACCAGCAACTCGACGATCGGCACGGGTGGTTCATCGGCAGGTTCGGGCAGCGGCTCGGGCTCGGCATCGACGCTTGGCACCGGCGGCTCGTCGGCCGGCGGCGGCACCAGCAGCTCGTCGATCGGCACCGGCGGCTCTGCTGCGGGCTCCGGCAGCGGCTCAGGCTCAGCCTCGACGCTCGGCACTGGCGGTTCGTCGGCGGGTGGCGGCAAGAGCTCGTCCAGCGTCGGCACCGGCGGCTCGGCGGCAGGCTCCGGCTCCAACTCGGCATCGACGCTCGGCACCGGCGGCTCGTCGGCCGGCGGCGGCAAGAGCGGCTCGACCGTGGGAGCGGCCGGCTCCTCCGCGGGACATGCCAGCGACATGGGCATGGACAAGGGCAAAGGCCACCACAAGGACGAGATGAAGAAGGACAAGGACTGACACATCCCGGCCGGCGGAGCGGCAGCAATGCCGCTCCTTCGTCCTTCCTGAGGAGGACTGGCATGAACAGATCAATCGTTGCGATCGCAGTTTTGACTTTGATGAGCAGCGCCGCCGTGGGGGAAACCATGCAGAAAACCGGCAAGACCGCGTCCGGCGAGACCTGCCGGGTCACGGTGGAAAAACATCCCGACGGCAGCATTACCGCGCTGGGGTCATCGGGTTCCGGCACAACCGGCTCGACCTCATCGAGCGGCTCGCTGTCGAGCTCGAGCTCGGCCGGCGGATCGTCGGTGCACGTCCAGGCCGGCGGCGGCAACGTGTCGAGCTCATCCTCGACGGCCGGCGGCCCGGGTTCGACCAGCGCGAGCACCGTCACAGTCAACGGCTGCACCATCTCGACATCGTCGCCATAGCAAAAGGATTTCACAGATGAGAATGTTGATCGCGACCTCGTCGCTCGCACTCCTGCTCGCCGCCGCCTCGCCGTTGTCGGCGCAAACCAGCGTGACCGGCGGCACCGGCGGCTCGGCTGCGGCCGGCGGCACCTCGGCCAGCACGCTCGGCACCGGCGGCACGTCGACGTCGGGCTCCGGACAGACCGGCTCGTCCATCGCAGCCGGCGGCAGCGCCGCGTCCGCCAACGGCAAGGCGCAGTCCGGCACAAGCATGAACAAGGGCAACGGTCCGGTGCTCAATTCCAATGCGCGCGCGCAGGCGCACGAGGGTGGCACGTTCAGCCGCTCCCACACCCGCACGAAAGTGAAGGCGGGCGAGGAGGTCGGGTCCACCACCAAGACCATGTCGCACGTGCCGGGCTCCAAGCCGACCATGTCGACGACATCGACCAATTTGCGCTGAACCATCCTCACGAGACTGCTGCCCGCGATTTGCGGGCAGTTTTTCTTTGTGAGCAGGTTTTTCTTAGTGAACGGATCAACCGCCGCTCAGCGTGCGGCTGACGCGGGTCACGACCGCATCCCACTGCCGCTTCTCGGAAGCCGGGTAGTTGATCAGCACGCAATGCACGTAGCGGCGGCCAAAATTGCAGCGGTTGTACCAGATCTTGCCGCCCCGGGTGCTGGAGACCACGAAGAAGCGCGGCGTGATGCGCTTATAGGTGATCCCCGACGGCGGATTCTTCCGCGCCAGGAAAGCGGCCGGCGAGCTACCGTCACTGGGAACGGCCTGCACCGTCAAATCCGCGCGGCCGTCGCTGGTCCGGTACTGCATGCCATAGCCGTCGGGCTGGCCGGCTTGCTCGGTGAAGATCGACGAGGGAATGTCGACGCTGGTCCCGGTCTCGGGAATACGATAGCCGCTCCAGCTCTCCGCACCGGCAGCAGCCGGCAAGCTACAGAGCATCACAAGGATGGTGGCAATCTTTTTCATCGTATGGCCCGGTTTGCGCTGGTGGGCCGACAACGTGGGGAAACGCCGGACGTTCCTTTCCGCGGCATGAACGCGCGTTGCGCCGGACGTTGCAAGCCGGATGACGACGGACCCTCTCAAGCCGCGAGCGTCTCGTCCACGCGTCCAAGAGCCCGGCGAAGAGCCGCAAAGCAGTCCGCGTCGATTTGGGTGCCGATCATCTCCGACATGATCGCAAGAGCTTTCGTCACCGGCATCGCAGCCCGATACGGCCGGTCCGCGGTCAGCGCATCGAAGATATCCGCGGTCGTGATGATTCGGGTGTCCAGGCAGATCTGGTCTCCCGCGAGCCCACGGGGATAGCCTTTGCCGTCCAGCCGCTCGTGATGCGCCCCAGCGATCGGAGCGAGATCGCCAAACGCGCCGATGCGCGACAGGATCGCTTCCGAATGCGCGGAATGCTTGCGCATGATCTCCCATTCGTGGTCGTCAAGCTTACCCGGCTTGTCGAGGATTGCGTTGCTGACGCCGAGCTTGCCGATGTCGTGCAACAGCGCGGCACGCTTGAGCCAGCGTCGCCGCTCGGCAGTGAACTCCAGCTGCTCCGCGATCATGTCGGTAAACAGCGTTACGCGCTCGCTGTGGCCGCTGGTGTAGGGACTCTTGGAATCGACCACCTGGGCGAAGGCCGCCGCGATATCATCCAGATAGTCCTCGTCCACCGGGACGCTCGCCTGCTGCGGCAGCAGAGGAACAGTCTCGGACCCACCCTCAGCGCCAAGCATGCCCCAGAATCCAGGCTGCGCCGCGATGCGCTCAAAAGCGGCGACCAGCTCTGGATCGAACCAGGTGCCGGCTCGATTCCGCGCCTCACGGAGGGCGGCTTCGGGACCGTTCGCGATGTAAAACACATCGACCACCTGGGCCAACAATGCGAGGCGGGAATAAATCGGGATCGCCGCGCCGCGAAGGCCGAGCGGCTTGCCGCCGCCATCCCAATGCTCATCGAGGTTTTTGATGCCCTCCGCGACCGGCTCGGAGAAGCGCATTTTGCGGGCGATGTCGGCGCCGCGATGGCAGCGCGTCTCGATCAGTTCGCGAGCGATCTCGCCGCCGTTCTGGAAGATGTTGACGATGGCGCGAAACCGTTCGGCCAGGCCGGCTTTCAGCCCGGTATGGCCCAGCACAAAGCGCAGCGCCTGCGGCAGGCTGCCGTCAATGAGCTTGAAATCCTGTTTGAAGGAGAGATCATCGGTCAGATACAGCTCGCAGATGCGCGCAGCGTTGCTGCTGCAGCCGAGATCCTTCAGCAACAGCGCGTAGTAAAGTTCGACTATCTCGTCCTCGTCGAGGCCGATCTCCCTGCCGATCAAGACGCCGATGCGGCTGCATCGCACGCAATGTCCGGCCGGCTGCCCCTCGGAGAGATCGAGTGCGTGGCTCAGCGCACCCAGCAGTTCAGAAAGCGTGATCCGATCGAGCGGCTTGGGGGCGTGCAGGATGGGGTCCATCGACGGGGGCTCCGGGGCTGGTTCGGCCTGTGAAGACGCGGATCACATCACCAGCCGATCAACTGATCACCAGAGGGTTAACAAGAGGTTTGTTTGGGGGTGATCTGTTCGAAAGTCGCCCCCTGCGCCGACCGCTTCACGCTTTTTTCATCTCACCGGATGGATGTCGCGAACGGTCAGCGCAGTTCCTACGCGCTACTGTCCATGGCCGCGATCAAGGATGCGATCTCGATGGTTGCGAAATTGCAGAAGGTGTCGGAGACCGCATAGGGAAAGATGATCTTGTCGCGGTGGCGCATCGCGCCGCAGGTATAGACGACGTTGGGAACATATCCTTCGCGTTCGGAAGGGTCCGGGCGCAATAGCGGCTCGCGCAGGCGGCCGAGCACCTTCGAAGGGTCTTTCTTGTCCAGCAGCGCGGCCCCGATCGAATATTTCCGCACAGGGCCGACACCGTGCGTCAGCAGTAGCCATCCCTCATCGAGTTCGATCGGTGATCCGCAATTGCCGATCTGCACGAATTCCCAGGGGTATCGCGGCTTCAGAATCGGCTGGCCCCCATCCCACGTATGCAGATCGTCGGAAAAGATCAGATAGAGGTTCTCGTTATCCTGGCGCGCGATCATCGCATATCTGCCCCCGATCTTTCGCGGGAATAACGCCATGCCCTTGTTGCGCGCGGCATTGCCCTTCAGGGTCGATAGCCGGAACGATACAAAATCGGACGTCTCGATCAGCTCCGACCGGATCGCCCGTCCGCTATAGGCAGTGTAGGTCGCGTAGTAGATCGTCTCGCCGGCGTTGCTGAATTGCACAAAGCGGGCATCCTCGATCCCGTTCGACTGCGCTTCGGTGATCGGAAAAATCACCCGCTCGCTCAGATCCTGGCCGGCCGCGAAAGTAACAGCAATCTCGTCGCCGCCGGCGCCCGATGTCAGCCTGACGAGATCGGGGCTGGATGCCAGACGCACCGTCGGGTCGATGGTCACGGTCCCGTCTTCCGCAATAAGCCCCGAGCGAAATGTCAGCGAAGACACATGACCCTCGCCGACCGCACGCAGACTCAGGACGAAGCGGAGGCTGCCTTCCGGCGTTCCGGATTTATCGGGATGTGGCACGATACTCGGATTGAACAATGCCGAGGCCTCAAACGAATATTCGTTGAGAAAATAGGCGCCCGCGAGTTGGCGCTGCACCTGCGTGAAGACAGCATGGTCGGCCAGCGCCTCTTCCATTTCCGCGGCGCGTGCCTCGAAGGTCCGCAACAGATTGCGGTGACGGCCGAGGAAGTTCTCCAGAACGTCGGCCAATTGCCGTCCAGCGGTCTCGGGATCGAGCGCGAGGACCCGTTCGACGATATGGTTGGCGCGGGTCTTGTCCGTCGGATTGAGGTCGCGCGGCTCTGTTGCCGGCTTGAAAGGCCGGACGATGACACGGGTCGGATCAGGCCGCAGCTGAAGGGCTTGGCGTTTGAGGAAGGGAGATTGCGACAAAACGGCCTCGATGGGTTGAAGGAGGAAATCGTAACTGGCTCCATCAAGCGACGAGAGGAGCAGGCTTGGCCCGGCTTTCGCTCAGGCGGGCAATTTGCCGAATCTCGGAAAGGCCCAGCAAATACGACACCACGGATTCCCCTCCCCGATTCTCGTTGGGACGATCGGGGTGCAGGCCATCCCGGCAGCTTCCGGTTTCCAAATCGACCAGCGAGGCCGACAGATCGTTGCTGCCCAGAAACCACGCGAATACCCGCGCGGCTTCGGCTTTCCACTCGACATCGTGATCGGCCCGCCACGCAGCGAGGCATGCCGCGATGGTCGCCGCGGCCTCCAGCGGCTGCTGGTCGAAGGCTTGCGACGGTTGGCGTCGATCACCAAATCCCGCCGTGCCGATGGGGCGGAATTGGCCCTTCGCTGAGGTTTGCCGCTTCACAAGCCAGCGCAGCGACTCCAGCCCGATATTGACATAGCGCGATGTCTTGCTGGCCAGGCCGGTCATGATGAGCGCCTGAGGCAAGCGGGCGTTATCGTAGGCCAACCCATCCTCGAACCAGACCCAATCGCCGGTTGCTACTGTGTCGAAGATCAAGATTAGCCGATCGGCAAGCACGGCACGCAGGCGGGTCGCCTGGACATCGCCCGGGACAGCCGAGCAGTAAGCATCAAGGCCCAGCAATACGAACGCCCACGCCCGGGGCGAACGAAAATCTTCCACTGTCGCCATCGCTTCGGAAAACAGCGCCGCGGCCCATGAGCGCCGCGACGGACTGGCATCGGTCAACGCACACACGCCCAAGGCCCACAGCGTGCGTCCGTGACTGTCCTCCGACCCCTTGTCCTCCAACCAGCAGCGGTTGAAGCCCATGAAATTGCGAAATCGTCGTGTATCCGGATTCCAGGCGTGCTGGACGAAGGCGGCAAATCGCGCCGTCAGGGCCTCCGGCAGCCGCTCTTCGCCCGGATTGTTGAGCGCACAGGCCACCAACAGCGCCCGGGCGTTGTCGTCGACGCAATAGCCGTGGGCACGATCCGGCACGCTATGAACGGCATGCTGAAACAATCCCGTGTCGTCACACATCGACAGGAAATGACCGAGCTGCATTTCCGGCGGGGCGCGGCTGTCGCGCAGCAGCGTACCAGTATCCGTGCGCGCAATGGTCTTGAGCCGATGCCGTCGGCCGGCGTTCTCGAAGACCGACATATAGCGTTCGGCGGTTCTTTCCCACGTCATCGCGCGGCTGCTCGAATAGGCGCGCTTGCGCATCGCCTGCCGAAGCACGTCGTTGGTGAGCAACTTGGCGATTTCGACGCCGAGCGCGGCCGCATCGCCAAACGGAACCAGGATGCCGCGGCCATCGGCCAATAGTTCACGGGCATGCCAATACGGGGTGGACACCACGGCTTTACCGAGGCCGAAACTATAGGCCAGCGTGCCCGACGTCATCTGGGCTTCATTGAGGTACGGCGTCACGTAGACGTCGGACATCGAGATGAACTCGAGCAGCGTTTTCTTGTCGACGAACTGATCGAGGAACACGACGTGATCCTCGACGCCAGCCTGGCGCGCATGCGCCATCAGGGCCTCACGATAGGTTTCGCCACGATCGCGCACCAGGTTGGGATGCGTCGCACCGAGCACGACATAGACGGCGTCGGGCCGGGTCCTCAGAATCGAAGGCATCGCATCGATCATGACTTCGATACCCTTGTTCGGCGACAGCAATCCAAAGGTCAGGATGACCGACTTGTTGCTGAATCCGAGCGCGGCCTTGGCCGCGTCGGGCTCGACGAACGCAAATTCCGGGATGCCGTGCGGGATGATTTCGATCTTCTCGTCGGCCACGTGATAGACGGAGCGCAACAACTCCCGACCCTTTTCAGCCATCATGACGACCTTGGACGAGCACTCGACGATGCGCGCGATGACATCGCGCTGAGCCTCTGTCGGCTCGGACAGGACTGTATGCAAGGTTGTCACGATTGGTATGGTCAGGCGCGACAAGAGCGCCATGATGTGGCCTCCGGCTTCGCCGCCGAAAATGCCGAATTCGTGCTGCAGCGAAACCGCCTCGAAGCCGCCGGCGTTCAGATAGGCGGCCGCGCGGGCATAATCATCTTGCCGGTTGTCGTTGATCTCCAGGCCCACGGTGGGAGGATAATCGTAGACCTGACCGTGATCGGTCATCGCCACGATGACGGTCTCCAGATCACCCCGGGACGCCGCAATGGCGCTCTGCAAGTCGGTGGTGAAGGTCGCAATGCCGCAGCGGCGGGGAAGCGAATTGCCGATGAATGCGATACGATTTACGGCAGCCAATTTGGCGTCTCCGATTGTTTGAGCGCGGCGGTCTCGAAGGGAGACGGGACCAGGGGGCTGGGAAAGGCGTGCGGTACGCGAGTGGCGCTGGTGGCGCTGCGCTCTATCAACGCAGCAGGGTTTATCTTCGGGCCGGGATAGGCCAGCAGCGCTTTCAAGCCGTTCGCACCGACCTCGATTTCCGCATGGTCGGCTTCCAGGAAGAACGCCTCCCCCGGCGCCAGCCTGGTCGAGCCGAGTTGGGCGTGGCCTTCGATCGCCAGCAGCCAGGTCTCTTTCGGTGCGTCGAGCATCCAAACGGAGCCCGGAGCGAGGTCAGTTTGCTCCAGCGCAAAATAGGAATTGACCGTCAGGACCGTTCGCGCGCCGCTCAGACGCTCGGAAGGCATTTGGATCCCGCGTGGGCCCGCCGTCGCCACCGCGACCGCATTGTCGATGTGCAGTTGGCGCTGTCGTCCATAGTCGAACAGCCGGAACGTGGCGTCGCTGTGCTGCTGGATTTCGACGAGCACGATGCCAGCGCCGATCGCATGGACGGTTCCAGCAGGAATGAAGATGACGTCGCCTGGATGAACCGGCTGCCAATCCACGATATCGGCGATCGAGCCATCGGTGATCGCGGTTCGCAACTCGGCGGCGGAGCGCTGATGGTTCAGCCCCACCGCGACCTTGGCACCGGGAATCGCGGAGACGATGTACCAGGCTTCGGTCTTGCCGTTGGCAAGCCCGATCGAGCGCGCGAACGCATCATCCGGATGAACTTGAATCGACAGCGGCTCGGTAGTGAAGAGCATTTTGAGCAGCAACGTCGTCCTGGGCGCAGCAAGACCCGGGCGCTCGAACCACAATTCCCCGATCGGGCCATCGCTCGTCGACGCCAGGCTCCAGGGCCGCAGATCGAGGCTGCCCCAGGGCTTCGGCTTGGTTCGCACGATGGCATGTTCGACCGTCAATCGGGCCTCCCAAAGGCTGTGCGATCAGTCGTTGACCGTTCGCGCCGGACGCGGGCCGGTCCAGGGCGGAAGCGCGTCCCATTCAGCCCTTCGCATGCGGCGCTCTTCATCGCCGACCTTGACGAAGACAAATGGAGCGTCGTCCTGCCCGGTCTTCGATCCCGTGAATGTGGCCGGAAGCCCGTTCGAGTTTCGGATCGTTGCTGTGTTTGCCACGTAAACCTCCTGACGATCTGCGTGCGAGATCGCTGCTGCAGATCAATTGAAAATGGATTCCGATGCATGAAGGCCGACGCAGTGACCCGCACCGGCGCCGGCGATACCAATCAGTCCAGGAGATTTGTATTCTGGGATATCGGACATCCGACCGCCTGCGTGGTTGAGGCGGGAGCGCAATGCTCTCAGTCACCGATAACTGCCAAGGGCGGGCGGCGATATCGGGTATATAGGAACGCCGTCGCCCAATAGCGAGACGAGCGCATCAACCAGATCGGCTTTATTAGCTGTATCTTTGTGTTGGCGTTACTCTATGGTCACACGGCCTGACGTCTGAGTTGACGGGGCTCATCGCTCGATTTCAATACTGGCCGGCTGATCCCCCTCTCAGAAGGGTTTTCGGCAATCGGATGTCGCATGGTTTCAACGGATCGTTTCCGGCAAGAGATTCGATCCCGGCTCGAATTGGCGAATGCGCAAGGCCGCCAGAACCTGACCATCGAGTGTGGCGAACTTTACCGGTCCATGAGCCAGCTGCCCATTTTCAATCGATGGATGATCTTCTGCTGCAATGCTATGCGCGCGGAAATGGCCTTGACCGATCATTTGATTTTCGATGACAGGAACGAAAGTCTGCTGACCGTTCACTATGCATTGCCGCGTCAATGCCGACCAAAAATCAAACCAGCCACGATCCAAGCAGCGCGTTTCGTTGATTTCGATCGCTAGCCGGTCGTTGCTGCTGTGGCGGCTCCGAGAGCAGACGCCCTAAGCCGACCGCTTCACCGCAGTCGCGCCGGCCGGTGCAATGTCGAGACGAGCCAGCATCGCCCGCGCCTGCTCGGCGCAGTGCTCGATCAGCCAGCGTTCGAACGCTACGGGCGCGAGCGCGGGCGCGTAGAGGAAGCCTTGCACAACGTCGCAGCCGAGTTCGGCCAGCACCTTGCGCTGCGCCTCGGTCTCGACGCCTTCGCCGACGACGGTCATGCCGAGGCCCTGCCCGACCCGCACCACGGCGGTGGCAATCGCGAGCGCGCCAGCGTCACGCTCGATGTCACGCATGAAGCTGCGGTCGATCTTGAGCTCGCGGATCGGCAGATGGGCGAGCCGGCTGAGGCTGGAATAGCCGGTGCCGAAATCGTCCACGGAAAGCCCGACGCCGAGCTCCCGGATCGCGTTCATCGTCTCGAGCGCGGCGACGCTGTCCTGCATGAACGCGCCCTCGGTGATCTCGAGCATCAGCGCGTCCGCCGGCAGATCGTATTCGGCGAGGATGTCCTTGAGCCGCGCGGCCAGCGTGACGTTGCGGAAATTGATCGGCGACAGGTTCACCGACACGGATGGAATGTCGAGCCCGGCGCGGCGCCAGCTCGCCATCTGCCGGCAGGCCTCGCGCACCGACCACAGGCCGATCTGCTCGATCAGGCCGCACTCTTCGGCGAGCGGGATGAATTTTGCCGGCGAGACGTCGCCGAGCTCGGCATCATGCCAGCGCGCCAGCGCCTCGACGCCATGGATCGCGCCGTCGCAGCTGCGGATCTGCGGTTGGTAGCTGAGGGTCAGCGCGCCCTCGGCGATGGCGCGGCGCAGCGCCGCAATCAAGGCCAGCCGCTGCTCGGTGAGCCCGTTCATCTCGGCGCTGAAC
Organism: Bradyrhizobium sp. Ken64; assembly: GCF_055807555.1. Taxonomy (NCBI): domain Bacteria; kingdom Pseudomonadati; phylum Pseudomonadota; class Alphaproteobacteria; order Hyphomicrobiales; family Nitrobacteraceae; genus Bradyrhizobium; species Bradyrhizobium sp. Ken64. The sequence goes on along the minus strand of NZ_JBVVPA010000016.1, from coordinate 3,528 downwards.
AGGCGATGGGTCGAGCGTCCCGCCTGCTTGGCCATGTACATGGCCGCGTCCGCCTGCTGCATCAGGGTGTCGATATCTGTGGCATGATCAGGATAGAGGCTGACGCCGATGCTCGCCGACATCTGCAGCTGCCTGGAGCCGAGCCGCAGCGGCGCGGCCAGCGCTTCGGTGATTCCGGCTGCGACGCGCTCGGCACCCTCGGCGTTGCGCCGCGGCAGCAGGATCACGAATTCGTCGCCGCCGAGCCGCCCCAGCATGTCCTCGGGTCCGATCTGCTCGCGCAGGCGCTGCGCCAGCTGGATCAGGAGCTCGTCGCCGGCGGCATGACCGAGCGTGTCGTTGACGTCCTTGAAATGATCGACGTCGAGGAAGGCCAGCGCGACGTGGCTGCCGGTCGGGCAGGCATCGATGGCGGTGGTGATGAGGCGCCGCAATTGCGCGCGGTTCGGCAGGCCGGTGAGGATATCGTGATAGGCGAGCCGCGCGATCTCGGCGCGCGCTTCCTTGCGCTCGATCGCGAAGGCGCCGAGATTGACGCAGGCCTCGACGATGCGGCGGTGCCAATTGCTCGGCGCGCGCGGCTCCCGGTAGTAGAAGGCGAAGGTGGCGATGACCCGTCCGTCCTTGGCCTTGACCGGCGTCGACCAGCATGCGCGCAGGCCCATCGCGAGCGGCATCGCCTTGTAAGGCTGCCAGCGCGGGTCGGTCTCCAGATCGGTCGCCAGCACCGGCTCGCCGTAGAAGGCCGCGGTTCCGCACGAGCCGACATTGGGCCCGATGGCAACGCCCTCCAGTGCGCGGGAATAGTCCTCGGGCAGGCTTGGGCCGCCCAGCGGATGGATCAGGCCCGCGGCGTCGACGTGCAGCAGCGAACAGACGACGTCGGGCGCCATCTGCTCGACACGGCGGCACAGCCGGTCTGCGATCTCGCCGATCGGAACCTCATCAGCGAGCGCGCCCATGATGAGCTGCTGCAGCGAGTGCAGCTGCTTGGTCTCGGTGATGTCCTCGAGCAGCGCGAAGATGTGCTTGACCTGGCCCTTCCTGTCGCGGAAGGCATCGATGCGGGCGCAGACCCAGATCTCCTCGCCGTCCTTGTCATAGGCGAGCATCTCGACCTCGCCGCGGTGGCCGCCATCCATCAGGCGCTTGACGAGCTTCGCAACGGCCTTGCGATCGGTGTGGCGGCCGGCGATCAGCCCCCTGGCACGGCGGCCCTCGGCTTCTTCGCTGGTGTAGCCGAACAGCGTCGTGAAGGCGGCATTGACGTAGACGATCTTCTGCTCGGTGTCGGTGATGAGCACCGCGCGGTTGGTCTGGTCGGAGACGGCGTGGAGCAGCCCGATTCTGGCGCGGCGCTCGGCATCCGCGGTGACATCGCGCGCGAACACGATGCGGTAGGTAATGCCTTCACTTGCAATGGATGAAAGCGAGATGGCCGCGCGGATGCGGCTGCCGTCACGGCGCACCAGGCTGATCTCGTCACGGAATTCTGCAACCGGATCGGCCTGAAGGCATTTGAGGGTGAGAATTTCGGCGTCGCGGCCGAGCACATCAGCGCGCGCGAGTTTCCAGATCCGCTCCGCACCGGCATTGAAATGCGTGATGCGATGCGCGCTGTCGACGATGACGATGCCCTCTTCGGCACGTTCGAGCGCGGCCAACAGCACTTCCGGAGTTTCTGTCATGGCACGATCGGAGGCGGACATCACTAGACCCGGAGGCATCGGGAGATACGGCAACGAGGCTAGCGCCGCGATGGTGTCCAAGACGTTTTTGCAGTCCGCTCGCACCGCGCCAAGACGCGACATGCTTAACGTTCCGCAAAAGACGCGAAGGTAATTCGGTGCGTACGGAACCTATTCGGCGCCGCCGCCCGCCGGAAGCTTGCCGGCGACGGCGCGCACCTTGCGCGGCGCGGCTTGCCAGATCGAGAGCGCCGACAATCCGCTCACGATGATGGCAACGCCAAAGGCGAGCGTGTAGTCGCCGGCCCGATCGTAAAGCAAGCCGGTGACCCAGGGACCGGCCGCGCCGCCGGCCAATGCCGCCAGCATGATCGTGCCGAAAATGCTGCCCTGGTGCCTGCCCTGAAAAATCTCGAATACCACCGCGCCCATGATCGAGGTCAGGCCGTAGCCGAGCGCGCCCTGCGTGAACACCATGAGGTAGACCAGCCACAATGACGGCTGGAATTTCAGTGCCATCAGCGCGGCGAAAGAGATCGCAAAACCCGCGCAGCTGATCGCCCACACCCATTCCCGCCCGATCCGGTCGGAGACATGGCCGAGCAGGATCTGCCCAGGAATACCGAGCAGGCTGACGATGCCGAGCGCCCACACCGCAACACCCGGGCTGAAGCCGATGTCGAGGAGGAATTTGGTCTGGTGCACCTGCACCGCGTACCAAATGTACAGGCCGCAGAAATAGCCGAGCGCAATCCACCAGAACCGCGTCGTGGCGACCGCTTTCCGGAGTGTCCATTCGGTCCTGGCCCAGACGGGATCGACGATGTTGGAGACGGGTTTTGCGGCGCCTGCGGCCGGCGCGGCATCGCCGTCAGGCCGCAGGCCGATATCCTCGGGGCGCCTGTGCAGGAACAGATTGATCGGCGCCAGCACGATCAGGACCATCAAGCCCATCGCCGTGCAGGCGGTGCGCCAGCCGGTCCCTTCGATCATGTGCTGCACCCACGGCAGCAGCGTCACCGAACCGATGCCGACCCCGGCGAAGGCGATGCCGATGGCGAGGCCGCGCGTTCGGATGAACCAGTTCGGCAGGAACAGCGACTGGCCGGAATAACCGAGACACACCGAGCCGGCGCCGACCATGACGCCGATGGTGACATAGAGATGCCAGGGCTCGCTCGTGAGCGGCGCGAGCAGCAGCCCGCCACCCATCAGAACCACGCCGAGCTCCATCACCGCGCGCGGGCCGGCGCGATCCATCAACCGGCCGATCAGCGGGCTGACCATGCCCGACACTACGAAGCCGAAGGAGAAGGCGCCCGCGGTGACGCCGCGCTCCCAGCCGAATTCGGAGATGATGGGAGGAAAGAACAGCGAGAAGGCGGTGCGCGCGTTGACGCCGATGGCCATGGTGACGAAGGTCACCGCGACCACGACCCAGCCGTAGAAGAACGGAAGCCGCATTGTGTGTTTCATCCCTGGACGGTCCTTCCGACCATCCGGGACTGCCCGGGTCAAGCGTTTTTCGCGCATGCCCGTTGAGCGAGAGCGCGATCACATTCGAGAGCGGTTTCCCCGCGGCCATCCTTCGAGACGCCCGCTTTAGGCGGGCTCCTCAGGATGAGGACGGAGTGTACGGCGGCAATTCAACAGGCGCCGATGCCGCCTAGCCTCATCCTGAGAGGGTGAGAATCTTTCGTCTAAACGGGCATTTGCCGTAGCCGCTTTGCTATGATTCGATGACGGGGCGAAGCAGGGGCAGATGATGGCTGACGATCAATTGTTTGAGGATTTGCCCGAGCAGGATAAGCCACTACCCAAGGGACGCGGCGCGGTGCGG